>JAZNZF010000015.1:0-3721 GCA_045594795.1 Acutalibacteraceae bacterium | reverse complement strand
AAATACTCGCAAATACACAAAGTATTTGCTACGTTTTGTGCCTCGATAGAACAAAAATCCTCTCTTTATAAAATCTTCGACCTTAAAGCGAGAAGATTTTGGATGATTTTCGTTCTATTGGGGCGAAGGAATGCTTTGTGCATTGCAAGACACAATAGGGCGAAAAGTGCTAAAATAAGCCGCTTTAAGGCGGGTTCGGATTTATCACTCTACCCTAGGTGTTTTTCATTATAACTGTGTCTACGCACTCGCTTGCGTGTTCGCAGGCGTCGGCGCAAGCCTCAAAGCAGTCGTAAATCTTACACAAAGAAATTGCTGTATAAACGTCGGCAGGGTTCTTTGTAATCTCGCGCATAGAGGTGAGATAGATTTGGTCGCACTCTTCCTCTACGTCGTTAAGAGAAATGATTAAGGACTGAATTTTCTTGGAACGTCTGAAGTTCTCAAACTCGTCAATAAGCTCGCAGAGTAGTTCACAGGATTTAACAATTTTTTTAGCAAACTCGACTATATGAGGCTCGATTGTTCTAATATTGTAGATATATAGCTTTTGCAATATTTCCTCGATTTTATCTGTTACTTGGTCGAGGTTATGGCTTAACATAGCTAAGTCTTCACGGTCAACAGGTGTAACGAATGCCTTAATAAGTGCCGCATTCATCTCGTGCTTTTTCTGGTCTGCGCTATGCTCGATTTCGTGCATCTTTTTAAGCATTTCCTCAATGTTGTCTGGATTATAATTTTCAAGACATTCTACAAGGTACAAAGCCGCTTTTTTAGAAAGTGAGGTGCTTTCTTTAAAATTATCAAAATAAAATTTATCGCCTTTAGCCATTTTTCATTCCCCTTTTATCAAGTAAATATGTACATAAATAATTTTGTCATTAAGAAACCTACAAGTCCGCAACCTGGGAAGGTTAGCACCCAAGTAAGCACCATTTCTTTTACAACCGAAAAGTTAATTGCAGACACACGTTTTACCGCGCCAACGCCCATAATAGAGGTGGTTTTTGCGTGGGTTGTAGATACGGGCAGGCTGAACACCGAGCAGAACAAAAGTGAGATAGCCGCTGCAATATCTGCCGAGAAGCCTTGATATTTTTCAAGCTTAACCATATCCATACCAACCGACTTGATAATCTTTTTACCGCCCATTGCAGTACCCGCTGCCATAACAACCGAGCAAAGCACCATAAGCCATAAGTAATCGTTAGCTATATCAATATCGTTGGGCAGTGCCTGTCCTTTAGACATATATACACAAAGCAGTACAACGCCCATAAATTTTTGCCCATCTTGCGCACCGTGCATAAATGCCATTGAAGCAGCACCCATAATTTGCGCACCTTTAAAGAAGGGTTCGGTTTTACGGCGGTCCGCTTTGTAGAATAGCATTGTAACCAGCTTACAGGTAAGCCAGCCAAGGCCAAAACCAAGAGCAACCGAAATACCTATACCGTATATTACCTTTATCCATTCGCCGCCGTTTACACCGCTAAGGCTGTTATGTAGTGCTATTGCGCTACCTGTAAGACCGGCTATTAAAGCGTGGCTCTCACTTGTAGGTATACCAAACACCCACGCAAGTGTAGCCCAAAGCACAATTGCAAAAAGCGCAGCGCTTAATGAGATTATCGCCATATCGGGATCGGACCCGAAATCGACCATTTTAGTAATAGTCTCGGCAACCGTTGCATTGATAAGAGTCATTACAAAAACGCCCAAGAAGTTGAACACCGCAGCCATTAGTATTGCGGCCCTTGGAGACATACATCTCGTTACAACGCAGGTGGCTATAGCGTTAGGAGCATCGGTCCACCCGTTTACCAAAATAACGCCAAGTGTTAATACCACTGCAATAAACAGTAGTGGATTAGCTGTCATTTGGCCCCAGAAACTTAACATTGAATTCATAGGGATAATTCCTTTCGCTTTGCTATTTTTTGACCGAATTCAAGTATATTTTACTTTATATTACATTTATTGTCAATTTGTTTTTTCTAAAAAGATGTTTTATTTTACAATTTTTTATTGTAAACTTTTTTCGATAATATTCATAAAGAATATTGGTGCTTTTTTGTTTTGCAGTATTTACAAATACTGGCACTTAATGTATAATTTTCTTGAGGTGTTAAATATGAGTAATTTCACATACGAAGAAAAAGATATATCTACCCCTTTAGAAACTTTTGAATGGGATAATACTTGGATAGACCACACCGCCGACACTACCTCGCCTCGCTTTTTGTATATTGGCGATTCTATTTCGTGCGGTACCCGTCGTGTTGCTACTATTGCTACGGGTGAAAAGCTTTTGTTTGATGGCTTTGGTACATCAAAAGCACTTGATAACCCATTCCTTAAAGACTCTGTAAAGCTTTTCGCAGCACAGCAGCCACGCAGAGATGCAATAATTATTAACAACGGCTTACACGGTTGGCACCTTGACGATAAAACAGAATATAAAAAGCACTATAAGGATTTTATAGAATTCCTTTTAGAAGAGTTTAAGGGAACTCCCCTATTTATAGTGCTTACCACCAATGTTGTAAGCAAAACATATATTCCAAATGGCAGTGATAAAGAAAGCCGCGAAATAAGGGTTAAAAATCGCAACGCGGCAGCTTTAGATTTAGCAAAGCAGTACGGCCTTAAGGTTATCGACCTATATACCCTATCAGCAGAAAACCCCCAGCTTTTGTGTGGCGACGGTGTGCATTTTACAACAGAAGGCTACGAAGCTGTGGCTAACAAAATTATCACCACCCTTTGCGAAGAATTGAATATTACATATTAATTATAAATCAACCAAAAAGCAGGCCAAGTACCCGCAAGGATACTTGGCTTGTTTTATTCGCCTTACGTCGAGTTATATTGCTTCGCAGTTATATTTGGCTATAAGCCGAGTTTTATTGCTTTTAGTAGTTATAGGCGAATAAAATATCACTCTGTGCATATCACAGAACATCAATGCTTTCTTGAACTTTTTCTAATTATGTGTTATAATGCTTTTAAGAAAAAAAGCAAGGAGTACTCTTATGCAACCAACCAATCGTATCGAGGTTTCAAATAAAGAAAGATACAAAAAATATTATAAAACACCAAAAAACGAAACCGCATTTTCGCTTGTGTGGACACCTATACGCGAATACGGGATTTTTGTTATACCGCTAATTATTGCCTACTTACTTATATACTTTGTGGTATTCGAAGGCGGCGGCAAAACCGAGGGCAATAGCGCGGTTTACGTAATAATCGGCTGTTCTATTGCGGTAGTTACCATAGTCGCTTTCTTTTTACGTAAGCTTATTCGTTCCAACCGTTTTTATAAATATGCCAATTCCGATGTTTCGGTTTATCGTGGTAACCGTTGGGTTTGTCCTTTGTGCAAAAACAGTAACAACCTTTTAGCTCCTTGTGCAAAGTGCGGTATATACCCCACTTTGAAAAAAGTGAACAAAGAGTTACCAAAAGATTCAGTTTTAAAAGGCTACAAAAAACGCAACACCAAGGATTACGACGAATACGTACCACAGTTTGAAATGGAATAAAATAGTATTATATACAAAAAAAGCAGCGGTTTTGATATAATCCCCTTAGAGTAGACACTTGAAAAAACAAAAAGTTTTCAAGACTACTTTAAGGGGTTATTTTTATGCGTAAAAACAAGAAGTATAGTGCTGAATTAAAGATAGCGGCAGTACAATCGTACCTTGCCGGA
>JAZNZF010000014.1:0-64636 GCA_045594795.1 Acutalibacteraceae bacterium | reverse complement strand
ACGCTTGTGTGTTAACTCTGATAATGGGTTGGTCTGGTCCATAAACTGTGAAAGGGGTGATGAGCCAAAGAACTCTTTAATTGCGGCAGTAACAGGACGGTTGTTGATAAGTGACTGTGGAGTCATAGTATCAAGGTCTTGCGACTGTAGAGTCATTTTCTCGCGGATAACCCTTTCCATACGTGCAAAGCCGATACGGAACTGATTCTGTAAAAGCTCACCAACGCAACGGATACGACGGTTGCCAAGATGGTCGATATCGTCAGTATTGCCCATATTCTCGTAATTTAAGTTAATAAGATAGTTAACGGTAGCAAAGATATCATCGGGAGTAATGTAGTTGGATACAAGCATACCGTGTGATTTGATTTCATCGTCGGGGTCGGTTTCGGGGGACATATTGATTTTAATTGCTTCAATAAGGTCCTCGTCGTTACCACAACAATCTTTTAGGTACTGAAGTACGCGGAAAGAAACCTTATCATAAATAAGGTCTTGAACTGCCTCGTAAACCTCTTTAGAAACGTGGTCACGAAGGTCTACCATACCATTGGAAAGAACCTTAACCTCGTGTTCCTCGCCTTCGTTATCGAGAACGTTTACATAGAATTGAGATATACCCTGTGCCTCAAACTCGCGTGCCATTTCTTTTGTTACGCGAATACCTGCATCGGCAACAACCTCGCCGGTAACAGTATTAACAACAGGGCGCGAAAGCACCTTGCCTGTAAGACGAGAAACGGCAGAAAGTTTAGTATTATATTTGTATCTACCAACTTTTGAGAGGTCATAATGGCGCTCGTCGAAAAGAAGGTTATTAAGGTGAGACATAGCACCGTCTACAGTAGCAGGCTCGCCTGGGCGAAGCTTTCTGTAAACTTCAATAAGTGCATCTTCAGCAGTTGCAACTGTATCCTTTTCGAGAGTAAGAAGCAAGCGTGCATCTTCACCCAAAAGTTCAATTATATCCTGATTGGTTTTTGTAGAAAAGCCAAGATGGAATTTCTGGCAAGCAAAATCCAATGCTCTTACAAAGGTAGTGATTAAAAGTTTACGGTTTTTATCAATGCGCACAATATAGCTATCGCTTTGCTCTGTAGCATATTCAAGCCACGCACCGCGATTAGGTATAACTGTTGAATTGAATAATTTTTTACCTGTTTTATCAATTTCCAAATCGTAATAAACGCCAGGTGAACGAACAAGCTGTGATACAACAACACGCTCTGCGCCGTTAATAACAAACGTGCCCGACTCGGTCATAAGCGGGAAATCACCCATAAACACTTCGTTCTCTTTTATTTCGCCGGTTTCTTTGTTAAGAAGCTGTGCACGAACACGCAGAGGTGCAGCGTATGTTGCATCTCTTTCCTTACACTCCTTAACAGTATACTTAGGCTTATCGTCCAAACGGTAGCTTATAAAGTTAAGCACAAGATTACCAGTGTAATCTGTAATGGACGACATATCACGGAAGACCTCTGACAAACCAGTGTTTAAAAACCATTCGTAAGAATCCTTCTGAATTTCAATAAGGTTAGGCATTTTAATAACCTCGTTGATTTTCGAAAAAGTCATTCTTTCGTTGTTTCCAAGACTTACCGGTTTAACCTGTACCGTTGATGCCATAAACATTGATCACTCCTTCATTGATTAACAACCTGCTTTTTTTAAGGGATAATCGGCTATTTTACCGCATAAACAAACGTATTAACCGACAAAACAGCATATTATCGCAGATTAACCCATACTTATCGTATTCTACAAGTATAACCTCTAATTAATCAATAGTCAAGGGCTTTTTGTAAATTTTTTCAAATTTTTTAAACTTAGTATTTGAAGATAAAAATTGTATAACTACAAAAAACATTTATATCTTTTTATTATAACAAAAAGGCCATCGCAAGATATCCTTGCGATAGCCAAATATTTATTATTAGTTAATGAAATAGTTTGCCGCATTTATTCGTGCGCCGCCGCTTACAAGTTCTAAGTGCAAGTGGTTACAGTCAGCATCACCTGTAGCACCGACAAAACCTATAACCTCTCCCCTTGCAACCTTTTGCCCAACCGAAACGTTAAGGCTGCTGCAATGGGCGTATCTTGTTTTCATGCCGTTGCCGTGGTCAATTACAACATTGTTTCCCCATCCATACGGAGAATACTGTGCCTCGACAACCGTTCCTCCTGCACAAGCAAGTATCTCAGTTCCGTAAGGAGCTATTATATCAATACCCTGATGGTAGTAATATCCACGATAATCGCCATAAGGTGATGTAATATAACTACCTGCGTTTTTAGAAAACGGATATGACAACGTGAATGAGTTTTCGGATGTACCAACAACGATAACTTCTTCGGTAGCTTTTTTAGTTACATTTGAACTTATAATTCGAGTATTAACAGCTTTGCCGTTCGAATAGTATACTATCCTTTCAATAGTTTTTTCGCCCTTAACACCCTTTTTGAGAATAACCTTTTCTCCCTTATTATACTTACTGCTTTTTTTAGTTACTGTTTTGTAGGGAATTTTTTTGGTTATGGTTTCGGTTTTAGTTCCCGCTACTGCTACCTTGTTATCAACTAAAAGCTTAAATACCTCGTCGGTGTTAGTTAATGAATCATAGGTGCGGTATTCTTTTTCAATTTTAAAGGTGTCAACAAAAGTAGCATCGTTAAGACTTTTAGCTTTTTTACTCAAATACTTATCCAAAGCTTTTTGCAACTCATCACTTGTTTTGCAAACTGCAAAAGCCTCGGAGTTGCGGTATAGAACATAGCAAGCTTCTACACTATCAATGCTATCAACGATAGCTTTCTCTAAGCTTTCTTTATCCATAAGCTCGGTACCAGCAGTAATGCTACCCTTAGCTTTAATAGTTCTAAGCTGAGCCTTTGCTTTATCGTCCATATTGGTTTCAATGCGCTCGATAGTTTCGGTATAAACCGACTCCGACGAAACATAGCCAATAGTTTCTCCGTTATAACTTACGGCGGTTGCAACACTTACATTAAACGTAAACATAAATATTAGAACAAATAGAAATGATGCAACACCGGGTAAAAGTACCAATGCGCGCTTTGTTAAGTTATTGTTTATTATAATTTCTTTGATGTATGCTACCGCTTTATGCATAAAGCGCAAAGCTGCACTTATCATCAAATATCATCCTTTCGGTTTAATTGTTACAAAGTTGTTACTAACAAATGATATTATACTCAAATTGTAACAAGATTGCAACCTTTTTACCTTAAAAGTTACAATATTTGTTATCTTTTACAAAGAAATTAGAGTTTATTGATTATTGTTTGTGCAAGTTACACTACGTATGTGTAAAAATATGGCATATATAATTAAGAGCCTTCTGCTTAGGTTAATCGTTACACTATACACATATATATAATAAGCACCGCAGATTTGTAATTAATTCTCTGCGGTGCTTAAATTTATTTAATTTTTATCTTCCTCTACTTCGTCCTCTATTGATTCATTAGGGGTATCTTCTTTTGGCGGATCACATTCTTGGTCTGTAGGCAAGCTGTCATTACTGTCGATTATCTTTTGATAGTCGGTATCAAGCATACTGAAGACATAAAGATCGTGTGCCTCGCCCTTGCAGTAAATACCGTTGCGCAAAAGACCATCGCATTCCATACCAACAGCAGACGCAAGACGCACAGATGAAACGTTCTCCTTCATAATCTTTGCATTTATACTGATAAAACCAACCGTGCAAAAACCGTACTCAAGCACAGCCTTTACCGCCTCAGCAGCATAGCCGTTGCCCCAATACGCGTTGCCTATTCCATATCCGATTTCTGCTACCTTATACTCGTTATCAACAGAGGTAAAGCTGCAAGTGCCAATAAGCTTACCGCTTTCTTTTAGCTCTATTCCCCAAGTAAAATATTCACCACGCTTATAAGAACGCAAGAGCCACGAGATATACTGGCGGGTTACACCAATATCCTCGTGTGGTTGCCAGAGTGAATACTTTGCAGAAACAGGAGACGAGCAATACTCGTATAAATCTTTAGTATCACTTTTTTTAAGCTTGCGCAAAATCAGTCTCTCGGTTTCTAAGGTTGGAAAAGGGTTAAAAAATTTAGAATACATATTTTTACCTACACTTTTAGAATAATGAAATTTGGTTAGTATCGGGCAAGGAATCTAAAGCACCTACGCTGTTTAGGGTTTCGATAACCGCTTTAGAAACACCAGCCTCTACCTGAAATTCCTCTTTAGAAATATACTTACCTGCTTTAGCAGCTTCATAAAGGGCAACCGCAGCATTGGTACCTACACCCGAAAGCGCACAAAACGGCAAACGCATCTTTCCGTTTTCGGGAACATATTTAGTTGCGTGTGATTTATTTAGGTCAACAGGCAGTATTTCAATTCCTCTTGCCATAATCTCGTTAAAGATTAAAAGGTTATTGTAAACCGCGGTCTCTTTAGCAGTCGCTTCCCTACCCTTTGCCTTAATCTCACGCATATAGTTACGGACTGCTTCTCTGCCCTTCATTAAGACAGTTACTTCAACATCTTCCGGACGGGCAGTGAAATATGCGCAATAAAATTCTAACGGGCGGTGCACCTTATACCAAGCAACGCGCAAAGCCGAAATAACATATGCTGCTGCGTGGGCTTTAGGGAACATATACTTAATCTTCATACACGAATTGATATACCACTCGGGTACATTATGCTCGCGCATTGTTTTAAGATGTTCTTCGGTTAAAAGCTTAGTAGCTTTACCCTTACGCACAATCTCGGTAATTTTAAATGCGGTTGAGGGGTCAACCCCTTGATGCATCAGATACACCATTATATTATCACGAGTACCGATAACGTTTGAAATTGTACAAGTGCCGTTATCGATTAGGTCCTTAGCATTACCTAACCAAACATCAGTACCGTGGGAAAGACCCGAAATCTGCAATAAGTCGGAAAAGTTTTGAGGACGGGCGTCCAAAAGCATTTCTCTAACAAAGTTAGTACCAAACTCTGGCAGACAGAAGGTGCCGTTTTTAGAATCAATATCATCGGGGGTTACACCTAAAGCTTCGGTTGAGGTAAATAAACTGTAAACCTCGGGGTCGCTCATTGTAACCTCACTTACGGGTATTCCTGTATACTCCTCCAAATACTTGTATGTGGTAGGAATAACGTGTCCTAACTCGTCAAGCTTTAAAATGGTATCGTGTATAGAATGGAAATCGAAGTGGGTTGTTATTATATCCGTATTAACATCATCGGCAGGATGCTGTACGGGACAGAAATCGTAAATTTCTTTATCGTTTGGCACAACTATCATACCTGCAGGATGCTGACCGGTAGTGGTTTTGATTTTACTCTTTTCAACAAGCCCTGCAAGACGATTCATTTCTGCACGGCTTAAGGTTATTTCCTTTTTCTCGCAATATGCCTTTACAAAACCGAATGCGGTTTTTTCGGCTATTGTAGAAACAGTACCCGCCTTGAACACATTTTGCGCACCGAACAATGTTTTGGTGTACTCCTGAACGCTGTTTTGAAATTCGTTTGAAAAGTTAAGGTCGATATCAGGAACCTTGTCACCATTAAAGCCCAAGAAGGTTTCAAACGGAATGTCGTGTCCATCGCGAATGTATGGAGTGCCGCACTTGGTACAATTCTTTTCGGGTAAGTCAAAGCCCGAGCCAACGCTACCGTCCTGGAAGAATTCGCTATGCCGACACTTCGGGCAAACATAGTGTGGTGGTAAAGGGTTAACCTCAGAAATACCTGCCATCGTAGCCGCGAAGGAAGAACCAACCGAACCACGCGAACCAACAAGATATCCGTTTTGTTCACTATAAGCAACCAGCTTTTGTGCCGCCATATACATTATAGAGAATCCGTTTTTAATAATTGATGAAACCTCTTTATCAAGTCGTTTTGAAACAACCTCGGGAATAACGCCATCTTCTCCATAGGTGTTCATTGCGCGTTCCCAACAAATCCTGTGCAAGTCCTCGTCAGAGCCCTCAATTACAGGAGGATAGTTTCCATCAGGCACAGGGATAACGTCGTCCGAAATCATATCAGCAATTTTTTGGGGGTTATCTATAACAAACTCTTTAGCGCGTTCACCGAAGTAGCTGAAATCCTCTAACATTTCCTCGGTTGTTTTTAAGTATAACGGTGCTTGCAAGTCAAAGTCGTCATAGCCTTGACCTGCCATTAATATCTTTCTTAAAATCTCGTCTTCTTTTTTAAGAAAATGCACGTCGCCCGTTGCTACAACGGGTAGCCCTAACTCGTCTGCAAGGCTAACTACGGTGCGGTTAAACTCGCGTATCACCTCAAAATCGGTTACATGGCGCAGGCGGTTAGGAATGGGTTGTCCTGTTTTTTTGTCGATTTTATCGGGCTTAACCGAATCCCTTATCATAAACTCGTTGTTGCCAAGGGGTTGAATTTCAAGATAATCGTAATATCTTGCTATACGCAAAAGCTCGTCGCGGTCTTTACCGTCGATAATAGCCCCGTATAATTCGCCCGCTTCACACGCACTACCAACTATCAATCCTTCACGAAGTTTATCAAGATTACTTTTTTTAGTAATAGGTCTGCCCTTAAAATCCTCTAAATGCGCCATTGAAATAAGTTTATAAAGATTTTTAAGACCAACAAGATTTTTAACTAATATTATTTGGTGATAGCTTGGTATCTGCCTTGCATTAAGGTTTTCTATATCAACGCGTTCATCGTCAACAAAATATGCCTCAACACCGTATATTACCTTGAAATCTCCACCGTTTTTACGAATATCCTTAACTGCGCTTGCAGCTGCAGGATATGCCTGAACAACGCCGTGGTCGGTAATTGCCACAGCCTTGTGTCCCCATTTATATGCCAAATTTATTATTTTATCTGCAGAGGATACAGCATCTTTAGAGGACATATTGGTATGGCAATGAAGCTCCACACGCTTTTCACCCTCATAAGTATCAAGCTTTTCGTATTTTTGAATTTTGGCTAAAGTTTTAACATCAACTATAAATTCGTTAGACCATTTATCATACTTATAAACACCGTTAACGATAACGCACATACCGTTTTTAAGCGGTGCTAACTCCTCAAACTTTTCGGGGGTTAAGAACATTTTAGCATTAACAGAGTTAGTGTAATCACTAAAGCTGAAATTAACACCCTTCATTTGTCCGCGCTTAGTATTAACGTCGCGAGTCTCAAGCCCGAACACTTCTCCCCAAGCAACAAAGTCGACGGTTGCCTCCATATCGTCAGGCGGGATTATATCAACAATAGGCTTAACCTCTGGATTTATATAGTTACCGAAAAACACCTCAGCGGTATCAAGATAAACCGGCAAACCATCCTCGGGTGGTGTTTTGCAATCGTGCACTATTTTTTCTTTTTCCTCTTGTTTTGGTAGAATCTTATTTTGCGGTTCAGTTTTTTTAGGTGCCGCTTTTTTTTGAGGCTCTGGTTTAGGTGGCGCTAAGATAGGAGCAGGTGGCTCGTAATGAATATACTCCTGCTCTATTTCAAGCTTTTCAGTTACACCTGAAAACTCTACCACTACATCTCTATCGAAGCGCTCTTTAACATACTTGCTAAACCGCTTGGAGAAATCTGCTTTGGTTAGGGTTTCAAGGCCACCGTGAACAAGCGCTATATTAAGTATATTATTGCTAAGGGAATATTTTGCGCCCTCTAAAAAGCCGTTTAATTGACAGGTTTCAATTTTTAGTATTTCGGAAATGTCCATACAAGCTGCAGGACAAAACTTTTCTTTAGGAAAACGCGGAACTATATTGACCTTTGACAGCATAAGCTGACCTTTTATATCGTTAGCCGCTTTATCAAGCACCGACTTGTGAACATATTCAGAAAAATCAACATTAGCGGTAAGTACCCTTGTTTCGCTGTTAATGTCACAAGAGATTACCCTACCGCTTTTTAATTTACTATCTTCAAAAGTTATGTATCCGCCGAAAAGCTCGGCAAAAGTAGTTTCAGCCATTCCCATATTCCTTTATGTTTTTGTTCTTACATATTGTCAATTTCAGTTATTAGTGCGTTAAGTAATTCATCCTCGGGTAGTTTTTTTATAATCTCGCCCTTTTTGAAAAGCAAGCCACAGCCGTCGCCGCCCGCAATACCGATATCCGCCTCGCGTGCTTCACCGGGTCCGTTTACAACACAGCCCATTACGGCAACTGTTATATCTTTATTACAGTCTTTAAGCGCCTCTTC
This sequence comes from Acutalibacteraceae bacterium, assembly GCA_045594795.1. Classification (GTDB taxonomy): domain Bacteria; phylum Bacillota; class Clostridia; order Oscillospirales; family Acutalibacteraceae; genus UMGS1532. The sequence continues at coordinate 56,391 of JAZNZF010000014.1, read as the reverse complement.
AACCTTGCTTGCAAGACCAATTAAATCAATTTTTGTTCTGCCACAGGTTGGACACGAAACAAAGGTAACGCCACCTTTTTTAAGGCCTATAGCCTTCAAAATATCTATACCCGCCTTAACCTCTTGCAAGGGGTCATCGGTTAGCGATACCCTTATGGTATCTCCTATTCCGTTTAGTAATAAACCGCCGATACCTGCTGCCGATTTAATTATGCCCATTCGCCTTGTACCTGCTTCGGTTACACCCAAATGCAAGGGATAGTCACAATTATCTGCAGCGTATTTATATGCCTCAAACATCTTCCCTGTATCCGATGCTTTTAAGGATAAAACGGTATCATAAAAATCAAATTTCTCTAAAAGCTTTATGTGGTACATTCCGCTTTCGAACAGCGCTTCTGCGGTAGGCGAACCGTACTTACTTAGTATGCTTTTTTCTAAAGAGCCGGAATTGACACCAACCCTTATTGGAACGCCGTTTGCCTTGCATTTTTTCGCTACCTCTCGCACACGCGATTCGTCGCCAATATTACCGGGATTAATACGTATTTTATCGACACCCGCCGAAACGCACTCAAGCGCTAAGCGGTAGTCAAAATGAATATCTGCAACAACGGGGATTTCTAAATTACTTTTAAGTTCGTGTATTAGTTTTACGGCGTCCATATCGGGAACTGCGGCGCGAATAATATCACAACCTGCACTTTGTAAAGCTTTGGCTTGGTTAATGCTGCCCTCAATATCGTTTGCTGGAACACTTAGCATAGACTGCACCGTAATATCGGCTCCACCGCCTATAACGGTTCCACCCACATTAACAGCACGGCTAACACGCCTTTCCATAAAACACACCTCACTCACTTTAGAAAAATCCAAAAATATCTTTTAGTGTAACAAACACCAAAAATAGCATTAGTATTGCAAAACCGATTCCGTGCACAAGTGCCTCGTACTTTTGTGGAACGGGTTTGCGAAATATCATTTCAAACAGTATAAACACCAATCTGCCACCGTCGAGCGCGGGTATCGGCAAAAGGTTGAATATGCCAAGATTTATTGTAATTAAACACAGCATTGGCAGTAACGCATCAAGCCCTATTTTTGTTGCCTGCCCTAAAGCCGAAGCCACGCCAACAGGTCCCGATACCGCATTAAGTGAATATCTACCACCAATTAAATCGACAAGTGAAAACCACACTGTTCTTCCATAAGAAACGGTATATTTAAAGGACTGGGTAATAAAAGTTTTAAAGTTGTTTTTCGCATACTTATAAGCAAAATCACGCTTTAAATACTTAACACCCTCAAGCTCATCCATTTGGAACTCTACATTCTTAAGCTCTATTTTTTTCCCATTTCTTCGTACAACAAGGTCAATTCTATTGTCTTTAACAGCAGTAAAAGCATAGTCAATTTCGGTTGCGGTAAGGCAGCTGCGACCGTCTACTTTTAAGATTGTGTCACCCTCGCGAAGACCAGATGTAATGCTCGAGGCGTTCTCGGCAAAATAATCAACCGTGTTTGTAGCAATACCCGTAGCGGGAGCAAAGTAGACCATAATAAGCGTAAAACCTAAAATAATATTGAACAACGCACCCGCGGCAACGATTAAGAAGCGGCGCCAAGCAGCCTTATTACAAAAGGCACGTGCATCGTTGCTCTCATCGTCCTCACCCTCCATAGCGCAATAGCCACCAAAGGGTATTAAATTAACCGAATATTTAGTTTCTTTACCCTGCCACTTAAAAAGGGTAGGTCCAAAGCCTACAGCAAACTCATTTACACGAACACCAAGCATTTTTGCAAAAATGAAATGCCCGAATTCGTGCACTACAATAATCAAAAGAAATAATAGGATTGCAACTAAATATGGCCAAACGTTAGTTAATGCTGAAAGTATTGTGGACAAAAAAGATTCACCACCAAGATTAATTAATTTTACTTGTTACGTATTCCCTTGCCGCTTTGTCGGCAGCAAAAACATCGTCTATTGTATATTTGCTAACGTTAGCCTGTGCCTTTGCGGCACCCTCGACAAGTTCGCCAATTTGTAAGAAACTGATTTTACCGTTTAAGAAAAGCTGGACACATAGCTCGTTAGCACCATTTGCAGCAGCAGGTCTTAGCCCACCGTCGCGCGCCGCATTTAAACAAGCGGCAAGGCAGGTAAATGCCTCGTAATCGGGCTTATAAAAAGTTAGCTTTGCAACATCTGTAAGGCTTAGCTTTTTAGCGGGGCAAGGATACCTGTTGGGGTATGTTAAGGCGTACTGAATAGGTATACGCATATCGGGTGTGCCGAGCTGCGCAATAACCGCGCCGTCACAGGTTTCAATGGCTGAATGAATAATACTTTCACGATGTACCAAAACCTCTATATCATCGGGGCTCACCGCAAACAAATGCATAGCCTCGATAACCTCTAAGCCCTTGTTCATCATAGTTGCCGAGTCAATAGTGATTTTTGCACCCATATCCCAATTAGGATGCTTAAGTGCCATTTGCGGTGTAACCGCTTTTAGCTCGTCTTTGGTCTTATTAAAGAAAGGGCCTCCTGATGCCGTTAATAGAATCTTTGAAACAGCACCCTCGGGTACGCCCTGAAGTGACTGGAATATTGCAGAATGCTCGCTATCAACGGGCAGTATTTTTACGTTTTTATCTTTTGCTTTTTTCATAACGATACTACCCGCCGCAACCAAGGTTTCTTTGTTTGCTAAGGCAATATCGTGTCCCGCATTAATAGCAGAAATCGTTGGCTTTAAACCAGCTATACCGACGATTGAGTTAAGCACTGTATCGCACTCTATAGCCGCTACCTCACAAACCGCCTCACTACCGCCGATAACCTTAATATTAGTATCAGCTAAAGCAATTTTAAGGTTTTTAGCAGCAGATTCGTCAGCAACGGCAACAAGGTTTGGCTTAAATTCGCGCGCTTGAGTTTCGGCAAGCTTTATATTTTTACCTACTGCCAAAGCGACAACGCGGTAGCCGTGCATTCTTGCAACGTCTAAAGCCTGAACACCTATAGAGCCGGTAGAGCCCAAAAGTGAAATTTTTTTACCCATAATAATATTCCTTAAATTTTCAAAAAATTACGCTATTTTAAGTATGCGCAGAATTATGTAAAATAACGGACTTATAAGCAGTACGCTGTCAAACCTATCAAGCACACCGCCGTGACCTGGCATTAGGTTGCCATAGTCTTTAATACCGCAGTTACGCTTAATAAGTGATGCAAAAAGGTCGCCAAGCATACCAACTACCGCGAATATGATAGCGCAAAGTGTAACAACCGCCCAATTCACCTCAACGCTAAGCGCGTTTTTATAAATCACGCACACTATTACGGTTATAATCACACTGCCAAGAATTCCAAACGCTGCGCCCTCTACGGTTTTTTTGGGGCTTATAGTTGGCGCCAATTTGTGTTTACCGAAAAACGTGCCGCCAAAATATGCGCCACTATCCGCACCCCAAGAAAACGCGAATATTAGTATAAAAAATAGGTGCTTTGCCTCGGCTATTGTGAAAAGTCCATAAACACTTGTGAATGCAACCGAGAGCATTATTGGTGCGCTGAGTGTAGAAAATAGTGCCTGCATATCAACACGGGTGTGATATACGATAGCAAAGATTATTACTAAAAGCGCAAAAACGAACACCGCGGCTATACCGCTTAATACCGAACCGTAAGTAAATATAAACGGCGCCACGAGGGCAAAAATTAAACCAACAAAAATAAGTGGCAAGCATTTATTAAGCCCTGTATTGCGCAGCATCTCGTAAACCGCAATAACATTAAGAAAGGCCAATGCGATAAGAAGGATTGGGGCAAAGTATAAGCTAACGTATAACACCGCAAAGAAAAGCAGTATACCAACCGCCGCAGAAATAACTCTTGTTTTCATAAATAAATCTCCAAAGGATAAACTTTTAAACACCACCAAAACGGCGGTTTCTGTTTCTAAATTCGTCTATTGCTCTATCAAGGTGGCGCGGTTTAAAATCAGGCCAAAGAACATCTGAAAACCAAAACTCTGCATAAGCTGACTGCCATATAAGGTAATTAGAAAGTCTAAACTCTCCACTTGGCCTTATAATAAAATCGGGGTCGGGCTGACCTTCGGTATAAAGCTTTTCGGATACTGTTTGCTCTGTCAGGTCATCCACCAAAATTTCACCGTTTTTAACATCGTTGCAAATTGATTTTATGGCATAAACCAGCTCGTCGCGTCCGCCATAGTTAAGCGCAATGTTAAGATGCATACCGGTAGCGCTCGAGGACTCGCGTTCGGCATCGTCGATAAGCTGACGGATATCCTCATCAAGCACCGAAATATTGCCTATAAATTTAACCTTAATATTCTCGTCTTTAAAATTCTTAGCCTCTTTTAGATAGTCGCGCAATATATTCATAATATTGCTGACCTCGTCTTTAGGGCGCTTCCAGTTTTCTGTGGAGAAGGCATACACCGTCATATACTCAAGGCCAATTTTGTTGCCATATCGAGCTATCGCTTTGAAGGTAGATGCGCCTGCGGCGTGACCCGCAGTTCTCGGCAGCTTGCGTTTTTTGGCCCATCTGCCGTTACCATCCATTATTATAGCGATATGCCGGGGCATTGGCCCCGGCTGTGTTTTTTGCTTTTTATTAAAAAGTGCCAATATTGACATCCTTTCTTAAATAGCTAAAATTTCTTTTTCTTTCTCAGAATACATAGCGTCTATCTCGGCTACGAATTTGTCTGTGCTTTTTTGAACAAGCTTCTCACCGTCTGCCTGTTCGTCTTCGGTAATCTCATTGTTTTTCTTCATAGACTTAATAGCATCAATACCGTCGCGGCGGCAGTTACGAACAGCAATTTTTGCATCCTCTGCCATCTTTTTAACGTCTTTTGCAAGCTCGCGACGACGCTCCTCAGTTAGTGGTGGAAAGTTAAGGCGAATAACATTACCGTCGTTTTGGGGGTTAATGCCAAGGTCTGACATTAAAATTGCTTTTTCAATTTCCTTTAAGGTTGTTTTGTCCCAAGGCTGAATCTGTAAAGTTCTTGGGTCGGGAGTAGAAATTGCTGCCATTTGGTTAATTGGGGTTGGGGTACCATAGTACTCTACTTGAATTTTGTCCAAAACAGATGCATTAGCTCTACCTGCGCGTACTGTTTTAAAATTTCTGTCAAGCGCCTCTAAGCACTTGTTCATACGTTCTTCCATTTTAGAAATAACTGATTTCATAAAAAATACCTCAATTCTTAATTTATTTTACAATAGTGCCTGTAACCTCGCCGGCTACTGCACGAACTATATTTTCGGGGTCATTAAGATTGAATACCAAAATAGGTAATTCATTATCCATACAAAGTGATGCTGCTGTACTGTCCATAACGTGCAAACCTTGGCTTAACACATCCATATAGGAAATAGTATCGTACTTTTTGGCATCTGGGTTTGTTTTCGGGTCGCTATCGTAAACGCCGTCAACGTTGGTTGCTTTAAAGATGATATCCGCATCAATTTCTACTGCACGCAAAGCAGCGCCAGTATCGGTTGAGAAGAAGGGGTTACCCGTGCCACAACCGAAAATAACCACTCTGCCCTTTTCCATATGGCGAACCGCCTTATTTCTAATATATGGCTCAGCTATCTGGCGCATCTCAATAGCAGTTTGAACACGAACTGTAAGGCCAACCTTTTCAAGTCCGTCAGCAAGACCTAATGAATTTATAACGGTTGCAAGCATTCCCATATGGTCGGCACGTGTGCGGTCCATTTCGCCACTTGAACGACCGCGCCAGAAGTTACCGCCGCCAACAACGATAGCAACCTGAACGCCCATATCTACAACCTTTTTAATGCTTTTAGAAATGGTCATTACCGTGTCAAAATCGATGCCGGTTTTATTACTGCCTGCTAATACCTCGCCACTTAATTTAAGCAAAATTCTTTTGTAAACTGGTTTCATACAAATACCCCCAAATTAGTTACTTATATTTTAACCTATTATAAAGAATATGTCAACGAAAATAGGTAATAAATCTTACTTAAAAATAAAGGCGCAGCACCTGTATTGTACTGCACCTTTGTAGTTATTAATAAAACTTATTTAAAATATCTGTCAAGAAGACCTTTTAATGCCTTGCCGTGACGGGCTTCATCTTGAAACTGCACTTAAAAACCGCTTGAATAAAGAGCTCTGTTATTCGATTTTTGAGAATCACACTTTTGTCACACTATTCTTGAGTTTCGTTCGAATTGTTATCATCTTGTTTTTTAGTAGAATCTAATCGTATAACTAACGGCACAAAACTCCAAATTGCTATCCAACCGAAAAGGGCGAGGGTAATCTTAATAATTATGTCAGCATGACCATTAGGTATGGCAGATATTAAAAAAGGTCCAGTGTGACAAAGAGCTATAACAAGAGGGTTATAAACAGCAAATAAAAACTTCAGTTTTTCGTTTTGAATAATCCGACCATATTTGATACAGTAAATAGGTGTGATAACCGATATCCATATTATTAAAGCAATAAATGCATAAGCAAGACCAGCATAATCCCCAGAGGGTAAAACTATTTCAAGCACGATTGCTAAAATTATGTAGGTAACGAAAAAACAGATTGAAAAAATAAATGGATAAATAAACTTTTTAAATTTTTTCATTAAATCACCTCAAAACAAAAGATGTGCTACCGTTATGATAGCACATCCCCAGTGATTTTTCAATCAGATATTACTTAAAATAACGGTTCAAAAGACCTTCAAATGCCTTACCGTGGCGAGCCTCATCGCGTGCCATTTCGTGAACGGTATCGTGTATAGCATCAAGGCCTAATTCCTTAGCAAGCTTTGCAAGCTCGGTTTTGCCTGCTGTTGCGCCGTTTTCAGCATCAACACGTGCTTTTAGGTTTTCTTTGGTGCTATCGGTAAGTACCTCGCCCAAAAGCTCGGCAAATTTTGCTGCGTGCTCGGCTTCCTCTAAAGCGGCCTTTTCCCAATAAAGACCGATTTCGGGATAGCCTTCTCTGTGTGCTACTCTTGCCATTGCCAAATACATACCAACCTCACAGCACTCGCCATTAAAGTTCTCACGAAGGCCTTCTATAATTCTCTCGTCAACACCCTTTGCTACACCAACAACGTGTTCTGCAGCCCAAGCTAAATCTCCACTTTGCTCTTGAAATTTAGTGGCAGGTGCCTTACAAATTGGGCACTCTGCAGGTGCTGTTTCACCCTCATGAACATATCCACAAATTGTGCAAACAAATTTTTTCATAATGTATTTCCCCCTTAAAGTACGCAAGGCTTTCCTTGCATAAAAATAATAGCATACGCAAGGCTTTTAGTCAATCAATTTTGCCAAAATTTTACATAATTTTTAATGGTAAAAATAAAGTTAATCTTTAGAAATTTTGGTATTAAAAAAGCTGACACATATGACACAAATAATAACTAATACAATTAACAAAGCGTTAATTACCAAATATCCAAAACTTTATAACCGCCGCGCACTCTCTAAGTGTTCCAGGCAACACCGAATACCAACGTGTGCTACTATGCGCGTGGGCGGACGTTTTAAGTCCAGCATTTTGAGCTATTCCACCTGCACGGTATATATGATATTCATCTGTGATAAACGCTGCTGAGTATGTATTATCAAAGTGTTCATCAAGAATTTTTTTTGAAAACACAAAGTTTTCGTATGTGCTGGTTGCCTTTTCCTCTTTTATAATAACGTCCTCTGCTACACCGTTTTTTATTAGATATGTTTTCATAGCTGCAGCTTCGGTAACAGTTTCTTGAGGGCCTTGCCCACCGCTTACAATTATCAGCGCGTTAGGATTTTTACTATAATATTCAATCGCTGTGTTAAGTCTATCTTTAAGAACACGACTTGGTTTTTCTCCTTGAACCGCGGCTCCTAAAACAATTATGGCGTCTTCACTGTGCGTAACGGTATCCGTAGTCCCAAATCCCAATAAAAACGAAGCGAAACCCACCACGAAAATAAGTGCTGCAACAAAGGCTATTTTTATCCATTTCGGTAGTCTTCTTACAACAGTATCAAGGAAAATTCCGCAAAAAAGAAGTGCGCCTCCCAAAAGCAGTGTAAGCAGATTTCCAAGATTAAAATTTGTTGTAAAGGAGAGAACAATGCCATTCAAGGTAACTGCCGCGCCTATTATCAAGTAAAATATTTTAAGAATAATTTTATATTTAAATTTGGTCCATTTCATTTTATCACCTTATTTATAATAGCACCAAAAAATAAAAATGGCAAGACGAATCATCTGCTTTTTAATATTTTCATCTCACTTTTTAGATCTTCATTTTTATGGAATTTCCAATCTCTTCAACCATTAAACTTTGATAATCATTTACCACAAACGATTTTTCATCATCTTTTTGGTGCGAGTGTTCATAACCAACCTAAAAAATATAAAGCGGTTGCAAACGCATTTAAAATATGATACACTATCAATGAGGTGATTTTATGAAATTGTCACGTGTACCTGTAAATATGTACAAAAAATTCTTCATTATATTGTTGTGCGTATTTGTAGGTCTTTTTGTATTAGAGTTTGTTGCATCTATGTTGGGAAACCCGCTAAGCGAAACCACTATTAATGATGTGGTGATAATACCAGATACACCTTTAGAATGTCTGCTTAATGCATCAATTACTTCCTTACTTGTAGGCGGTATTGTTAATGTTTTCCTTACGATAAAAATTATAAAAGAGGCTTTAAGATTATCCCATTGGCCTGCAGCATTAGTAGTACTTATGACCTTGTTTTTTCCTTTAGAATTATTAATTGGGGCTATATTTGTAATACCAAATATTATAATATTTGGATTAAAGGGTCGTATAAAGAATCGTGCCTATGAGGTTGAATTTTAAATCCATACTATCAATTTATTTGTAAAAAAGACGGCATTCGCCGTCTTTTTATTTTTTTAATATTCCCACTAACAGCTTTACACTATGAGCCTATGAAAGTGTTATAGAGGGTAATGCACTTTCAAAATCGTGTAATAAAAAAGGGTATAAAAAATCGAGTGAGGGGACGCATATTTGCTTTGCAAATCTGCCCTGCTCGTCGACGGGGCGCTTTCGCGTTCGGTACCCGACTTCACATCTTGCAACTAAAAGCAGTTCACCTAACTGTTTTATTAACGTCGCAACCCTCAGAGGTTCAAGTCCCGTCATAAAATTTAAAAAGCAGACCAAACGGTCTGCTTTCTTAATTTGGTGCGAGTGTTCTTAACGGATTTGAGTGTTATTCTGTATACCAAGGTAATTCTTTTTCGGACGTAGCACTTTTTATACTGATTCCTTTTTTACTTAACAATGGCAAAACTTCTTGTTCAGTAAATCGAATTGAAGTGAAACCATCCAAATCAAGAGAAGTTTTATCATCAAACAAAATAACATACGACTCACGTTCTATTCTTTCGTCATAAACATTATATCTTGATTCTATATAATAAACACTATCGACATTATCATATTGGTAAGTTTTGTTTTCAAAGGATATTTTATCATCATAAAATCTAACATTTGAAATCAAAATCATAATTGCAAAAAACATTGATACCACAATAGAAAGGGCAAAAATTATGCAAGAGAATTTTTTGACACCTTTAGAAATCAATATGTTTGAAAAATCTTTTCTTTCTTTTTTAGTAAGGTGCTTATTTGGAAAAGGTTTATTTGAAACAAGAGCGATTGCGCCAAAAACAGAACAAAGTCCCGCACAAAGAAATCCTAAATACCATGGTGCAGACAATACAACGAGTGTATTAATAGAAATTATTAAATTGTAAATAGCAAAAACACCGCAAAAGAAAATTGATGAAATAAAAAAAACAATAGCGAACTCTAATATTCCTGATAGTGGAGTTATAAGTTTTTCTGCAGCAGAAGTATCACAAGACAATTCAAATGCGCTAAATTCGCAAATTTCTGAATTAATGATATGGTTTATTAAATGCTTTTCATATTCGAGAAGTTTGTTTTTTTGACTAAGTTTTTCATATTTTTCTAATGCTTTATCTACATTGTTTTTGAGCAGTAAAGCGTAAGGTGCAAAATTACAATATCTCGAAAAAATATATCCATCTCGCATATTTTGCAAAGACAGAAAGTAAGTCTGGGCATAATCCTCGGGGTCTTCAATTTTATTGAAATCTATATCTGTTTCTTTAAGGCTATATATAGTTTTATAATTTTCGAAAAGTGCTTCCAAAAAAATAGAGTCATCTAACAGATACGGAGATAATTGTGATATAACTTGTTCCAAATTAGATGTAAGGCTTTCGAAACAATGGTTTAATCTTTCCTGACTTTCTATGTTCCAAAAATAACAAGACTTAAAAGTTTTATGTTCCAAGAAAGGAATTATGTCGGTCAAATGGTAGTATACAACACTATTTTTTCTAAGGCGGATCACACAATAAAGAGAGCTCGGCTTAAAAAATGCAGATTCTTTTTTGACATATCGAAATTCTATAATATAACCATAACATTCTATTATATATTTGCAATTTTTTTTAGTTTCTTCAAATGTTTCGCTTAAAACATCGTTTCTTTTTTTAGCAAAATCTTTGCAAAGCAATATAAATTCATTAGCGAACATCTTATCTCTCCTCAAAAACACATCCGATTGTTAACGCCTATATATTATCACAAAATCGTTATTCTTGCAAGCATCGCGGATGGATATCCACATTTGTTAGGGTGTTCCCTAATACCCCAAACCTTACTCAAAACAAAAAAGAATGTTCATAACGGTCAAGTCCGTTATGAACATTCAACATGGTGCGAGTGACGGGACTTGAACCCGTACGCCAAAGACACACGCCCCTCAAACGTGCCTGTCTGCCGATTCCAGCACACTCGCATTTGCAACGATAGTTATTATATCACCCTTGATTTGATATGTCAATACTTAATTTTAAAATTTACTTAATTTTTTGCTTTGATAAAAAAGCTTAAATTATAGAGTAAATATAGCTGCTACAGTTCTTTAACTATAGCAGCTGTTCTTGTTTATTCTTTGCTGAATTCCTCTAACTCTAAGCCCTCATTTTTCTCAAGCGCCCAACGGATATTCCATTCACTTGTAAAGATAAGTAGGTTGTTGTCCTTCATATCCTGCACCCATTTGGTGTCGGAAGTAAGGTTAAGTTTTTTAATATCAACGTCCTTATTTTTAACCCAACGAATAAACTGATAAGGCAAGGAACTGCGCCTTACGTCAACGTTATACTCGTTCTTTAAACGGTGCTCTAAAACCTCGAACTGTAGCACACCAACAACGCCGACGATTACCCTTTCAAAGCCGCTTGATGGCTCGTGGAATATCTGTATTGCACCCTCTTGCGCAATTTGGGTTATGCCCTTTACAAACTGCTTACGCTTTAGGGTATCTATCTGCTCTATTTCGGCAAAATGCTCGGGCGCGAAGGTTGGTATACCCTCAAATTGAATTTTCATTTTATCGTCGCAGACCGTATCCCCTATTGAGAAAATACCGGGATCGAACACGCCGATAATATCACCGGCATAAGCCTCGTCTATAACCTCGCGAGCTTCAGCCATCATCTGCTGTGGTTGTGAAAGCTTTATCTTTCTACCACCCTGCACGTGCATATACTCGGTGCCCCTTGTAAACTTGCCCGAGCAGATACGCATAAAGGCAATTCTATCCCTATGCGCCTTATTCATATTAGCCTGAATTTTAAACACAAACGCAGAAAAGCGTGGGTCAAACGGGTCTACAAAATCAGTAGAAGTTTTACGACTTAAAGGCGAAGTAGTCATACTTAAAAAGCTTTCCAAGAAAGGCTCAACACCAAAGTTTGTTAAAGCCGAGCCGAAAAACACAGGGCTAAGCTTTCCGTGGCGGACCTTTTCTAAATCGAACTCGTAGCTTGCACCATCCAAAAGCTCGATTTGGTCAACCAAGTCTTTGCGTTGATACGGGCCAATTAGCTCGTCTAACTTTTCTATATCGGTGATATCACACTCTATTGCATTAAGCTTGTTTTGACCTTTATGGAACTCGTTAAAGGTAATGATGCGTCGCTTTTCGCGGTCAAACACGCCCTTAAAATCAACACCGCAACCAATAGGCCAGTTTACAGGGTATGTGCCTATTCCAAACTCCTTTTCAAGCTCGTCTAACAAATCGAAGGGGTCACGAGCCTCGCGGTCAAGTTTATTAATAAACGTGAATATGGGAATATCGCGCATTGCGCAAACCTTAAAAAGCTTGCGTGTTTGCGGTTCTATACCCTTTGCGGCATCTATAACCATAACAGCACTGTCAGCTGCCATTAGGGTACGGTAGGTATCCTCAGAGAAATCCTGATGTCCGGGAGTATCGAGAATATTTATACAGTAACCGTCGTACTCGAACTGCATAACCGATGATGTAATTGAAATACCACGTTGTTTTTCAAGCTCCATCCAGTCGGACACTGCGTGGCGTGCGGTTGCCTTGCCCTTAACCGAGCCTGCAAGCTGAATTGCACCACCGTAAAGCAAGAACTTTTCGGAAAGGGTTGTTTTACCTGCGTCGGGGTGGGATATTATTGCAAAGGTTCGGCGCCTTTTAATTTCGTTATTTAAATCTGCCACTAAAATTTGCTCCTTAAAAATTAATACTTGCTAATTTTAGCATAAGTTAGCAAATTATTCAAGCACAAACTATAAACGCAAAGGTGCCATTATGTTTAATATTTAAAAAGTGTATTCTTTTATACCTGTCCTAACCCCAAGCTTACACTTAGCGCCTGATTCACCATATTCATTTCGCTACCGTCAAGACTGCCCATTTTTTCTTTTAGGCGCTGTTTATCCAGAGTACGCACCTGTTCTAAAAGAATTATTGAATCCTTAGAAAGTCCGCAGCCCTCGGCATTAACCTTAATATGTGTAGGCAGATTAGTTTTTTCTCGTTGACTGGTAATTGCAGCGGCAATTACTGTTGGGCTATACCTATTACCGATATCGTTTTGAACTATTAGCACGGGCCTCATTCCGCCCTGTTCAGAGCCGATTACCGGACTTAAATCTGCATAGTATATTTCCCCTCGTTTTATTGTCATTACTTTTCACTCACTTGTCTTGGCTTTTGTTTACACTTAAAGCTTTATGTGCTGCGTTTATATTTTTACCTATTATGTTTGGTTTTAAACACACAATAAAAAAATAAATACTCGCACTACATTTTATGCAAAACTAAGTTTTAGAGTGAAAAAACTGCTACGGCAGTATAATTACCATAGCAGTTTATATAATAAGGCCTAATTTAATTATGAGCTTATAAACTTATTAGATTTATATTCTTGCAACCGCGCTTTCGATAGCCGCTTCGGATACAGCCTTAGCTACAGCCGCGCCAACGCGCTTATCAAAGGCTTTGGGAATTATGTATTCGTCGCAAAGCTCTTCTTCACTTACAAGCGAAGCAATAGCCAAAGAAGCGGCTATCTTCATTTGCTCGTTAATATCACTTGCCCTAACGTCTAAAGCGCCTCTGAAGATACCAGGGAAAGCGCAGACATTATTAATTTGATTTCTAAAATCCGAGCGGCCTGTACCCACTACCCTTGCGCCCGCAGCTAAAGCTTTATCGGGCATTATTTCAGGCACGGGGTTTGCCATTGGAAATACTATTGCATCATGCGACATACTCTTTATCATTTCTTCGCTAACGACATTAGGCGCGGATACACCGATAAACACATCAGCACCGACCATCGCATCGGCAAGGGTGCCGCTAACATTATTCTTGTTTGTTATAAGGCTGATTTCTTTTTGTGCCTCGTTAAGTGAGTTGTCACCTTTTTTGATAATTCCAACTTTATCAACCATAGTTATATCGGTTACACCAAGCTGTAGTAGATGCTTGCATATTGCAATACCTGCCGAGCCAGCTCCGTTTATAACGCACTTGATACCGCCAAGACTCTTTTTTACAAGCTTTACTGCGTTTATAAGAGCAGCACCAACCACTATAGCCGTGCCGTGCTGGTCGTCGTGGAAAACGGGTATATCACAAAGCTCTTTAAGTCTACGCTCAATTTCAAAACAACGAGGGGCCGAGATATCCTCAAGGTTGATTCCGCCAAAGCTTCCCGAAAGTAAATATACTGTTTTTACAATTTCGTCAACGTCATTTGACTTAATGCAAAGTGGAAACGCGTCAACGTCGGCAAACTCTTTAAAAAGACAGCACTTACCCTCCATAACTGGCATACCTGCTTCGGCACCAATATTGCCAAGCCCAAGCACTGCAGAGCCATCGGTAATAACGGCAACTAAATTATGGCGGCGTGTAAGCTCGTACGATTTATTTATATCATCCTTAATTACTAAACAAGGCTCTGCTACACCAGGGGTATACGCACAAGAAAGCTGCTCGCTATTTTCAATCGGTGTGCGCGAAACAACCTCGATTTTGCCTTTCCACTCGTAGTGCGCAGATAACGCCTTTTGCTTATCCATTATATCACCTTATACTAAAAATCAAACAGGTCGGTACTAAAATAGCGCTCGCCTGTGTCGGGCAAAACAGTGACTACGGTTTTGCCCTTGCCTAACTCTTTTGCAAGCTTTAATGCAGCGGTTACGTTAGTACCACTTGAAATACCACAGAGTATTCCCTCTTCACGAATCAGCCTTCTCGATGTTTCTAATGCCTCATCGTCGGTAACTATAACAACCTTTTCATAAATCTCGGTATTAAGATTATCGGGGATTATGCCATCACCAATACCCATTTGCAAGTGTGTACCTATACTACCACCCGAAAGTATGGCTGCATTTTCAGGCTCTGCCGCCCAAATTGTTATGTTAGGATTATGTTCCTTTAACACCTCGCCAATACCTGTAAGCGTACCGCCCGTGCCAACACCCGAGCAAAAGCCGTGAATTTCCCTGTTGGCATCTTTTAATATCTCTAAAGCAGTTGAGCGACGATGTGCTAATGGGTTATCGGGATTTACAAACTGCTGAGGTACCCATACGTTACTATCTACTTTTGCCATATCGAGTGCGGTTTGCAAGCATTTTTCTATACATTCACCGATATCGCCTTTATCGTGGATAAGCACAAGCTCGGCACCGTAAGCATTAATAAGCTTTCTGCGTTCTTCGCTAACCGAATCGGGCATTATAATGCGCACCTTGTAGCCCTTAACTGCGCCAATAAGCGCAAGACCTATGCCCTGATTACCGCTTGTTGGCTCAACAATAATTGTATCCTTATTAATTATTCCTTTTGCCTCTGCCTCTATAATCATACTGTAGGCAGTGCGGGTTTTTATTGAGCCGCCAACGTTTAGACCCTCGTATTTAACGAGTATTTCTGCCGAATCTTCGGGCACAATTTTTGACAGGCGAATTAACGGTGTGTTACCGATAGCCTCTAAAACATTTGAATATACCAAGTTCATCTCTCCATAATAAAACTTCGAAGCAATTAAATTACTTGTTATTCTAACATATTTTGCTAAATAAATCAATATAAAATAACCCTTTTATAATATGCAAAAAGCGGTACAAAGTTTCGCCTAAGTTCTTTGTACCGCCATTATTTATAAATGCAATAAAAATTCTTTTTTCAGGTTACTTATTATCCGTTTTTCAAGTCTTGATATATACGACTGAGAAATGCCAAGCATATCCGCCACCTGCTTTTGCGTATGCTCACGCTTGCCACACAAACCGAATCTTAACTCCATAATCTGTCTTTCACGTGGGTTTAACTTTTCAACAAGCGAAAGCAACAGTTTATTTTCTGCCTCCTGCTCTACCCCTCTACCAACCTCATCACCCTCGCTACCAAGTACGTCTGAAAGCAGAAGCTCATTACCGTCCCAATCAACATTCAGTGGCTCGTCGATAGAAATTTCACTTCTAAGAACAGAGGTTTTTCTAAGATACATAAGTATCTCGTTTTCAATACAGCGCGAGGCGTAGGTTGCGAGCTTTATGTTCTTCTCGGGCCTAAAAGTGTTTACTGCTTTAATAAGCCCTATTGTGCCAATAGAAATTAAATCCTCGACGTTAGCGCCAACTGCATCAAACTTTTTCGCTATATAAACAACAAGCCTTAGATTATGAACAATTAGTTTTTCCCGCGCATTTGAGCCTTCGTCGTTCAAGTGTGAGAGTATTTCATTTTCTTCTTCTGTGCTAAAAGGTGGGGGTAATGTTTCAGGTCCGTGAATATAATGGCAAACCCTTTTCTTAAAAAACAACCTTATATATAATTTTTTAATAGTATTAATAAGTTTCATTTTCATCACCCTTTTAGTTATAATCTATATTGTAGAAAACGGTTATAACCGTTTTGGTAGAATATATTCTGCCCCTGACAAGCGTTTTGCTTGTCAGCTACATTCGATTGCAATGGGAAAGGTCAAATTTTTATTAAAATTTGTCGCAAAATCAAAGTTTTTGTGGCGAAACAGGATTGTTTCGCTTAACCTATTCCGTTATTAGTGAATTACAACGCCTCTGACGATATAATCGCTCTATAGCCGTTTTTAAGCGGTTTCGGGCTAAAAGCAACGTACATATCAAGCTTTTGACCGCTCGGTTTAAGGTTTATGCTTTGGGGATAAAAGCCATATAAAACACCTTCGCCCGCTACCGTACTGTAAGGTATAACCCGCCTTGGCGCTTTAATCTCCCCAAAAAGCTTTTCATATCCCGAATCCAGCAACATTACCCACTTTTCAGAAAAAGGCTCTTGCAGTCTGTTACCGCTATCAACGAGTGCGGTTACGTTAAGTTGAACGTTGTCTTGGCTTATCTCAAGTTTACAAGTAGGTGGATTGTTTCGTTTAACATATCGACAAAATAAGGTTATAATTAGATATGTAATCACAGAAAACGCAATTAAAAAAATAGCAGAAAGGTTGTAATAAACCATGCCGTTTCTTACCGCCAAGGTATTATTATTAATAAATTTGGAAAGTGCTGACATTGCACCTGTAAATAAAAATGAAGCTAAATAAAAACAAGCAAGCGAGCGAAAGAACGCCTTAATTCCCGATTTGCCAAATGCCACGAATACAATTAAAGCCGATGTAAAAAACAAAAGTAATAATGAAACCAATGTGTTTTGCTTCGGCAAAAGAATGACAAGCGAACACGCACCGCCTACCAACGCAGAAATTATTTGCCTAGCAAAGCTACAGGGTGCTTTTACTATTTTTGCGGTAATTCCTACAAGGAAATAATCTATTATAAAGTTTACACAAATAAGCACGTCGGCATAAACTGTCATTCCTTTTCTCACCCTCTGAATTCTTTTATAGTATAGTACCACAAAAGCTACAAAATTTAGGTCGGAAAGGGTTGTCGCAAAAAGGAATTTAAGGGTAAAAGTTAGCAAAAATCCCAACTCAACAACGAGTTGGGATTTAAATTAGATATTATTCTGTTGTAGTTCCACTACTGCTATCCTTCTTGCTTTCGGTATCCTTTGAAGCTGTTGCACTTGAATCATTTTTAGACGAACTTGACTTTTTAGATGAGCTTGATTCCTCACTTTTTGTATCATCTTTTTTACTGCTATCTTTTTTATCATCGTCGTCTTTGGTTTTTTTCTTGTCACCGTGCTTATTACAGGAATCAGGGATATTATCAGCCCTGTACCAGCCCTGAGCCGTTTTTGGACAACCTTTTTTAGCAATAAGACCCGTCGCGGTACAGTATTTCATTTGCTCTGCATACTCACTATCAGCAAACTCTTTCTTTGGTAGGTCTTGGTGAATTTCACTCATAACCTCTTTCCAAATTCTAAGTGCCGCAGCCGAAACCGCCGAACCATCGCTAAAGTAACCACTCATTCCATTAGGTGAATATTTAAGCGGTTCGTCGAACCCGTACCAACAAGCTGCAACGTAATGCGGGGTGCCACCAACAAACCAAAGGTCTTGAGAATCGGAGGTTGTACCTGTTTTTGCAAACACGTCAAACCCTTTAATTCCTGCACCTGCGCCTGTTCCCTTTTTAACAACCTGCTGTAACAGGTGATTCATAACAGTTGCAGTATCTTCGCTAATTGCCATTATTGGTTTTTCTTTGCTATTATCGTACACTACATTATCAAACTGGTCGTATATAACCGTAAATGTAGTGGGTTGGTAATAATAACCAAGGTTACCGAAAACAGCATAGGCTGCAGCCATTTCCTCGGTAGTAGCACCATATACACATCCGCCAAGGCAAAGTGACGAGAAGGTTTTATCCTGTTCGGTTAAATGCTTAAGTCCTAATTTCGAGGTAAGGAAATCGTAACTGATTTCAAGTCCGTTATTAGCACTTGTGTAGTTGTCAGAGCCATTACCTATGATGTTTCTTAATATATGCACGGGGGTACAGTTTACCGAGTGATATATAGCATACTCGGTAGATACCCTGCCGCGATAAGAAAAGTCGTAGTTATTAGGCCATTTGCCCTTAATACTTGGGTCAGTCCAAGACATCTGCCTATCCTCAAGCAGTGACGAATATGTGATTTCGTTATACTCGGTTGCCAGAGCGTATACGCCGATAGGCTTCATAGAAGAACCTACCTGACGCGGCGATGAGGTAGCGCGGTTAAGAATACGTGAGCCCTCACGTTCGCCCTTACCACCGACAATACCAACTATATGACCCTCGTAGTCCATAATGGTCATACTCGACTGAGGTGTTGTTGTACCATCGGTAGCGCTTACGGGCGCAGAGAAATACGATTCGGTTTTATAAACCTTTTCCAACGTTTCTTGTGCCTTTCGGTCAAGCGTTGAGTAGATTTTATATCCGCCGTTATAAACCTCTTGCTCGGCAACATCTTTATCGTAGCCTTTTTTGGTAACAAGCATATTTACAACATCGTCTATTAAAGCGTCTACAAAATACGAATTATTATTCGTTTCGGCATTTAAAACCTGAGAATTGGCTACAACCTTAAGCTTTGTGTTTATAGCCTTATCGTACTGCTCTTTATTTATATACTTTTGGTCGAGCATTTCGTCTAAAATAGTGTTTCTACGTTTTAAATGCTCGGCGTGATTTGCCTCTAAGTCGGGGCGCAGGTATTCGGGATTTTTGGTAATAGAGGCAAGCGAAGCACATTCAGCAATAGTTAAATCCTTAACTGTTTTGCCAAAATAATAGTTAGCGGCTACCTCGACACCATAAATACCGTTACCCATAGGAATAGTATTTAAGTACCACTCTAAAATAGAATCCTTAGAATAGTTATTTTCTAAATACCTTGCACGCATTATTTCGCGTACCTTACGCATGGCACTAACGTCGTTATCCGATGTAATGTTTTTAACAAGCTGTTGGGTTATGGTGGAACCACCCTGACGCTCGCCGTATATATTGATAAAGGAATTTATGAAAGCAGACACAGTACGCTTCCAGTCAACGCCTGCGTGTGTTTTAAAGCGCTTATCCTCGATAGCAACAAAGGCATTTTCAAGTGTGTCGGGCATATCCTCATCATAAACCCATATACGATTGTACATACCGTGCAAACGCTGATATTCCTCGTACTCGTTTTTATCGTTTTTTACGTATATAGTAGAAGTAAAATCGAGTGAGCCATTAAGGTCATACCCTTCCATTTCGAAGGTTCCTTTTGCATCCTCACTTGCAAGCCAAGCAACAATGGTTCCTAAACCTATACCGCAAGTAATAATGCCAACTAGGAAAACGGTTAGCGCAACTCTGCCTAATCTTTGCCATTTAGTGCTGCTTTTTTTAGCACTGTGTGCAGCTTTTTTAGGAAACACCTTATTGCGTATTTCTAAAACTTTATTTACCAACTCGGGCTTTGCGTTAGACTTTTCTTTTTCTGGTTCTAAAAAGCTGTTAAGACTAACCTGACCCTCTTGCTCCTCGTTGCTCGCTGTGTAAAGGTTTACATCTTGCGGTTTACTGCTGGAAGGTAGGTAATCACTATCATCAGTATTAAAAAAGCCGTTATTATTACCGTTATTCAAAGCTAAGTTTCCTCCTTGTAAAATACGGGTGTTTTTGGTAAAAACATTTACTATATAATTATATCACAAAAATATAGGAATGTAACCATTTTTTTGGAAATTAAGTATAGATATTGTATTTTTGAGTATATAAAACAAAAATAACGGGAAATATACTACCGAACAAGCTATTAATTTGGGAGTTTTTATATGAAAAAATTGTTTATAATTCCTGCTGCTATTTTAGCAGTAGTGTTTATAGTTTCGGCTTTCAGGCTTAATTATCTTGAAAATGCTACGCCAAATAATATTCCACAGAATGCAACGCAGAGCACACAGAGCCAACAGCCAAAATATATTTTAAAAGAATATAATGGCGGTATTGCGGTATTCACACCCGATGACGATACGCCTAAAACCGAATATAAAGAGGTTATGGTTAAAAGCCTGCCCGAATACGATAGAATGCTTTTAAAATCTGGTATCAAGGTGTATTCTGATACAGAGCTACAAAGGCTTATAGAAGATTACGATAGCTGATTTATCGCTTCACTTAGCATTGTATCGTCTTTATCTTTCATAAAATAATATTCGTAGTCGTTAGCATAGCTTGGGCTTAGCTCTATATCGGGAGTAAGGCCTACCCCGTTATAGCTTTCCCCTTTTTCTGTAACGAACTCGCCTATGGTAAGTTTAATTAAGCTGCCATCGCTTAACGCATAACTGCGCTGAATTAATGATTTGCCATAGGTTTTTGTTCCCATAATCGTAGCGGCACCAAAATCCCTTAACGCTGAAATAATTATTTCCGACGAGCTTGCAGTTTTACTGTCTGCAAGTACAACTATTGGAGCTTTTAAGTACGATTTAGTTGAACGGTTACGAACAACAACTTCTCCATTTTTGTTTTTAATATAGATTGTATCTCCCTTTGGAAGAATATAATCGATAATATTTGCAGCCGAATCCACAGTTCCTCCGCCATTATGCCGAAGGTCTAATATATAACTTTTTGCGCCCTGCTTTTTAAGTTCCTCAACTGCATTTTTAAACTGCAAATAAGTTTTACTGTTAAAGTCGATAATTTGTATATAGCCTATATCATTTTTTATTAAATTATAATATATGCTTTGAATGTCATAATCACCACAAGTAACGGTAACTGTTTTTTCTTTTCCGTTCCTAAGATATGTTATATCTGATTTTTTACCGCTTTTACCCTGTAGACTTTTTATAGAATCATTATAGCTTGTTTTAGTAACCTCTATGCCATTTACAGCAGTTATAATATCACCGCTTTTGAGCCCTGCATTTGCCGCAGAACCGCCGCTATACACTCGCCATACATAAATTTGAGAATCCTCCGTATTTACACAAAGCATACCGATACCGTGAGTATCACCCTTGTATTTATTTTTAAGCACAGTAGCATTGTCTTTACTATAGTAAGCGGCATATTTATCACCAAGACCTGAAATATACCCCGAGGCTATCGCCTCTTCTATTTCTTTATTGTTTTTATCGAAATAAAAATCAGAATCAACTATATTATTAATTTCAGATAACTTTTTAGCAAGTGTAGGTGAAACAACGCCATATACATCTCTTAACGTGTATAATGTTGTTACTGAAATAACTACGATAAAACTTAATATCAGCGCAACAAAGGCGCGAACAGGGATTTTGATTTTCACACTAACCACCACCGATAATACTCTAAATGGGCTGCGGTATACCTTCCGCAGCCCACCATATTTTAATAACTTACATATCCTAAAGGATTTACAGGTACGTTATCTACTCTTACTTCAAAATGCAGATGATATCCCGTAGAAGCACCCGTAGTACCTACATAGCCTATAACATCACCTTGATTAACGGTTTGACCTTGTGACACCGCAAAGCTCATCATATGAGCATAGTGGGTTGTTACAAGCTGCCCGTTTATAAAGCCGTGGCTAATAATAATGTATTCGCCGTAGCCACCGCTTTGACTGGTTGGCATAGTAGAAATAACAGTACCGTTTGCTGATGCAATAATAGGCTTACCTGCAACGCCGGCGCCTGATATATCAAGTCCGTTATGACCGCGATAACACATATAATATGGGTCATATCTCATACCGAAGCTAGATGTTATCATTGAATAACCGGGTAGTGGCCAAGCAAATCCCTCGCCGTTATACTGAATACTGCTGTTAAGAGCCTGTTGACGTGCAGCCTCGTAAGCCGCCTGAATTTTAGACTCAAGTGCAGCGATGTTTGATTCAACCTGCTCAAGCTCGGCTTGTAACTCAGCTTTAGATTTATTTACCTCATTAACAGCATCAGATGCTTTGCCCTGTTGTACCTGTAAATCGGCACGGTCGGCAGCAAGTGTTTTCTTAACTTCCTCTTGCTCAGCTATAGCATCATTCTTCTTTTTAATCTGCTTGTTTATTTTTTTAACAGAATTATTTATCTTCTTCATAAGGGCGTTGTCGTAATTTGCAAGCCCCTCGGTGAACTGTGACATAGATAAATAATCGGCAAACTGGTCTGAGCCTAATAGCAAAGACATAGAGGTATTAGAGCCCGACATATAAACAGAACGGATACGGCGTTTAAAAAGCTCTTTATTCTCTTTAAGTTCTTCTTCCTTTTCTGCGATATCCTCGTTGCATTCCTCAATCTCTGCTTGGTAGGACGCAAGTAGGTTTTCGCAAGCCATAATCTTACTTTCAACGGTAGCAATATAGGAGTTCACAGAATCAAGATATGCTTGCTTCTGGTCAACGTCGTTTTGCAATTCATCGATTTTAGATTTAAGATTTGATTTTTCACTTTCGAGACCACTTATCTGGTCCTTCATTTCGCTAATAGAAGCAGCCCTGACGTCAACTTTTTTAGGCTGTGTAGCAAGGCAACCGACGATTAGCACAGTTGCCAAGCAAAAGGATATAACTCGCTTTACTGTTTTATGACAACGCACTAAATTCGCTTCCTTCCTTTTTAAGATATTTATTAATCATAAACACACTGCCTATAAGACCAAACAGAACGCCTACGCCTGCAAAGATTTCTACAAACAGCAGAATATGGTCGCTAAAAGCAACAGGATTTTGCAAGGTTGAAACCATTGCGTTTAGCACTGCCGAGTAACCAACGTAAAGAATGCCCAAGGTAAGAATTGCAGATATAAGACCGATAACAATTCCCTCAACAACAAAGGGCAAACGAATGAACGCATCCGTTGCGCCAACCGCCTTCATAATACTAATTTCAAGCTTTCTGTTGAACATTGTTACTCTAATAGTGTTACATACGATCACTAGTGCAATAATCATAAGCATACCGATTATAACGTAGCTTGCGGTGTTGATAGCTCCCTTTATTGAGGTAACCTTTTTTGCAACGTCGAGCTGACTTGAAACAGTATGCACACCATCGACCTTTTGAATTTTACCTATTGTTTGCTCGATTAAAGACAAATCCTCTAAGGTTATTTGTGCAGCACAAGAAAGTGGGTTTTCACCCTCGCTTTCAAGCTGCTTAATGTACTCAGCTTGGTCTTTATTAATCATATTAGTAACACGTTTAATTCCCTCTTCAGCCGAGATGTACTCTACCGATTTTACGTTGGGGATGTGTTTAATTTCGTCGCATACAGCAAGTGCCTCTTCATCGTTATGAACAAGATACTCGTCCTCGGGCACCTCGCTGCGTACGGTTTCCTTTTCGGAACCCGATGCAGTAGTGGAAGACTTAACATACTCGTCGGAATATTTAACCGAGTTATAGTCGTTAAGATATGCCATAATAACGTTTTGCTCTTCAATGTTAGATACCGCTCTATCAACGTTAAAGGATACAAGGATAACCGCACCGATAAGCACCATACAGGATATTAATACACCAATGGAAGCTAACGACATAAGCCTGTTATCCCAAACATTCTTAAAGCCCTCTTTAATAAGGTGGCGTACACTGCTTAGTTTCATTTTAAACCTCCGTTAGCGTTATCTGCAACTACCCTACCATGCTCAAGCATAATTACCCTGCGTTTAAAGTCGCGAACAAGCTGATGCTCGTGGGTAACCATTAAAATGGTAGTGCCCATTTTGTTAATTTCGGTTAGCATTTCTACAATTTCGTATGACATATTTGGGTCAACGTTGCCCGTAGGCTCGTCCGCAATGATAAGCGACGGATTATTTACAAGCGCACGTGCAAGACCCACGCGCTGTTGCTCACCGCCCGAAAGCTCGGCAGGCTTTGAACGAGCCTTACCGCTTAGGCCAACAACCGAAAGCACGTGTGACACCTTTTTACGAATCTGTTGCTTCGATGCACCAACAACGTGCATTGAGAAAGCAACGTTATCGAAAACGTTCATATTAGGGATTAAACGGAAATCTTGGAAAACTATGCCCATTGTTCTGCGAAGCATAGGTATATCCTTATGGCGAAGCTTGTTTAGTTTAAAGCCATTAACCATAATTTCTCCTGCAGATGGCTTTTCCTCGCGCATAAGCAGTTTCATAAATGTACTTTTACCGGCACCCGAAGAGCCAACAACGAACACAAACTCGCCCTTATGTACGGTAAGATTCACATCGTTAAGGGCGTGGGTACCGTTAGGATAGTTTTTGGAAACGCCCTTTAGCTCTATAATAACACCATTATCGTTTTGCTGATTCACTTAAAATTACCGCCTTAATTAATATTTAATAGGATTAGCTTTTAAGTATTTCTTAACCATTAACGCAATTTTGAACACGATAGCATGGTCAAACTCGCGAAGGTCAAGGCCTGTTATTTTCTTAATTTTCTCTAATCTGTAAACCAATGTGTTTCTGTGAACGAATAGTTTACGTGAGGTTTCGGATACATTAAGATTATTTTCAAAGAACTTTTGAATTGTGAACAAGGTTTCTTGGTCAAGACTTTCGATTGAGCCACGCTTAAACACCTCGCGCAAGAAGGTTTCGCAAAGGGTTGTTGGAAGCTGATAAATAAGCCTTGCAATGCCTAAGTTATCGTAGCTGATTATAGTTTTCTCGGTATCGAAAACCTTACCAACCTCTAAAGAAATTTGTGCCTCTTTAAAGGATTTTGCAAGCTCTTTTAGGCTATCAACTGTAGAGCCGATACCAACAATAGCGTGAATATAGAACTCGCTTGAAAGTGTATCAACAATACTTCTTGCAAGGTTTTCAAGGTCTTTTGAGTCGATATCCTGCTGAGTTTCTTTAACAAGCGCAATATCGTTTTCGCTAATATTTATGATGAAATCTTTATTTTTATTGGGGAATAGGTTTTGAATAATATCAAATATAGGCACATCGTTTTTAGAGATAATGCGAATAAGGATAACTGCGCGCGAAACCTCGCTATTAAAATGCAGCTCGCGTGCTTTAAGATAAATATCACCAGGTAAAATATTATCAAGAATTATGTTTTTGATAAAGTTACCGCGGTCGTACTTTTCGTCGTAATAATGCTTAATATTTGTTAAAGCTACAGAAAGCAAAGCCACATATCTTGCCGACAAAGCATCGTTACCCTCTACAAACAGAACATACTCGGGATACTGTGCACTACCAAACGGTTTGTAGGTGTACTGACCTTTTACAAATGCATCGCTTCCTGCTGTAAGGTTAGCAAGCTTTACATCGTGAACATCGCCAACATGACCTAAGTCACTACAAGCAATTACGGTAGATTTTTCGTCGATAACGCCGATAACTCTATCAATTGCATCTTTCATTTGGTGAACTACACCCTGAAATAATCTGTTTGACATTTTATTTACCCCTCTTTTTGTGCAAATTTTGTTAAGGTTATACATAAAAATTCATCATTACTTATATATAATACACAATTCCTTAGGATTTTTCAAGGGCTTTTGCGAAAAAAATAGGCTAAAGTTACAATTTAGTTACAATATTTTATGCTTTTTTTCTAAAAATGGAAAATTTTAGGTAATATCTTTTAAATTTGTGCATTTGTCTTAACGCTTGACATAGGTAAAAAAAGATATTATTATATTGGATATGGTAATATGAAATAAATGTGATTCAATTATTATATATTTTAAAAATAAATTTTGAGGTTATCGAATGAAAAAAGCAATTGTTGCAATGAGTGGCGGTGTAGACAGTTCTGTTACCGCCAAGCTTTTAATAGACGGCGGTTATACCTGCCTTGGTGTTACCATGCAGCTTAATTCTGCAGGTGACAAACACGCCTTTTCTGATGCTAAAAGTGTGGCAGATAAGCTTAATATCCCTTTCACCTTGCTCGACTTTCGTAATGAATTTGAAAACGAGGTTATTCGTCGTTTTATCGAGTCTTATGAAATGGGCGATACACCTAACCCTTGTATCGACTGCAACAAACATATTAAATGGAACTTGCTTTTTAGGTATATGGAAAGCAAAGGCTATGATTACGTTGCTACAGGTCATTATGCACAGGTGGTGTTTAATGAAAGCACAGGTCTTTACGAGCTAAGAAAAGGCCTTGACGAAGCCAAAGACCAAAGCTACGTGCTATACAACTTAACACAAGAAAATCTTAAGCATACATTACTACCTCTTGGCAGCCTTAGTAAACAAGAAACACGCAGCATTGCGCTTACAAACGGCTTTATAAATGCAGACAAGCAGGATAGCCAGGATATCTGCTTTGTGCCTGACGGTGACTATGCGGCATTTATAGAAAGTTATACCGGCAAACGCTACCCTGAGGGTGATTTTATTTATAAAGACGGTAGAGTTTTAGGCACCCACAAGGGAATTATCCGCTATACTGTTGGTCAGCGCAAGGGATTAGGACTTGCCCTCCCTGCCCCTGCCTACGTTTGCAGAAAATGTACCGAAACTAATAGCGTTATTCTTGGTGAAAACAGTGATTTATTCACGAGCAGACTTTTAGCCAACGAATTTAATTGGATTAGCGGTACTGCGCCTAAAGGCGAAATATATATTAAGGCAAAAACACGTTACAAGCACAAAGAACAACCTGCTATTGCAAGGGTTACACCAAGCGGAGAGATTGAAGTTATATTCGATAGTCCTCAAAGGGCTATTACTACCGGTCAATCTGTTGTGTTATATGATGGGGATAACGTTGTTGGCGGCGGTAAAATCACCTTAGTGGAGAGCAATATATAATGAAAGAAATTAACAGTTTTAAAAAAGGTATAATTGACGGTTTACCTATTTGTTTTGGTTACCTTTCGGTAGCCTTTGCATTTGGGATATTTGCTGTTGACGGCGGACTAACCATTCTACAGGCTCTGCTTATATCTATGACCAACGTTACCTCTGCGGGTCAACTTGCAGGCGTACCAATAGTGCTTGGTAGCGGTCTTTTAACCGAGCTTGCCGCTACGCAGTTTGTTATAAATCTACGCTACGCGTTAATGTCGGTATCACTTTCTCAAAAGCTTGGCAAAAGTGTTAGTATGTTAGATAGATTTATTATCTCGTTTGTTAATACTGATGAGGTTTTTGCAGTTGCTTCAGGCAATAAGCAAAACGTTGGCAAACGGTATTTATACGGGCTTATATTAACCCCCTACATTGGTTGGAGTCTTGGCACCTTGCTTGGCGCTATTGCAGGCAATATACTGCCCGAAATTATTATTTCTGCGCTTGGAATTGCAATATATGCTATGTTTATAGCAATAGTTGTGCCGGTTGCAAAAGATAGCAAACCCACGGCACTATGTGCATTATTTGCAATAGTCTTAAGTTGTCTATTTAACTATCTTCCTGCGCTTAAAGCTGTGCCAAGTGGCTTTGTTATTATAATCTGTGCTGTTGTAGCGAGTGTGCTATTTGCTTTGCTGTTCCCCATTTCACAAGAAAACGAGGTGGCAGAGCAATGAAATACGGTACTTTCTTTCTATACTTAATTGTAATGGCTGGTGTTACCTACCTAATACGTATGCTACCGCTTGTGTTAGTTAAAAAGAAAATTGAAAATAAATTTTTGCTATCCTTCCTTTATTACGTACCATACGCGGTTTTAAGTGTTATGACTATACCTGCTATTATCTACTGCACTTCCTACATAGCATCAGCAATAATTGGTCTTATAGCGGCATTAATAATGGCGCTAAACAAAAAAAGCCTACTAACAGTTGCGGCGGTTGCTTGTGGCACCGTACTGATATGTGAACTAATAATTAAATACTACTTGTAAAAATAAAATCACCGTGCAAACTGAACTGCACGGTGATTTTTATTTAATGATGGAAGTTTAATTTATTATAGATGCTCCCAAACCTCCGGGTGAGGATTAGCAAGCACAGAAGTGCCGTGTAAAAGTCCTTGACTCTCGGCATATTTTGCGCCCGATTCAACAGCAGCGGTAACATCGCTAACCTGACCGGTTATAATAACAACGCCCTTACCGCCCTGTCCGCGAGAAATACGTAGGTCGTAAATTTCAACATCGGAGGTTTTAACCGCGGTGTCGGCAGCCTTAACTGCACTTGCGGCAGAGAAGGTTTCAATAACACCAATAGCGCCTTTGCGTTCGGTAGCGTGTGTACCAAGAAGTGCGTGGATAACCGCTTCGTCGATTCTGCCAAGCATTACACCATCGATAACGCTATCACTAAAGCCAGCTTTTATTCTATCAACAGCAGTCTGAACATCGGCAAGCTCGCCGGTTAGTACAATTTCATATTTACCGGGGCAAGCTGTGTGTGATGTAATAAGCCTGATTCCTGCAGACTTAAGCGCATCATCACTAGCCTGGATACCCTTGGCTATGCTTTTAAGCTCGATAACGCCAACTGAATATATCATAATTTATCCCCCTAATTTCCTATAACTATTTCTCTACCATTAGCAACTAAAACCTTGCCATCGATAGATGAATGTAGATTTGCCGATATTCCGTTTGCTGCTTTACCTACAATATCGGTAGCACAAACAAAATCACCTATTTTAACCGCCGCAGCAGCTGGCGCACCAACATGCTGACTTAAGCTTATTACGGTGCGGCTTGGCATAAGCTCGAAATCTTTTAAGAATTCGGGCACTGTTTTATCGAACCTTGTTACGCCGAGCAGTTGCATAAACCTATCAGACGGCAACATACGATATTCGCGGTTTATATTAGGTGCAACCGCAGCGCCTTTATGTGAGTACCTTATCTTGTTCTTTGCCATTAATGCTTTAATCTCAGCATACACGCGCTTAGGACTAAGCTCGTGACAGCAAGAAACGATTTCACACACACCACAAGCGCAACAAAGCTGAGCATTTGTATAAAGCTGAGGGTCAATTTCGCCTGCGGCTGCAGCACGAATAGCCTTGTGTGGTTCTAACGGGAAGCCAAGCAAGTGCCTTGGGCAAAGGTCGGTACAACGCGAGCAAGAGCAACAAGCAGACGCCGCGCGTTTAATGCTTAATTTATTATCACCAAGCTTTACACGTACGGCAGGAATTTCGCGCGGAAGTACAAGCAAGGATTTGGTTGTTTTGGTTATAACAGCGGTAGCGGGGCTTATAATGTTACCCATTGCAGGACCGCCATCTATAACAACATTACCTTCGGGAACTGTTACGTTAAGTGCCTCGAAAAGCTCGGACACGGGTGTGCCGATTAAAGCCTTTAAAACAACGGGTTTCTCAACATTACCGCCTACTGTAAGCCATTTTTCAGTAACAGGAGTTCCACCGTATGCTGCATTGTATATGTTATAAAGCGTTTCAACATTATTAACCACAACGCCTTGAGATATAGGCAAAGCGCCAGGTTCGATAACCTTATGTGTTGTTTCGTAAATTAAAACTATTTCGTCGCCCATTGGGTAAACGTTAGGTAAAACTTTAACAAAAAGCTTATCACTAATCTGCTGACCCTCTGTAAGACCTAAGCGTTCTGCGGTGTGTTCTTTTAGAGAAAGGTAGCCCTTAACCATACCACAAGCGTCCATAACGAGCTCAGCGGCGGCAGAAACCTTAGACATTTCGCGCTTTAAAATATAATAGTCTGTATATATAAGAGGCTCGCATTCGGCTGCGTTAATTACTAAAGTATCTGCATCTTCGGTGTATTTGAAGGCGGTTGGGAAACCCGCACCACCAGCACCAACTATACCAGCATCAGATATAACCTCTTTTAGCTCTGCCAAAGTCATGGCTTTTGCCCCTTTCTTTAAAAATTAATTAGTCGATAATACCAACTACAACCGCATCAACAGGTGTAGATTTGTTGCCAAGTGCAAGCCTTGCGCCACTTCCGGTAGTAACTAGCACGCGTTCACCAATACCCGCACCAATGCCGTTATCTACAGCAACTATAAATTTATCGGTATCCTTTCCGTTTTCGATAACACGGATTTCCAAAATTTTTGAGCCTACTATGCCTTCGTGCTTACGGGTAGAAACAATATTGCCGATTACCTGACCCATTAACATAAAAACTTACTCCTTACTATTTTATAATTATAGCTTTATCGCCGTTCTTTACTCCGGCGGCATTTGCATCGTCTGTATCAATGTGCATTTCTAATCTAAAATCTTTATGCACCCTTATTTGAACATCGTAGAATGTAGTTCTGCGCTCTCCTTTTAGCTCTACAGTAACATAATCACAGTCTTTAACGCCAAAACGTGCGCCATCTTCTAAACTCATATGTATATGACGGTTTGCGATTATACAACCCTCGGGGATGCTAACAACACCCTTGGGACCTACAATGGTAACTGCAGCAGAGCCGTTTACCTTACCAGATTCGCGAACGGGCGGTTTTACCTTT
Organism: Acutalibacteraceae bacterium; assembly: GCA_045594795.1. Taxonomy (GTDB): domain Bacteria; phylum Bacillota; class Clostridia; order Oscillospirales; family Acutalibacteraceae; genus UMGS1532. The sequence continues at coordinate 25,617 of JAZNZF010000014.1, read as the reverse complement.
AAAGTAAAGGAATCGGTACGCGAAATCTCCACCTGAGTTTGCGGTCTTACAGGACCTAATACCCTTACACCCTCGATAGAACGCATTGACGGGCCAATTATCGTTACTGTTTCCTTACAAGCGTACTGACCGGGTTGTGACAGGTCTTTAAGCTTTTGTAGTTGATAACCCTTACCAAAAAGTATTTCTACGTGTTCTTGTGTTAAATGAAGATGGCGGTTTGAAATACCAATTGGTGCAGTAAGCTCGCCAGCCTCAGCATTTGCAGCAAGAACCTGCCTTACTATGCTTTCAACTAATTGAGGTGAAACGTTCATATAATAATACCTCCGTTATTTTCTTTAACAATAACGCAAGTACATAAAGCATTTATATATATGCGTTATTGTTAAAAATTAGAGTGGCTTTCTGCCGCGCCGATTTATTTGGCGCGGCTCACCTTTTTTTACTTTCAGCTTATTACTTTAAAGTAGGTAAAAGCTTTTCAACGTCTGCGTGGGGACGAGGAATTACGTGTGTTGCCACAACTTCGCCCAAAGCGGAGGCTGCTGCGCCGCCTGCTTCAACTGCTGCCTTAACGGCACCAACATCGCCACGAACCATAACGCTTACTAATCCGCTACCGATTTTCTCAGAGCCGATAAGTACTACATTTGCAGCCTTAACCATAGCATCAGATGCTTCGATTGCAGCTACAAGACCTCTGGTTTCTACCATGCCTAATGCTTCCATTACGATAACCTCCTTATTTTAATGTGGGTAAAAGCTTTTCAACGTCGCTGTGAGGACGTGGAATTACGTGTGTTGCTACAACTTCGCCTAATGCAGAAGCTGCTGAGCCGCCTGCTTCAACTGCTGCCTTAACAGCACCTACATCGCCGCGAACCATAACGCTTACTAATCCGCTACCGATTTTCTCAGAGCCGATAAGTACTACGTTTGCAGCCTTAACCATTGCATCGGATGCTTCGATTGCAGCTACAAGACCTCTGGTTTCTACCATACCTAATGCTTCCATCATAACTTTGTTCTCCTTTACAGTTTTGGTCACCGTTTTAGGTGCCTCGGTTTTTACAGTTTCTGCAACCGGTTTTTGTGGTGCTGCAGCCTTTGGGGCAGGCTTTTTGGCAGCTGTTTTTGTGCCGGTGCTTTTTGCTGTAGTTGAGTTTGTTTTGTTAGTTGCCATGGTAACTAAACCTCACTAATCTAATTTATCTGTATAAAGAAATTTGGTAATTTCGGGGTGTGGGCGTGCAATTACCTCGCACAGCTTAACGTTACCGACAGTTTCTGCTACTGCTTTACCTGCCGCGGTTGCCGCAGTTACATCAGAAACAGTACCATCTATAACCAAGGTTACCAGTCTACCGCCAAGCCTTTTTTCAACGTGGATTAAACGAACCTCTGCCGCTTTACACATTGCATCAAGCGCTGCTATAGCAGTAACCATTGCCTGCACCTCTAAAAGACCTATTGCTTTTTCCATGCCACACTTCCCCTTTCCTTAAAAATTAATCGTGCTTGGTGATTATTTTAAAGTGGGTAAAAGCTTTTCAACGTCTGCGTGGGGACGAGGAATTACGTGTGTTGCTACAACTTCGCCTAAAGCAGAAGCTGCTGAGCCGCCTGCTTCAACTGCTGCCTTAACAGCGCCTACATCGCCACGAACCATAACGCTTACTAATCCGCTACCGATTTTCTCAGAGCCGATAAGTACTACGTTTGCAGCCTTAACCATTGCATCTGATGCCTCGATTGCTGCTACAAGACCTCTTGTTTCTACCATACCTAATGCTTCCATCATTTTTAAAAACTCCTTTAAAAAATTTTTATTATTATTTATTTTAAGGTTTTAAACCTATCTTAACTTATCTCTGCCAAGGGCATTAAGATTTGCCATATACTCGGTATCGGGTGCTACGCGACTGATAATTTTTGAAGTTATATAAAGGTCGCGGTCTTTCGCTTCCTTTATACCCGCTTCAAGTCCAGCCTCAACTGCTGCCACACTGCCAGAAAACTTAACCGTCATTAGCAGTGGCACTTTTGCAGCGTCGCCGTTTGCAGGCTTATTACGGTCGAGCGCTAAAATTTTAACATCGCCCGCTTTAGCTATAGCATCGGCAGCTACAACAGCTGTAGTAAAACCCATGACCTCTAACATTCCAAGTGCATCCATATCAGTCACCTATTATTCTGCAACGTAGCAGACCTTGATGCCTTTTTGTGCAATGTTTACCTCCATAGCCTCGTTAAGCTTATCCAGAGGGAAGGAATGAGTAATTAAATCTTCGATGGGGATTTTCATTTCCCTTGCCTGTTTTAAGAAGGCAACGGTTGTTGGATAATCGTCTGCGCTATAATCCCAAGAACCAACAATGTGAATTTCTTTATTACACATTGCTATGTGAGGATTAATTGAGTACTCGCCGTTATCAACAAAGAAGCCCATTTCGCAAAGTCCGCCGCCACGACGAATGTACTGATAAATATCAGCCGCCGCTGCAGGAACACCTGTACATTGATATGCAAAGTCAACACCAATGCCGGTTGCTTGCTTTACTAATGCAACACGTTTTTCGATAGTGTCTGCATTTGAATCTCTAAAGTTAATGGTGGTTTTTGCACCAAGCTTTTTAGCCATTTCCAAACGTTTTTCAGAACCGTCAACTGCGATGATGTGATTTACACCTGCCGCACGTAGAACAGCTAACATCATAAGTCCAACAGGACCGCAGCCCTGTAAAAGAACCTTGCTACCAAAATTGATAAGACCTGTTGTATTGCCCTGCTTTAATGCGTGTACGCAAACTGCAGCAAGCTCTAAAAGCATACGCTCTTTAACGTTTAGGTCGTTAACAACAAAGTAAGTTGCGCCCTTACCTGTAATATGTAAGTGGGTACCAAACCAACCTGCGAAATGATGTGCCTCGGTATCTTGAATTAAACCGAAGATACCTTGCTTATCGCAAAGGTTTGTGTTTGCAGGATGCATACGACAGATGGGACACTCGCCACAGCTGATAACCGATGTAACAAGCTTATCTCCAACCTTTATAGGATTACCTGCAGTATCGCACTTAATGTTTTTACCAAGTGCAACAACCTCACCCGTACCTTCGTGTCCTAAGGTTACAGGGCAAAGGCCAAATGGGTCACCCTTCCATTCGTGAACGTCTGTACCGCATACGCCACAGCCTTCAACACGAACAAGTATATCATCGTCGCCAATTCTTGGAATGGGATATTCCTTAACAACAATGTTTTTAGGCTCTACCAAGGTTGCAACCTTGCCGGTTTTAGGAACACCTGCAGATGTAGTTGCAGCAGCGCCGTTTCCACTCATTTCGGAAATAACCTGACGCACAATGCTTTCAACCTGTGCTGAACTTAAATCCATATTTTATATCTCCTTTACAGTTTTATATTATTCTAAAGCTGTCTGCCATAACGCAACGGCGCTGACGTGTAAAGCTTTTAGCTGATGTGATACCCTCACCCGTAGGTCCTGCAATAGTAAAGGTTGTATGACCTTCGCCACCAAAGCCTATACCTGCATAAGAGGGTGCATTTTTAACGAAAATTGTTGTTTCAACCGCACGTGCAAACCTTGTTAGGTTATCAATATTCTTTGAGTGCATATGTGCGGTATGACGGTTGCCGTGCTCTGCCTTAACTGCGAGGTCGATAGCCTCGTCAATATTAGCTACCCTAACGATAGGGAGAATCGGCATCATAAGTTCCTCTTGAACGAAGTCGTGCATAAAGTCGGTTTCACAGATGATGCAACGCACCTCGGGTCCAACATTAATACCTATTTTAGAGAGCAGCACCGAAGCATCTCTACCAACGCAGTGGCGGTTAACTACTTTAACTGTTCTACCGTCTTTGGTCTGCTTTTCATCAAGCACAATTGATGCTAATTTTGCTGCCTGTTGGGTATTAATTTTATATGCACCGTTTTTAAGCATTTCTGCAATTAATGCATCTGCAATATTTGAGAAAGCAAAAACTTCTTTTTCGGCAATACAAGGTAGGTTATTATCAAAAGTACAACCATCGATAATATCCTTACCTGCCTTTTTAATATCAGCAGTATCATCAACTATAACGGGTGGGTTACCTGCACCTGCGCCTATCGCCTTTTTACCCGAAGAAAGCACTGCCCTAACAACACCTGGGCCGCCTGTGCATACAAGCAACTTTATAAGTGGGTGTGTTTGCATAATTTTTGCTGTATCAAGTGTAGGCTTCACCATTGAGCATACAAGCACATCGGGGCCGCCTGCAAGTCTGCTTGCGCGATTTACAAGGTCAACCGCATAGTTCGAAGTAGCAATAGCATTAGGGTGTGGGTTGAAAACAACGCCGTTACCCGCAACTATCATACCGATACTGTTACATATTACGGTTTCACTTGGGTTTGTACTTGGTGTTATTGCACCAACTACACCGAATGGTGCCATTTCTATTAAGGTTAAGCCGTCGTCACCGGTTTTAGCATTAGAAATTATATCCTCTGTACCTGGGGTTTTATTAGCAACCAAAAGATGCTTTGCTTTTTTGTGGTCTGCCCTACCCATTCCGGTTTCAGCAACACCTAAAACACCCATAATTTCGGCTTCTTCACGGGTAAGACGACGAATTTCTGTAACGATTTTCTCGCGCTCTGCAACCGACATTGCGCGTACCGCCTTATAGCCTGCCGCGGCTGCGATAATTGCCTCGTTCATATCGTCGTATACGCCAATGAACTTGCGGCCTTTATACTGGGTAGAGTCCCAATCGGCAGGGGCTGTGGGCTGACTTGCCGCCTCTGGCATTGTGTTTAATACATTTTGCACGATTTTAGCAATATCAGCTTCGCTTATGTTAAGAGCCATTTTTTACATCTCCTTTTCAAAATAGTTAGCACCGTATTCGGCGAATGCGGTATCCTCTTCAGCCGTACCGCCGCTTACACCAAGTGCACCAACGATAACACCGTTTTTGTAAAGTGGTTCACCACCACCGAAAATAACGATTTTACCGCCGTTTGTAAACTGAATTCCATATAAAGAGGCGCCAGGCTGAGCAAGCTTACCAACCTCTTTAGTAGACATTTTTAAGGATGCTGAGGTGAAGGCTTTATTTATTGCAATATCGGTACTTGCAATATATGCATCCTCTCCTCTTTCGAAAGCAATTAAGTTGCCCCCTGCATCACACACCGCAACCACTACACTTACACCTTTGGATTTTGCATACTTGCGTATCTCGGTGCAAAGCTTAGTTGCCATATCACATAAGCCCTCTACTACTCCGCTTACGGTGTTAGGTTTTGCTTGGTGTTTAACTGAGCTATCAACAAGCCTTGCTAAAACGTAAAGCAAATCTGATAAACGGTTAAGCCAAGCTAAAAGCTCTTTAGTGATTCCACCACGTTGCTGCGCTGTAACTGCAGAACGTTCTGCCCTGCGTGCTATAGTTCTTGCAACGTCGAGTAAAGCGCCGCCCTCGGTTTTACCCGAAAGCACAAATCCCTCAAAACCTTTGGTAGCAAATTCAATAGAATCTATACATGACTCAAGTTTTTCAGTTTCAGTTTTGGTTGCGAACTTTTTTCCACCTGCAACCTCGCCGCTTAAAGCTATAATATCACTTTGTAGCTGTTCAATTATCTCGACTACACCGTTTGTGACTTTGCTTTTTGCAAGGCCTAAGGTGCTACCGAGCTCGTCTAAATCACCAAGTAGTGCGAAAATGGGGCTATCTTTAGAAAGAGAGGTGCGAGTAATGGTACTACTTTTACCGTTATCGCCGGCTTTAGTGTAGATTTTCATTTCGCTTGTCTCCTTTCTAAGTAATTTAATGTTATCCGCCAATCTGACATTTAAGTCCGCTTTTTTGAGCTTCATTTAACAATTCAAGCATCTTTTCTGCGGTAGGCGGTGTAATTTCGGGCAAGGTGTATTCCCTGCCAAGCCATCTGTATTTATCCTGTCCAAGCCTATGATAAGGCAACAGATGGATTTCCTCTACACCCTTTAGCGTTGCGGCAAACTGTGCTATGGCGCGTATTTCCTCTTTAGTATCATTAAAGGTAGGAACTACCGGCACGCGCACAACCATACGGCGCGCTATGGGTGCTATTTTTTTTGCGTTTTCTAAAATTATTTCATTCGACTGCGTGGTAAACATTTTATGTTTAATTGGGTCTACATGCTTTATATCCATAAGGTAATTATCAATATAAGGCAACACGCGTTCGATTACAGAAAACTGTGCAAAAGACGTGGTCTCAACCGCGGTGCTTATACCCTCATCGACAGAGGTTTTTAGCAATCCTTCGGCAAAATCGGGTTGAAATAAAAACTCGCCACCCGAAAGTGTTATGCCACCGCCCGAACGCCTATAATATGGACGGTCTTTTAAAACGGTTTGCATAACCTCGCCAACGGTTACGTCTTTACCAAAAACGGTAATTTTACCATTATCATCGGTCATAGTTTCTATTTTAGAATGTTGCGATTCAGGATTGCAACACCAACGACAACGTAAAGCACAACCTTTAAAGAAAACTATTGTGCGGATACCCGGGCCATCGTGAATAGAAAATCGTTGTATGTCGAAAATGCGACCCTTAACGTTAAGCAAATCTTCCCCCAACGGTAGCCCTCCTTTTTTAGAATCCGCTTTGCTCTGTACGGTTAATAATATCGTCTTGTAAAGAACGTGATAGTGTTGTAAACAATGCGCTGTAGCCCGCAACCCTAACAACTAATGATTTATAGTTCTCGGGATGCTTTTGAGCATCGAGCAAGGTTTCACGGCTTACAACGTTAAACTGAACGTGACTGCCCTTTTGGTCGAAATACGAACGTATTAAAGCAACAAAGCTGTTAAGGCCCTGTTTGCCCGAAAGTGCAGACGGATGGAATTTCATATTATATAGTGTTCCGTTAGAAGCAATATAGTGGTCTAACTTAGCTACCGAGTTTGCGGCAGCAGTAGGTCCGTTTTTATCGGCACCTGCGGATGGCGAAACACCATCGGCAACAGGAGTGAAAGCTAAACGGCCATCAGGTGTAGCACCCGTTTGTGCACCCAAAGGCACGTTTGCGGATACGGGATACAAGCCCGCTTGATATGCACCACCACGTGGGTTCTTGTATTTTTCTAACGGTTTTGTGTATGTATATGCCATTTCGCGTGCAAGTGCGTCGATATCGGCATTATCATTACCAAACTTTTCTAAGCTTAGGATGTCTTCACGTAGTTGCTTGTGCATTGCATTATCGCCTACATTTACACCCTCGGCTACTGTGCGACAGATGGTTTCAATATCTTGAGCAGTAGGTGTTATGCCGTTTTCGCGAAGCTTGTTGGCAACGATTACTGTGATTTTACCAATATCGTTATCTTCGCCAAAGTTAGATTGCAACGCAGCTTTGAAATCGGCAAGGGTGTATTTCTTTTGTTTAAATACAAGCTCGCGAATAGCGTACATTGCATCGGCAATATTAGCCACACCAAAGCCCTGAGGACCGGTGAAGTTATAATGCGCACCGCCCTCTTGCACCGATTTGCCAACCGAGATACAATCGTCTACCATTGAAGAAAGGAATGGTAGCGGGCAACGTTCGGCATGGGCAAAGTCGATAGCGTTATCGGCATTAACCATAAGGTTAATAAAGTAGTTTGTTTGTGTTTGGAAGGCTTCAACGAATTGTTGGAAGCTTGTAAACTTGGTTACATCGCCAGTGATTGGACCAACCTGTTTGCCATTATCGACACCGTTTGAGAAAACAAACTCTAACGGACGGCACATATTAAAGAACGCAGCATCGTGCCAACCATCTGTTTTACCAGGTTTTTGTGGCTCAACGCAACCGATTATACAGAAATCTCTTGCGTCTTCGATAGTTAATCCGCGATTAATAAGCGCAGGAATGATAACCTCGTCGTTATAATAAGCAGGCAAGCCAATACCTGTCCTCGTAACCTCGGCAGCCTTAAGCAAAAACTCTTGCGGGCTTTTGTTCCAAACCCTAATTGATAGTGACGGTCCAGGCAAGAGCGTATGTAAGGAAGCCTGCAAACACATAAACGAAACATCGTTTGTAGCGTCTATACCCTCTGATGTTTGGCCACCTGCTATAAGGTTTTGGAAAAGGCTATAGCCTGCAAAGCCCTTAGCAGAAGCGGCATCACGACATTTGCTAACATCGTTAAGCTTTACCCAAATACAATCGATTAGTTCTTGTGCAAATTCGGGTGTTATTTTGCCGCTATCCAAGTCGGCCTTAAAGTAAGGGTACATATATTGGTCGAAACGGCCGGGCGAAATAGAGTGACCGTTCGATTCAATTTGAATTAGCTGTTGAACGAACCAGAATGATTGGCAAGCCTCGTAAAAGCTTGTAGCACCGTTTTTTGGAACTTTTCTACAGTTCTCTGCAATTACCAAAAACTCGGCTTTGCGTGAAGGCTCAGAGCACCTTGCAGCCTCCCCTTCTGCTAATTCGGCATAACGATTAGCGTACATAATAGCAGCCTCGCAGCTGATTATTACAGCATTTAAGAAATGGCTCTTTTTAGGATACTCAGCATCTGATACATCGAAGGTTGCAAGCTGCTGCTTTGCTTCTTCGATAATACCTTTATAACCAATCTTTAAAACCTTTGCATAGTCTACGCTAACGTGACCGATGCCGTTATAAAAATAGTTGCCAACGGTGAACACATTGTGGTCGATAGCAAGCAAGGTTGCATCTGTCATATAAGAGGTAGCAAGCTCGCTTGTTGTTCTACCCTTCCAATATTTAAATACCTCGTGAAGCTGCGACTTAGTTTCTTCTGATATATAGAATGGGTCAGCCTCACGTGTTGCGATAGTCTGGAACTCGTCTTCTATCCACTCGCACGAAAACTCTGGGAAAACCTGAGCGCCGCGCGAAAGACGTGTAGAGCTACCGACAATTAACTCTAACGGTCTTATTGTTATTGGAATATTTTTAAGGATATGTGCAAAAGCCTTAGCCCTACGTGTTACCATAGGTTCGCCCTCTGTAGCGCGATAAGACTCTGTTAAAAGGACACCACGGTCTGCCTCGATTTGAGGTGTTACCGAAAGCATATTATCTATAAGTGATGTTATGCGCGGTGACTTTTTACAGTTATAATCTGTAAATGCCATTGTCGGCTCTCCTTTTCTTGTAAATTTACTTATACTTAATATTATTTATTAAGCTCAGCAAGATCTTTCTTTGTGATAGCAGCAACTATATCCTCCTTTTTATCAGATGAATGGTTGCCACAGGTGCAAGCGCCACCATTTTCCTTGCACTTACATTTCTCTGTGCCAAGGTTGGGGCAAGTTTTACAACCTGGGTGACGGCCAGGAAGCTGGAACTTTTTGCGGAGCTCCATAAGTTTTTCGAGCTGCTCGCAAGAAATTTCTTCGATATTGGTGTTACCAAGACCGCTTAACTGTTTTGCGTACATGCAGATTTTTGCATTGAACTCAACCTCTTCCATAGTGAAGAAGGCGCGAGTTAAAGTGTTACCTACCGTTAATGCACCGTGATTCTTTAAAAGGAATGCATCGTGCTTTTGAATATAAGGCATTAACGAATCAGGAATCTCTTCGGTAGAAGGTGTGCCGTAATCGCAAGTAGGAACAGCGCCTATAGTAAGAACTGCTTCGGGGAGTATGTACTGATTAAGCTCGAGGCCTGCTACTGTAAATGCGGTTGCAACAGGAGGATGTGCGTGAACAACTGCGTTTACGTCGGGACGCTCTTTATAAACTCTTAAGTGCATTTTAATTTCTGAAGAAGGATTAAGCTTACCCTCAACCTTTTTACCGGTACCATCGATACGGATAATCATATCAGGGGTGATAAAGCCTTTAGAAACACCTGTTGGGGTGCAGTAAAACTCGTTGTCGTTTACTTTAACGGAAATGTTACCGTCGTTAGCTGCAACGAAGCCGTCGTTATAAATTCTTCTTGCAATCTCGCAAATTTCTTTTTTAATCTCATAAGGTGACATGATTTTTTACTCCTTTATAATTAATTGTTTTTATAGTTTATACTAATGCTGCAGTATCCTGCGCAATCATATACTCTTCGTCGGTAGGTATTACGTATACCTTAACCTTTGAATCGGGTTTCGACAGCAATGCTTCGCTGCCACGTTCAGCCAAATTGTTTGCCTCTACATCGAAATCGATTCCAAGGTATTCCATATTCTCGCAAACCTTTTCGCGAATCAATCGGTCATTTTCGCCGATACCTGCTGTAAATACTACTGCATCAAGTCCGTTCATTGCAGCGGTGAAAGCACCTATGTATTTCTTAATTCCGTAATATTGAATGTTAAGTGCTAACTGACAGCGGTAATCGCCCTCGGCAGCCATATCATTTACATTACGTGAATCAGAGGACTGACCCGAAACACCCAAAAGGCCTGATTTCTTATTAATTAAATCCTCAGCCTCATCTATAGTATAGCCAAGTGATTTAACAAGGTAAGGCACGATTGTTGGGTCAAGGTCGCCCGAACGTGTACCCATCTCGATACCGCCTTGTGGGGTGAAGCCCATTGTAGTATCTATTGCTACGCCGCCGTCGACAGCTGTAATTGATGAGCCATTACCCAAGTGACAGGTAACAATTTTTAAATCCTTAATATCCTTGCCCATCATTTCGGCGCATCTGCCAGCCACGTATCTGTGGGAGGTTCCGTGGAAACCGTACTTACGAATTTTGTGTTGTTCGTAAAGCTCGTAAGGCAACGGATAAACATAAGCATAATCTTTAAAGTTAGAATAGAACGATGTGTCAAACGAAGCCGTCATAGTAACGTTTGGCAACAGTTTTCTACAAGCTTTAATACCTGTAATTGCAGGTGGTCCGTGCAAGGGGTTGATATTAACTATTGATTCAAGATACTTAATCATCTCGTCATCAACAACTGCAGACCTTTTATATTTTTCGCCACCGTGGGCAACTCTGTGACCAACAGCGCTAATCTCGTCTATACTCTTAATTACTCCATACTCACTACTGCAAAGAAGCTCGATTACAACCTCCATAGCTGCATCGTGATTTGGCAACGCAACATCAGCTTTATAAGGCTCGGCATCCGGTCGCTTGTGGGTAACCTTGCCGTCCACTCCGATACGCTCGCAAAGGCCTTTTGCTACAACCTTGCCAGAGGGCATATCGAACAACTGATACTTAAGTGATGAGCTGCCTGCGTTTAGTATCAGAATTTTCATACGCTTTTCTCCTTTATTTTTTAAATTTACAGATTGACTTACGGTAATTATTTTTGTATACTAATTATAGCGCATTTGTGCTTATTTGTAAACATATGGCGCAAAAATAGATAAAATTTCATCATTTAAACACAACAAGAGCAAATATAATCACAAATAATCATATGCGAGGTATTTATTATGCTACCATTAGAAAGGCAGGACAAAATATTAGCGATTTTGGCCCAAAAAAAAGCAGTTACGGTTGATGAATTATGTGCCGAGCTATATTCAAGCGGGGCTACTATTCGCCGCGATTTAAAGCTACTAGAGAGCAACCGACTTATACATAGAACTCACGGCGGTGCAGTACACATTGAGGGCAACGCAAGTGACTTCCCCCTTACCCTACGCGAAAGCGAAAATATGATGCAGAAAGAAAAAATCGCAAAAAAAGCTTTACATCTTATTCGCGACGGTATGACAATATTTATGGACGCAAGTAGTACGGTTGCGGCCTTGGCTTCAAAGCTTAACGGCTTTAAACAGCTTAGGGTTGTTACTAACGGAATAAAAATCTGTAACATCTTATCAGAAAAGAACGGGGTTGAGGTTTACTGTACAGGTGGCAAACTGAGGGAAAACGCAAAGTCTCTTACAGGTGCCGCAGCCTTGCAGGCTATAAGCGGTTTTTATGCCGACCTTGCCTTTTTCTCTTGCAGGGGTATTGAAGCTACTGCAGGCTTTAGTGACAGTAACGAGGAGGAAGCCGAACTAAAGCGTGCTTATATGCAACACGCAAGCCACGTGGTGTTGCTTTGCGACAGTAGCAAACTGCAAAAGAAATACTTTTGCAAAATTGGTGATATTGGAAGCTTATGGAAGATTGTATCGGACATAGATTTACCGCCCGAATACAACAAATAAAGTAACGAAAAACTGCTTACACAAAAAATTATGTGTAAGCAGTTTTTATTGTAAATTATTCTGCAGTTTCTTCTGCTACAGGCTCTGCAGTTTCTTCAACTGCAGTCTCTGCTACCTCGGCAACAGGCTCTTCTACAGCCTCTACCTCTTCTACGATTTCTTCTTCAGGAAGAAGTGCGCGGATAGAAAGGCTTACGCGTTTAGCTTCGAAGTCGATGTTTGTGATTTGTGTATCAACCTCTTCGCCAACTGTAAGAACGTCTTGAGGTTTTTGGATACGGCGGTTAGCAATTTGAGAAATGTGGATAAGACCATCAATTCCTGGAATTACCCTTGCAAAAGCACCATAGCTTGTCATACTAATAATGGTTACCTTTACAACGTCGCCAACCGAGTATTTTTTAATAAGCTCCCAAGGATTATCCTCAGCCTTTTTATAGCCCAAAGAAATCTTACGCTTTTCAGAATCAATAGCCTTAACGTATACCTCAACGGTATCGCCAACATTAACGATTTCTGAAGGATGCTTAATACGTGACCAAGCAAGCTCGGAAACGTGAATCATACCATCCACTCCGCCAAGGTCTACGAATGCGCCGTAGCTTGTAAGCGATTTAACTACGCCAGAATATATCTTGCCTTCTTCTACCGACTCCCAGAACTTGTCTTCAAGTTCTTTTTTCTGGTCACGAAGAACAGAGCGGATAGAGCCGATTACACGGCGACCGCGACCAATTTCGATGATGCGGAAGGATGCAATCGTACCTTTAAGCTCGTCTAACGATTCGCCGCGGAAAAGGGTTGCCTGTGAAGCGGGAATGAATACTCGCATACCTTCGTATGTAGCAACAACGCCGCCTTTTACGATTTCGGTGATTTTGCCTTCAACGATATCACCGTTCTCTTTAGCGGTAACAATTTTATCCCATCCTGCTATAGAATCGAAACGACGTTTAGAAAGCATAATTGTACCTTCTTGGTCGTTAGTACGCATGATAATCAAATCAAGTACATCGCCAGGCTTTACTTCCTCCTCCATATTTACATTGGAATCGTAGGAATACTCATCAGCCTTTACGATACCTGTGTACTTTCTTCCGATGTCTACCTTAATCTCTTGCGAATCAACAGAGAGAACGGTACCCTTAACCTTCTGGTCGTTATTGAGGGAATTTAAAGAAACCTCTAAAGCCTCTTCAAAAGACATATCCTCGGAAATTACTGTGTTGTCTGCGACAGAGTTCTTAATCTCAGTCATGGTTTGTTGGACCTCCTTTATTATACCCGCAGGCGTAGATGCACCTGCTACAATTCCAGCACTTGAAGCACCCTTAAACATATCAGCCTTAAGCTCGCTTGCCGTTTCGACAAGATAGGTTTTGCTACATGCTTTAGAGCATACCTCGTACAGCTTTTTGGTGTTAGAGCTATGCCTGCCACCAACGACTATCATAACGTCGCAGGTTCTTGCCAGCTCTGCTGCCTCTGACTGCCGTGCGGAAGTTGCATTACATATTGTATCAAAAATAATTCCGTTTGTACATACCTTTTTGAAAATTTTTTGACATTTTACCCATAAATTTGCGTTAAAAGTAGTTTGTGCGACCATTATTGGAGGGGTTTGTGTATTGCAATCTATATTTTTAAGTAGATTTTCAAGCTCATCGAGGGTTTGAAAGACGTACGTTTCACCACTACAATGCCCCCGAATACCAATTACCTCGGAATGATTTTTGTCACCAGCTATCAACACCACTCTGTTTTCAGCCGCCGCATTAGATACGATACGGTGAATTTTAGATACGAACGGACAGGTGGCGTCCGTAACACTTTCACTGTACTTTTTGGCTAATTCCTCAACGATTTGCGGTACTCCGTGGGAACGAATTACCAAAACCTCATCACTATTTGCTTGGTTTGGGGTATCAATTATCCTTACGCCTTTGCTCTCTAATTCCTCAACCAACTGGTTATTATGAATTATAGGACCCAAGGTACACACACGTTTGCCTTGTTTAGTTAAATCGAGCACTGTTTCTACTGCGCGGTTTACACCAAAACAGAAGCCCGCGGTTTTTGCTATCTTTATTAACACGCGCCTTCCTCCCACTGAGCAGTAATTGTATCCATAATCATAGTAGATACACGCTTAAGCTCGGCTCGGTCGTTGCTCTTTAGTTTTATTTTCTCTTTAGGAATAAGCTTGCCTATCCTAAGAGTAACCCTTTTTAATAAAGTTAGCTTGCCACTATAATAAATAGAAATAGGAAGAACTGGCGCCTCAGTCTCAGAAGCGATTATTGCAACGCCGCTTTTAGCTTTCTTAGGCTTACCGTCTTTACTGCGTGTACCCTCGGGAAATATTCCCGTAACACCGCCCGCCGATACTACTTGTTCTGCCTTTTTAATAGCAGGCACTGCACCTGCACCGCTTGCCCTTGCAACAGGGAACGCCCCCATCTTTGTTAAAAACCAGTTAGCAAGCTTGTTTCTAAAAAGCTCTTCTTTAGCCATAAAGCAAATTTTATGCGGAACGCTTACAATTAAAAATGCAACGTCTATAAAATGCGTATGGTTACAGCAAAGTATGTATCCGCTGTTTTTGGGGATGTTTTCTTTGCCAACAACCTTTAGGCGAAAAAGCATATTAACAAGCACTATACCTATAGCTTTAATGCAGCTATAAAATCTATCCGTTTTCATAATACTCCTACTTGATGTTTTCTTTAATAATATTTGAAAGTAGTTCTACCGACTGTTCTAAGGTATTGCCCGTTGTATTAACAACGATAGAGCTTTCTGCAGGCTTTAAGGGTGCTACTGCGCGGTGTGAGTCGTTATAATCGCGTTTTTTAATATCCTCTAAAACCTCGTTATAATCAGCCTCTTGACCTTTTTCTATCATCTCGTCGTATCTACGACGCGCCCTATCCTCAGGGTCGGCAGTTAAGAATATTTTAACAGTTGCATTTGGTAGAACAACCGTACCGATATCACGACCGTCCATAATAACGTTATTCTCCTCAGCCATTTTGCGCTGCAGACCTAATAGGAATTCGCGAACAACAGGAACAGCAGAAAAAGCCGAAGCAAGCATAGATATTTCGGGTGTACGAATAAGCCCTGAAACGTCTTCCCCATTAACAGTTACGTGCTGCTCGCCGTCAATAAAGATAATGTTAATCTCGGTTTTAGGTAAATGCTCTTTGATTTTTTCTACGTCGTTTGGCGTAATGCCTACCGCGTTAAGCGAATAGGCTATTGAACGATACAATGCGCCGGTATCTACGTAAATGTACCCGAGCATATCACTTACCTTTCTTGAGATTGTACTTTTGCCTGCACCTGCAGGTCCATCGATTGCAACTGAAATCATTTTTTACTCCTCCACGCTTGATTTTCCGGCAAGATATCCGGTTGAAAATGCAATTTGTAAATTAAAGCCGCCGGTATACGCATCAACGTCTATTACCTCACCCGCGAAATAAAGCCCTTCACAAAGTTTGGACTGCATTGTTGTGGGATTTATTTCGGAGGTTTTTACGCCGCCCGAGGTAATAATCGCCTCTGCTATTGGGCGTTTGCCCGTTATATGAAGCTTTAAATTTTTAAGCAAGGCTAAAAGCCTTTGCCTTTCTTCCTTTGTTATTTCGTTTACCCTTTTATGTGGCGGTATCTTTGTAAGTGACACCATTACGGGTATCAGACTTTTTGGTAATAAGTCTGAAAGCGAATTTATAAAATCGCGGTTGCTGTATTTTGTAAAATCCTTAAGCAGTCTGCTATCGAGCATTTCCGCTGTTAATGCGGGTTTTAAATCTATACTTAAAGTGTAGTTACCGCTTTCGGCATCGGGCAGGTGTGCAGATGCGCTTAAGATAACGGGTCCTGATAAACCATAATGCGTAAAAACAAGCTCGCCAAAATCGGTATATACCGCCTTTTTCATCCCCTCTTTATGTACCGCTATAGCTATGTTTTTCAGTGACAGACCTTGCAACACCGAGCAAAAGCCCTCGTGCATTTCGAGTGGCACTAATGAGCCTTTAAGTTCTGTTACAGTGTGCCCTGCTTTTTTTGCAAACCTATACCCATCCCCCGTTGAGCCTGTTGCCGAGTAGGAAAGCCCACCCGTAGCAACTATTACCCTATCACAATAAAGCTTTTGACCGTCCTGCAAAGTAACACCTGTAACCTTAGCGTTCTCGATAATTATATCCTCGACCTCGCCGTTTATTATTGTAGCCGACCTTGCGTATTTTTGCAAAGCGTCTACTATATGGACAGCCTTATCCGACTGAGGAAAAACACGATTACCGCGTTCGGTTTTAAGTGGAACACCTAACGACTCAAATAAGTTCATAGTATCCTCGGCGCTGAATGCTGAGAAAGCAGAATATAAAAATCTACCGCCGTTTGCAACGTTACTTATTAATCCGTTAAGGTCGGTATTGTTTGTAAGGTTACATCTACCCTTACCGGTTATCATAACCTTACGCGCCACCCTCTTATTCTTTTCGATAAGGGTTACCTTAGCGCCGTACAAAGCTGCAGTGCCAGCCGCCATTAAGCCTGCAGCACCGCCGCCTATAACTATTATATGGGGCACCTTGTTTGCCCTCCTTAAAACAATTTTTGTATACGAGAATGCAAGCGCACTATATACATACTGATTACACGCGTCAGGCCAATATCATAAATACAAAACACAATGTTACCAAGCAGTAGCATTAGGCTTAAAAATATACGCGGTGCTATATTACCATCGAAAAACGGTATACCGAAAACGAAGGTAATTACAAGATACGAAAGAACTGCCGCCACGTTAAATACCAAAAGCTTGATAACCCAAGTGAATGCGCCCTTTAAGTGCTGCTCTATTACTCCTTTTAGTATAGCGTAATAGCCAAAGAATCCAACAAAAAGCATTGCAGATTCCTTCTCGCAAGTAAGTAAGACTATTATAGCTGCCGCGATATACGAACCTAAAGCGTACCCACGCCCCGCTTCAATACTAACAACAAAGAACAGCGCACCTGCAAAGGCAGGAATGGCATAGGTAAAGTATGGGAAATAAGCCAAAAGCATTGCCACAACACTTAAAGCTGTAATAAGACCGCTTAGTGCAATTTTCTTAGTGCTTTTCAAAACACATCACCTAACAACAATTAATAAGGTCGCCGCCCATACATTCACAGCAACAATTGGCACACCATAGTGCTTGACAAACGTCGCAGGCGTTACAGCCTCCACTACCATAGCTTGACTGTCTGTAGCCGCCGTAGTTATTAAAGCCGCCATTACGTTGATTTTGCACCCTTTGGAATGCCTGTCTATACTCCGCATTATTAGGGTTCATTCTACAAGCAGTAGCAAGACTTGCATAGGCGTTATCAAACCAACCGCGTTTATAAAGCACCGAGCCGTTTAAGAAATACCACTCGGCATCACGTCGGTTTAGTGGAACGCCATCCAAAAGCTCTTGTGCTTCTTCATATCTTCCGTTTATTATAAAATTTCGAACATCGGCATATTGCGATGAAGAATCACTTTGTGGATTCCAATTAGAGTTTGCACCACTATTAGCACCGCGTTTCCTCTCGTCCATAATTTTATCGTAAGCGGCGTTAATCTCTTGCATTTTTTCAGCCGCTAAATCCGAAAGTGGATTATCGGCATAAGCATCGGGGTGATATTTACGCGCTAAATCGCGATAGGCTTTTTTTACCTCTTCGTCGGTTGCATTTTTAGATACGCCAAGTATCGAATAAGGGTCTGACATTTATTTTTTCTCCTTTTTTAAAACTGCATTTTGGCTGTTTTTTAAACCAAGATACAGAATGTTTTCAAGTATGCCTTTGTATTTTTTTATGTTTAGTAGCTCGAAGCTTAAAGTAGCATTGCTAATACAGGTGTTAAGTATTGGTGTAAGTGTAGCTTTTGCATATTCGTTAGCATCTTCACCCTCAGGTAGCGTATACCGTAAAACGTTATAGTTATCCTTTTTTATGTCCTTTTCGATATCGTTTGCCGCATCGATAAGATAAATCCATTTACCCATACAGTAGCCCAAATTATTTAGCACTCGCTTTTGGTCGGTATCGTTACTGCACATCTCGAATATTTTACCAAGCGCACTCGAGGTTGGCTCGCATATCTCATCGATATTACTGCAGCCGCTATCTTCAAACCGAGTTTGAGCTTCAATATACTCTTTAACTATTTCGTTAATCTCTGGGTAAAGGCGTTCGGCTTTTTTGCGGTTTATAGCAAAGAAAGGTAGCAACAACCTGTATCCAAGCTTTTTAATGCCTTTGCTATCGTTTATGTTATCAAGCGCCTTGTAGTAAAGCATTATCATTGCCGACGCCGAGCTTAACTGTAAGCCCTTAGTGTTACTTTCACATTGCTTGCATTTTTTTAAAGGGTTAAAGGGACACCGCCTGTCCTTAAAATCATCGCGACCATCCTCTAAAGAATGTGCAAGCAAAGCTAAAAACACAAAATCGTAGCTAAGGGTAAAGCGCGAAAGCACGCCGTAGGTTTTACCAAGACTGCGGCAAAGCGAACAGTATACCGCTTTGTAGGTTTCTAATTCCCAAACTCTTAGCTCGGGCTTAAATGCCTTTACGTATCCAAACACGCTTATCCCCCTCTGCAATAATTATATTCTAAATGTTTTTAAGATTAGTTAATAATGTGTAAATTCAAAGCAACTTTTTAAGAAATCTGCCTGTATGCGATTTTTCGCAGACTGCCACCTTTTCGGGTGCTCCGCAAACTACTACGTTACCACCCATATCTCCGCCCTCGGGTCCTAAATCAATTATATGGTCTGCGGTTTTAATTACATCTAAATTATGCTCTATTACCACAATAGAATTGCCTGCATCTACCAAACGGTTTAGAACGTCTAATAACTTTTGAACGTCAGCAGTATGAAGGCCCGTTGTCGGCTCGTCTAAGATATATATTGTTTTGCCTGTTGGTCTTTTAGATAGCTCGGTTGCAAGCTTTACACGTTGTGCCTCGCCACCCGAAAGTGTGGTTGCGGGTTGACCAAGTTTTACATAGCCTAACCCAACATCGTAAAGTGTTTTAAGCTTGCGGCTGATTTTAGGTATGCTTGCAAAAAATTGCACACCCTCTTCAATAGTCATATCAAGCACGTCGTGTATGCTCTTGCCCTTATACTTTACCTCTAAGGTTTCGCGGTTATAACGCTTGCCGCCACACACCTCGCATGGCACATAAACGTCGGGTAAGAAATGCATTTCAATTTTAATAATACCGTCACCCTGACAGGCTTCGCACCTACCGCCTTTTACGTTAAACGAAAACCTACCGTTATTGTAGCCACGCATTTTTGCATCGGCTGTGCTTGCATAAAGCTCGCGAATATCGGTGAACACGCCTGTATAAGTAGCAGGGTTAGAGCGTGGTGTTCTGCCTATAGGTGACTGGTCAATTTCGATAACCTTATCAAGATTTTCGATTCCTTCAATACCCTTATGCTCGCCCCATACCGTACGTGCACCATTTAGCTCGTGCGCTAAGCGTTTATATAAAATTTCGTTTATAAGCGTAGATTTACCCGAGCCTGATACGCCCGTTACGCAGACGAACTCGCCAAGCGGAATTTCAACCTTTTTAATTTTAAGATTATTTTGTGAGGCTCCAAGCACGGTAAGTTTTTTACCGTTACCTTTTCTGCGTTTTTCAGGTACGGGGATTTTACGTCTTCCTGCAAGATAATCACCCGTAACAGAATCTTTACAGTCCATAACCTCTTTTGGTGTACCCGCACACACAACGTTACCGCCGTGTATACCGGCACCCGGACCGATATCAACAATATAATCGGCAGAACGCATAGTATCCTCATCGTGCTCTACCACAATAAGTGTATTGCCAAGGTCACGAAGATGGCATAGCGTTTGCAAAAGCTTTTCGTTATCGCGCTGATGAAGACCAATGCTTGGTTCGTCGAGGATATAAAGCACGCCCATTAAAGATGAGCCTATCTGGGTTGCTAAGCGTATACGCTGACTTTCACCGCCCGACAAACTTCCTGCACTTCTGCCTAAAGTTAGATATTCAAGACCCACGCTTTTTAAAAAGCTAAGCCTTTCCCTTACTTCTTTAACAATAGGCTTGGATATAATCAACTCGCGTTGGGAAAACTCTAAGCCTTCAATAAATTCCAGTGCGTTAACTACAGAAAGGTCGCAAAGCTCTTTAATGTTTAAGCCACCCACAGTTACACTCAAAGAAGCTTTATTAAGCCTTGCACCTTTACATTCGGGGCAGTCGCACGCGGTCATATAAGCTTCAATTTCTGCCCTTGCAGAATCGCTTTGGGTTTCCTTATACCTGCGTTCAAGGTTGGGTATAACACCCTCAAACACAGCATTGTAGGTGCCGCCACCCCAATCACTTTTTCTTGTAAACTTTATCTTTTCATCACCTGTACCATAAAGCAAAGCGGTTTTTGCCTTTTCGGGCAAAGACTCAAACGGGGCATTCATATCAAACCCGTATTTTTCTGCAAGACCTTGATAGTACATTGAGGCAAAAGATGCTAAATGGGGGTTGTTCCAAGAGTTGCTTCCGTTCCAACCACTTGCCCTGATTGCACCCTCGGCTAAGGATTTGCTCTTATCGGGTACAACAAGCTTTTCGTTAACCTTCATAAACATACCAAGACCAGAACATTTTGCGCAAGCGCCAAACGGGTTGTTGAAAGAGAACATATTTGGCTCTAATTCGGGTACGCTTATATCGTGTTCGGGACAGGCATAGCTTTCCGAAAACAACAACTCTTCGCCGCCGATAACGTCAATGATGGTAAGCCCGCCGCTTAAAGACGATGCGGTTTCTAAACTATCGGCAAGACGCCCTTTTATACCATCTTTAATATGGAGACGGTCTACAATGATTTCTATATTATGCTTTTTATTTTTTTCAAGATTAATTTCTTCTGTTAAATCGTATACAATACCGTCTGCCCTTACCCTTGCATAGCCAGACTTACGAGCAGTTTCGAATTCTTTTTCGTGTGTGCCCTTTCTTCCGCGGACTATGGGTGCTAATAGTTGAATTTTTGTACCCTCACCAAGAGCCATAACCTTATCTACAATTTGGTCTACAGTCTGTTTTCTGATTTCTTTGTTACATACAGGGCAATGAGGTACACCTATTCGTGCATACAAAAGCCTTAAATAATCGTAAATTTCGGTTACTGTACCTACTGTAGAGCGTGGATTTTTAGAGGTTGTTTTTTGGTCTATAGAAATAGCCGGTGAAAGCCCATCAATGCTTTCAACCTTGGGCTTTTCCATTTGTCCTAAAAACATACGTGCATAAGAAGACAAGGACTCAACGTATCTGCGCTGACCTTCGGCATAAATGGTATCAAAGGCAAGCGACGATTTGCCCGAGCCCGAGAGTCCGGTAAAAACCACAAGCTTGTCCCTTGGTATTTTAAGGTCAATATTTTTTAAGTTATGCTCGGTAGCGCCTTTGATTACAATTTCTCTGCTTGCCAACTCTATACCTCCGCGTAGAACTACATATCCATATTCTTTATTATTATACGATATATTAAGTTTAATGTAAACCTTTTTTTAAAATAAAAAAGCTTCCTTTATACCGCTTTTTACAAACGGTTTTAAAGAAAGCTTTGGATATGTATTATTTAAAGTTTTTTGCGCAAACTTGCTATTTAGAGGTGAACACAATGAGCATAATTCAATGCGCTAAACAATGTAAGCACCAAAAAGACGGTTACTGCCACTTAGAAAAAATAAGTGTTATAACAAATTCGCTTGGCGGTTGCCCTCATTTTTTAGCAAAAGGCAGCTGCAACAGCCTCTTTAAGACTGCTGACACCAATGAGCTCGATACCAAAGTTTGAATTACCAATCTGCTTAAGGCAACTTTTTGGGAATATGCATTTTTTAAAGCCTAAGCGCTCTGCCTCTTTAATTCGCTCTAACGCGTGCGGAACCGAACGCAGCTCGCCCGAAAGACCAACCTCGCCAAACACCGCAACCCCCTCGCCTATAGGCAAATCCTTTAGTCCAGAAACTAATGAGAGGGCTACCGAAAGGTCGGTTGCGGGCTCATCTAATCTTAAGCCGCCAACAACATTTAGATAAACGTCAAGGTTGGAAAAATAAAAGCCAAGCCGTTTTTCGAGTACGGCTAAAATCAGATTCATACGGTTATAATCAAAGCCTGTTGCCATACGGCGCGGTGTACCAAAGCCCGTTACACTTACAAGGCCTTGTATTTCGGCAAGAATAGGCCGCGTACCCTCAATAGTACAAGCAATAGAAGTACCAGATACATCAGCCATTCTGCCTGAAAGCAACATCTCTGAAGGATTTGGCACTTCGCAAAGACCCGTATCGCGCATTTCAAACACGCCTATTTCGTTAGTAGAGCCAAAGCGGTTTTTGGTTGCGCGAAGAATTCTATAAGAATAATTACGGTCACCCTCAAAATACAACACCGCATCTACAATATGCTCCATAACCTTAGGTCCTGCAATACCGCCGTCTTTATTAACGTGTCCAACTATAAACACGGGTATATCCAACTGCTTTGCCATACGCATAAATAGGTTTGTGCATTCCCTAACCTGCGAGATACTGCCAGCAGAGGTGTTAAGCTCTTGAATACACATAGTCTGTATAGAGTCCACCATTACTATATCAGGCTTGTTACTATTTATGTACTCGCAAATTGCCTCGGCATCGTTTTCGGACATAACCAAAAGATTGTTGTTGTTAACCCCTAAACGACCTGCACGAAGTTTTAACTGCCTTGAAGATTCCTCGCCCGAAACATACAGAATATTAAAGCTACTTGCAATTTTACCGCACATTTGCAAAAGAATTGTGGATTTTCCAATGCCGGGCTCACCGCTTAAAAGCACAACCGAACCCTTAACTATGCCGCCACCGAGCACTCTATCAAGCTCATCTATTCCACTTTTGTATCTATGCTCGTTCTCAATGCTTATTTCTGTTACGGGTGATGCAGTTACATTTGAGAATACGCGAGGCGTACCGCTCACCTTGGTTTCGGCATACTGCACCTGCTCTTCCATAGTATTCCAAGCCTCGCACTCGGGGCATTTGCCCGACCATTTTGGACTACAGTATCCACATTCTTTACATACGTACATTGATTTTGCTTTAGCTGCCATTTTTATCTTCCTTTAAATTTATGTAATATTCTACAATACCGTTTGCTATGCTGAAAGCCAAAAGGGTTTGGTAGCTTTCGCTTTTAAGGTTAATTAAATCGTTAGGATTGCTTAAAAAACCACATTCGACAATTACGGTTGGCACGGTTGCTTTTTCCATAATATACACACCACGGCTATCCGATTTTACAGGTCGAGTGTTCTCGGGCTGTGCATACTTTACAACACTACCTTGAATAGTTTCTGCCAACCGTTTTGAGCCTTCTGCATTGTTGCTGTAAAAGGTTTGAAAGCCGTGTACCGACGGGTCGGAAAATTTATTTTGATGTATGCTTACAAAAATTGAATTAGGGTATTTTTGCATATACTCAGTGCGTGCCACGAGGTCAAGCTGTTTGGTGGTTTTACTGTTTTTATTGCTACCTAATGCATAATCCCCGTCCCTTGTAAGAACGGTTTTGTAGCCATAGGCTACAAGCACTTGGTTAAGCTTATCTGCAATTTTCAGATTAATAGTCTTTTCAGCCGTTCCATCCTCAGCCGATGCGCCGCCATCAAACCCACCGTGGGCTGAGTTAGCCAATACTACATATTTTTAGTAATTCTGTATATTTTGTCGATTTTTGAGTGGTTAAATTCACTAAATTTTCCACTCAATTTTAATTTCTCTCTTGCCACCCTTTTTGAGCTTTCCAATGAAAATTTTGCTTATAAATTCATCAGCAATCTCGAATGTAAGAGTGTCAATTTTTCGGTACTTTTCGAGTATCGATTTTGTATCCGTTTTCGTTTCATTGCCCGATAGGGCTACAAGCTTTGATTTCAAAATTTCGATGCGTTTTTCTGTATCTTCTGATTCCTTTTGATAGTTCTCTCGGTACTTTGTAAACTCCGCTAACGATATGACACCATCTAATTTATCGGTGTACATCTGAGACATTCGATTATCGTTCCGCTTTATCTTTTCTTCAAGCTCTGCAATTTGTGATTCTAAAGTTTTAGCACCGTTCCTTTTCCTTTTAGGTGCATCTAACTTGCCAATCTGCTTTTTATCGTAGTATTTATCGAGCAACTTATTGATTTCATCTACTACGATTTGCTCTAACTCGTCAAGGCGAATACTGTGTGCGTTTTGGCAAACTCCGTTAGTGGTTTTTCGAGTTCTGCAAGAAAGGTAGTTATATCTACCATCACGCAGCTTATAGCTCATTTTCCACATCGTGTTACCACACTCGGCACAAAACACCTTTTTGGCAAGTGAATAACAACTGCCGCTTGGAATTTTTTGACCTCTGCCACGTGATAACCTAATCTCCTGTGCCTTATAAAAGGTTTCTTTAGAAATAATCGGCTCGTGGGTATCCTCAACAATATCACACTCACTTTGCGGCTTTTTACGGCGTTTGCCCGTTTTGTAGTTTACAACCTCTTGTCTGCCCTGAACCAAAGTGCCTGTGTATTCGAAACGGCGAAGAATTGCATAAACAGCCGAATCCGACCAGGTTGTCCTCGGCGCATTGTTCTTCTCATAGTTGCCGTTATAATACTTAGAGCCAAGCTCCTTTTTGTGAACACAAGGTGGTGGAATCATTTCATCATTTAATATTTTTGCTATCGCTATGTACCCAAATCCACCGATATATAAATCAAATATCCTCTGAACTGTAGGAGCCGCAACCTCATCAATAATTAAATGATTTTTGTTGTCAGGGTCAATTAAATAGCCGTAAGGTGCAAAAGAGCCGACAAACTCGCCGTTTTTCCGTTTAACACTTAAAGTTGCTTTAACATTTTCCGATAACTCTTCCAAATACCACTCATTTACAAGCCCGTTAATCTGACGGGCTTTTTTGTTGCCTTTAACATTGGTATCAATGTTATCAACAACCGCAACAAACCGCACACCCCATTCGGGGAACTTTCCGTGAATGAAGTGTTCAATCATCTCCATATCACGCGAAAAACGGGATTGTGTTTTGCAAACAACTATCGTGCATCTGCCTTCTTCGCAGTCTTTTAGCACCTGATTCCAAGCAGGTCTTGAAGCGTCGGCACCACTATAATCCTCATCACAGTAAATGCCGTTGATTTGCCATCCTTTCTCGATACAGTAGTTTATTAGCATCGTCTTTTGATTTTGGATACTTTCGCTCTCGTCAGTCTTGTTTTTCTTATCCCTATCCTCTGAAGAAAGGCGAACATAAATATCCGCAATTTCAGTTAGCATTTT
>JAZNZF010000013.1:0-12245 GCA_045594795.1 Acutalibacteraceae bacterium | reverse complement strand
TCCTGAATTACTAAATCAAGAATTTGTCGGGTCCTTTTCTTCTTTATCGTTGTTTAATTTTCAAGGTCCATTTGTCCGCCGCCCCATAGGGTCAGCTTGATTATATTACCACTTTTTAAACCCATTGTCAACACTTTTTTTTAAATTTTTTAATTTTTTTTAAAATTTTTACGACATTTCTATTTGTTGTGTTTTTAGCCAAAATGCAACACTAAATATTGTTAATAATGACAAATAACTTGTTATTGTTACCAGACCTATTTTAAGTTATAATTTAAAATAAGGGGATGATAGAATGAAAAAGATTAGTTTGTTGCTTTGTTTACTATTTATAATGTATAGCCTTTGTGGTTGTAGTACCGCTAATGAAGATGTTAGCAGTGTTGCGGATAATAAACGCGGTACCGTTGTAGAGGAATGGCAAGATGAATATATAAAAAAAGCTATAGAATCGCTAAAGACCCACCAAAAGAAACTTTTAACCTCCGACGACGACCAATATCTTGAAATAAAAAACACCCGACTTATAACAATAAAGGACGATGCAAATGACCCTTATGGGATTTTTGATGATGTTGAATGTGTAGTTGAATTTATGTTACTTACAAACTATTATGGTGTTTCGCCCTATTATTTTTATACTACCGACTCCTATGCGGTATACAAAAATGGCACTGTTAAAGCACATGATGCATTTAGCTGGTATCGCCAAACAAACGATTCGACCGATTTTTCTAAATTTATTGGAGAAATTTATGACCTTGATGATTATTATAACGAGGTGTACGATTTAGCAGACCACATTCCACAAGCACCCGAGATAGCAAAGCTCCCCGACCCGAAACCGATTGCAGAAGGAACTTCTTTAGAAATTCGGGATGATGACCAAAACGTACTGCTAACCGAATCGGACATTAAATTGGTTTCTGCTAACTACCTTGACGAGAAATATTTTCTGAAATTAGAGTTTACCTCAGATGGTGCTATTCGCTTAAAAGAAGCAACCGAGCAAAATGTTAGCAAAAAGCTTTCAATTTATGTTAACAACGCTTTGCTGTCAATGCCAACTGTGGCCTCTGTTATTACGGACGGAGTTGTAAGAATTGACTGTATTGATAGTTTTACCCTTGAAGATGCTTTCGAAAAGCTAACAGAAAAATAACACCTACACATATTGAAACGCGGAGACTTGTTCGCCAAAAGCGAAATCTCCGCGTTTTTTCTTTTATCTAAGCGATTCAAAAAAGTTTGATAATATTTCTTTGCACTCGTCTTCTAAGATTCCGCCGTGGATTTCGGGTGCTGAATCATACTTCATAACCGACAAATCACACAGCGAGCCGAACGACCCCGCTTTACTATCGTACGCTCCATAAAAGACGCGTGAAATTCTTGCGTTTATAATTGCGCCCGCACACATAGGACACGGTTCTAAGGTTACGTATAAATCGCAATCGGTGAGTCTCCAGCTGCCAAGATTTTTTGCAGCCTCGTGTATAGCCTCGATTTCAGCGTGGGCTAAGGGTGAGAGTAAGTTTTCGCGTTTGTTATATCCTCTGCCTACTATCTCACCGTTTTTTACCACCACCGCGCCGACAGGCACCTCGCCTTGTTGTTTTGCGATTAATGCTTCCTTGATAGCCTCTTTCATAAAAAGGTTACATTTCATTTTTTTACCCCAACAAATTTAGAATTACCATTTCGAAAATTACATACCCGACATATATTGCTATGCACGGTGCGCCGGCAACTGCGCCTAGCTTTTCACCTAACGACAAAGCACCGCTGTCATCGGGCTCGAGCTTAAATAAATCCTTTTTGTACGAAAGTGCTACACCTATAAAGCCAAGCAGAATCATAACAACGAAATAGGTATAATTAATAAGGGTTTGCAGATTATTGCCAAGCAGGTTTGCCACAATATCAAAGAAGAAGGCAAAACCGTTGTTAATAAAGTGTAAGAGCACCGCCGCCCAAACCGTGCCCGTTTTTATGGTTATAAACCCGAAATACAGACCTAAAATGAAGGCGAAAGGTATCTGCTCTAAATTGCCGTGCATTATACCAAAAAGCGCCGCCGAAACGATTATTGCAAAATTATCGCCATACCGTCTTAACGAGCCAAGCACTACACCGCGCAGAGCAAACTCCTCTATTAAAGCAGGCAGTATAGCACCGCCGATTATAGAAATAACGGGGAAGTACCAGCCCTTTAGTATATCCGACTGAAATTCGGCACTTTGCGACTCAATACCTATTACACCAAAAAACGAGCTGAACATACCGCCCAAAAGATTTGCGACCATACAGACCGCAAGGCCTATTAACACAAGCGGTAACAAGGTGCCCTTTTCGTGTTTGCCGAATGCACAGCATCTTGCCGGACTTGTTCCCATTGGATAGCACATAATGGCAAAGGGAATGGTAAACATTACAGTTGAGAGTGCGATTTGCAGCATCCAAGAAAAGCCCTCGTCGGTTATCAGATGGGTTTTAGAAAATATAGAAAGCACAAAAATTATGGCAAACTGCAAAACGAGTACAATACCCTCACCCAATAAAAATGCTCCGCCGATACAGTTGGCGGCCACTTTTATGGGTTTGCGCTCTACACTCTTTTGTTGATAATTTATATTGTTCTGCATATAAACTCCTAATTTGGTTTGCTAAAGCTTTTAACGGCGACGGAATTACCGCCGCCGTTTTGGTTGTTGTTTATTCTTCGGAAGCCTCTGTTTGCTCGTCGTCGGGCTCAATTACCTCTTCCTCGATAATTTCAGGCTCGCCTACGTCTGCGCTATCTGCATCGGGTGCGTCGGGGAGGACTGTTTCCTCCTCGTCGTCGTGGTCGACACAGGCAATCTGCAGTACATACGCATCCTCACCCTTGAATTTCATTACCCTGACACCCTTAGATGGACGCGCAAAGGTGCTGATATCCTTAGCAGAAATTCTTATAATAACACCGTCGGATGCCATCATAATTATATCCTTATCGTCGTCGACAGCAAGAACACCTGCAACGTCACCATACTTTGCTGTGCGATAGTTTGTGATACCCTTACCGCCACGAGCTTGGGTACGATAATCATCAAAGCTTGAGCATCTGCCGTAACCCGTTTCGGTGATGGTGAGAATTTTAGAGGTATCACTTACCTTAGCCATACCGACAACCTCGTCGCCCTCGCGCAGTCTGATTACACGAACACCGCGAGCAGTTCTGCCAAGAGGTCTGATAGAAGCCTCGTCGAACCTGATTGCCATACCCTTTTTGGTAGCAACTACAAGCTGTTCGCTACCGTCGGTTACTGCTACGAATGCAAGCTCGTCGTCTTCGTCGATATTAATTGCGATAACACCTGTTTTGCGGATGTGCTTATAAAGTGAAATTGCAGTTCTCTTGATAACACCCTTTTTGGTTACCATATTTATATAGTTCTCACTCTCGAATGGTGGAACGGGAAGCATAACCGTAATCTTCTCGCCCTCCATTAAAGGTAAGAGGTTTATAATGTTAAGTCCTTTAGAGGTACGGCTACCCTCGGGTACCTCGTACGCCTTCATTCTGTAAACTCTACCTAAGTTGCTGAAAAGCATAATTGTATCGTGCGATGAGCAAACGAACATACTTTCAACGTTATCGTCGTCGCGGGTGGTCATACCTATTATACCCTTACCGCCACGGTTTTGTGCAGAATACTCGGCGCAAGGAATACGCTTAATGTAACCCCTTGTAGACTTGGTAAGCACGCAGTCTTCAACGGGGATAAGGTCTTCGATATCAACGTCGCCCGAAACCATAGTGATTTCGGTTCTGCGGTCGTCGTTAAACTTATCGCGAAGATTTAATGCCTCGGTCTTAACTATATCAAGTACCTTTGATTTATCGGCGAGAATGCCCTCAAACTCCTCGATTTTAGCATGCTTTTCTGCAAGCTCGTCTTCGATTTTCTGACGTTCCATACCGCTGAGTCTACCCAAAGGCATCTGAACGATAGCGGTGGTCTGTACCTCGTCTAAGCCAAAGCGTTCGGACAAAGCCTCTTTAGCTTCGGCAACAGTTTTACTGCCGCGGATTATCTTTATAACCTCGTCGATATAATCAAGCGCAATTTTGTAGCCCTCTAAAATATGAGCGCGTTCGCGTGCCTTCTTTAAATCGAATATGGTACGGCGTGTGATAATCTCGCACTGATAGTCGATATAGTTCTGCAGCATTTCTTTTAAGGTGAGAATCTTAGGTCTGCCGTCTACCAATGCTAACATAATTACGCCGAATGTGGTTTGAAGCTGTGTATAAGAGAACAGGTGGTTAAGCACAAGCTCGGGGCTTATGTCTTTTTTGATAATAAGCTCTACCCTGATTCCGTCTCTACCGGATAAGTCTACACAGTCCTCAAGGCCTTCTACCCTTTTCTCGTCGATAAGGTCGTTAATTGCTTTAACAAGCTCTAACTTATTAACCATATACGGAATTTCGGAAACGATAACCTTGTGTCTGCCGCCCTTCATTTCCTCTATTGAGGTTTTAGCGCGAAGAACTATT
This sequence comes from Acutalibacteraceae bacterium, assembly GCA_045594795.1. Taxonomy (GTDB): domain Bacteria; phylum Bacillota; class Clostridia; order Oscillospirales; family Acutalibacteraceae; genus UMGS1532. The sequence continues at coordinate 7,699 of JAZNZF010000013.1, read as the reverse complement.
CTGCCGCGACCCGTAGCGTAAGCAGCCCTAATACCCGAATGACCCATTATGATACCACCTGTTGGGAAGTCGGGGCCTTTAATATGCTCGCAGATATCTTCCATAGTGGCATCGGGGTTGTCGATAAGTAGGCACATACCGTCGATAACCTCGCCGAGATTATGTGGCGGAATTTTTGTTGCCATACCAACGGCAATACCGTTAGAACCGTTTACCAAAAGCTGTGGAAAACGTGCAGGTAAAACGGTTGGCTCTTTTAAGCGGTCATCGTAGTTGGGCGCAAAATCAACAGTATCCTTATCAATATCATCGAGCATATGTAAGGATAGCTTGCTCATTCTTGCCTCGGTATATCTGTATGCGGCGGCGGCGTATCCGTCTATAGAACCGAAGTTACCGTGACCGTCTACAAGCATATAACGAAGTGAGAAGTCCTGAGCCATACGCACCATAGCGTCGTAAACGCTGGCGTCACCGTGGGGATGGTAACGACCAAGCACGGAACCTACCGTATCGGCGCACTTTCTGTATGCTTCGTCGGGGGTAAGTCCGTTTTCGTACATAGTATAAAGTATACGGCGGTGAACAGGTTTTAAACCGTCGCGAACGTCGGGCAGGGCGCGGGCAACAATAACCGACATTGAATATTCAAGGAAACGCTTTTTCATTTCGCTTGAGATTTCAACGTTGGTAATCTGACCGTCGATATTTTCTCCAGTTTCTACTCTTATTTCGTCACTCATATTACGATTCTTCCTTTTCTATAGAGTGGAATTCTTCTAACAACTTGCGTGTTGCTGTTAATTCCTCGTCGGTTTTATCGGCTTTGGGTAAAAGTAAATACTCGGCAGCGAAGTAAATGATAAAAAACTCGTCTTCTTCGCGGTATCCTTTTAGGCCGTCGCCGATTATGTTTAGCTTTTCTTCGCCGACGGTAGCAGAAATTTTACCAGAAGTTAGCTCTATTTCTACCACCTTATTTAAGAAACCTTTTTTGTGGTTTTTAATTCTAAGTATCGGCTCTAACCAAAGCAGTAGTATTATTACAGACGCAGCTACAAGATAAAAGCCGTTGCGTAAGGTAAGCTCTTTTAAACTAAATGTACCGTAAATTGCGTTTGCAATAACCAAAGCCATTAGCGCCGTTAAGGTTATCTGACGGCTTCTGGCGGGCGCGAACAAACCCGATAACTTAATGCCGCTATCTATTACACCTTCGTTAAGGGAATAAGAAAATTTTACACTTTCCATTTTTCTACACCTTAAATATCAAGGTTTTGCACGTACTGTGCATTTTCCTCTATAAACTCGCGGCGTGGCTCTACCTCATCACCCATAAGCATTGAGATTGCGGCGTCTGCCTCGGCTGCGTCTTCTATAGTAACCTTAAGCATTGAACGGTTTTCGGGGTCCATAGTGGTTTCCCAAAGCTGTTCGGCGTCCATTTCACCAAGACCTTTATAACGCTGAACGTTTGCCTTACCGCCAAGCTGTTCTATATACTTATCTCTTTCTGGGTCGGAATAAGCGTAAAAGTGTTGTTTACCGCGACTTACCTTAAAGAGTGGTGGCTGTGCGATATATAGGTGACCCTCGGTTATAATCTCGGGCATAAAGCGGTAAAAGAAGGTCATCAAAAGGGTGGAAATATGCGCACCGTCGACGTCGGCATCGGCCATAATTATAACCTTACCGTAACGAAGTTTGCTTATATCAAAGTTTTCTGCAATGCCAGTGCCAAGCGAAATGATAACGGGTGAAAGTTTATCGTTTCCGTAAACCTTGTCTACCCTAACCTTTTCAACGTTAAGCATTTTACCCCAGAGGGCTAAAATAGCCTGAGTATTTGTATCTCTGCCTTTAATAGCAGAACCGCCCGCAGAATCTCCCTCAACTATAAACAGTTCGGTTTCTTCTGGGTTTTTGGAAATACAGTCGGCTAACTTTTCGGGCATACGCTGTCGGCCCGAAACACCCGACTTTTTACGTTCAAGGTCGCGTGCACGCTGTGCTGCCTCACGGGCACCTGCAGCAGCGATACACTTATCCATAATAATTTTTGCTTCTTGTGGGTTGTCCTCTAAATACTGAGCCAACTGTTCGGCAACCATACCGTTTACAAGTGTTCCAATAGAGGTGTTACCAAGCTTTGCTTTTGTCTGGCTTTCGAACTGCGCATCGGTAAGCTTTACCGAAACAACCGCTATTAAGCCCTCTATAATATCATCTGCCTTAAGCTTTGCGTCGCTCTCTTTTAAGAACTTGAACTTTAAGCCGTACTTATTGATTGCGCGAACAAGCGAATTACGGAATGCGCTTTCGTGTGTACCGCCATCTATTGTATGTAGAGTATTAGCAAACGAAATTACACCGTCTCTTTGGTAACCTGTTGACCAAAGGAATGCAATTTCTGCCGAAGAATCTGCGTTGCTTGTATTAAGATAAATAACGTCGGAATTGATTTTATCTTTTTTCTTTTGCTCTAAAAGATATTCAACGTAGCTTTTAATACCGCCCTCAAAATGTAGGTCGTCTTCTTTTGGATTAGGAACGTCGGTACGGCAGTCTTTTAGTACAACCCTGATACCTGCATTCAAGAATGCCTGCTCGCGAAGACGCTGTAAGAGTGTATCGTAATCGTAAGTAGTGGTATCTGTAAATATTTCGGGGTCGGGCTTGAAGGTAACGGTGGTTCCCGATTCGGTAGTATCACCTATAACCTCTAATTTGGTTACAGCGTTACCCTTTTCGTAGCGCTGACGGTGAATGTGACTACCGTCCCTTACCTCAACCTCAAGCCAAGAGGAAAGAGCATTAACAACCGAAGCACCAACACCGTGCAGACCGCCCGATACTTTATAGCCGCTACCGCCAAATTTACCGCCTGCGTGCAGAATTGTAAATACAACGGTTACGGTTGGTATGCCTTTTTGTGGGTGAATACCTACGGGAATACCACGGCCGTTATCGGTTACCCTTATGATACCATCATCTAATAACTCTACTAAAATTTTATCGCAATAGCCTGCCAAGGTTTCGTCAATAGAGTTATCCACTATCTCGTAAACCAAGTGGTGCAGACCGCGTTCACCCGTAGAGCCGATATACATACCGGGTCTTTTTCTTACGGCTTCAAGTCCTTCTAAAACCTGTATGGAATTTTCGTCGTAAGATTCCATTACTTGCTCGTTGATGTTGCTCATTACATTTCCTCCGATTTTTTCTTTTTCGGTTTTATTCGTTAATATTTTTATAATCCATTGCCCTTTTTTTAAGGGTTGATGGGGATAACTGGGATATATATACCTTATTTTGCTTTTGCTTGTTACTGCTTACCACAAACGAACGGGGTAGCTCGTAGGTAACGTTTATTACTTGGTTACGTTTTTGTGCGGTGCTTAAAAACTCACGCGAGTCTTTTTTAACGGTTACCTTATCAATATCAAAAATACCTACTATATCATCACTTCTAATAAGTGTATTACCACCTAAATGTAGATACATTTTACCGCTTACCTTTCTGGGTTACCTTTCCGTCGTTTACATAAAAAACCTTGCCTTTTTCAAGACGTCCTATAGTTGCAGGGTCGCAACAGGTTATAAACACCTGCCAGTTTTTTATGTGGTTTAAAATGTAATCCTGCCGCTTTTCGTCAAGCTCACTCATAACATCGTCTAAAAGAGCTATTGGCTGCTCGCCGCAAATTTCCTTTAGCATTTCGGCTTCGGCTAACTTTACCGCAATTATTACACTGCGTTGTTGACCTTGCGACCCAAAGTTTTTAGCGCTTATTCCATTAATCAAAAACTCTATATCGTCGCGGTGCGGACCAATTCCGGTAGAGCCAAACATAATATCTGTTTCGCGGTTTTTTAATAGCTTTTGTTTTAAATCCTCTTCGCTACCGTTATAATCCTGACATATATAGTCGATATCAATATTCTCTCTACTTTGCGTAAACTCGCTAAATATTTTTGGCAAATACTGCATTAAGCGGCTAATATACCTGCGGCGTGTTGTTACTATGTGTGCGCCGAACTTTGCTAAGGCAATATCATATTCTTCTAATAATTCTTTATATTGTGGAGTTTTTTTAATTTGTTTTAAAAGATTATTCCGTTGCGCTAATATTCTATTATATTTTTTAAGGTTTTCGCTATAAAGCGGATACATAGCACTTATTCCGTTATTTAAAAACCTACGTCTTAGCTCGGGTCCTTCTTTAATTACCGACATCAAGTCGGGCGAAAAAATTATCAAATGGCATTGCTCGGCTATCTCGGTTGTGCTTTTTAGATTAATTCCGTTAAGACTTAATTTTCGGTGCTGTTCTATTTCTATTTCCGCCTCTTGTTCTCTTTCGTGCGAATAAAACGAAATTTTTAGTTTTGCTTTATCCTTATTAAATCCAACAAGCTCGCTATCCTTAGCACCGCGAAAGCTTTTTTGCCCCGAAAATAGATGCATACCCTCAATTAAGTTGGTTTTGCCCTGAGCATTTTCGCCACAGATTATATTAATTTCTTTAGAAGGGGTAATCTTTTTATCCTTTAAGTTGCGATAATTTTTAAATTCGTAACTTTTTATATACATTTACTCAACCCTGAAAGTTAAATTATTATATTCCACCGTATCCCCAGCGCGTAATTTTTTGCCGCGCATTAAGCAAACCTCACCGTTCACCTTAACCTCGCCGCCTTTTATTAAAAACTTTGCGTGGCCACCCGTTGAAGCTTCTCCTGTTAATTTAAGTAAATCGTCGAGCCTTATATACTCGGTGGTAATTTTAACGTTAGTCATTTCTAATCCTCATTGGCATAACAACGTACAGAAAATCGTCGCCCTCGGTTGCCCTTATCTGAATAGGCGCAATTTCGCCGTTAAGTGTAACTACAACCTCATCGGTTTCTGCTGCGCGTAACGCCTCTAACATAAATCTTGCATTAAAGCCGAACTCTAAATTGCTTCCCTCTTTTTCAATAGGACAGCTATCACTTGCCCTACCAACAGTAGTAGCGCAGGTAAACTTGATTTCTTCTTCGGTAATATTACATCTAACCGGTGTATTGTTTGGATTATTGATAATTAAAGAAATACGCTCGATAGCATCAATAACCTCGGATGTATTAAGCTTTAGCGAAGTTGAATGTTCGTTCTTTATTACCGAATTATAATCTAAATATGTTCCCTCAATTAACCTTGAAACTAAGTGATAACCGTTAATATCAAAGCTTATGTGGTTTTTAGCGACGCACATTCTGATATTTTCATTTTCGTCTTCAATCATACGGAAAACTTCTGAAATAGATTTACCTGTTATAACAAAATTTAAAGGAGTTTCGTTTTTAGCAGTTTCTTTTCTGATAGCAATTCTAAGTCCGTCTAAAGCAACAAGTTTTATATAATCGTGCTCAACCTCAAAATAAATACCCGTATACATAGGCATAGAGCTTTCTTCTACAACCGCAAAAACAGTTTGTCTTACCATTGCCTTTAGCATTGAGCCGGGCATACTTAGTTCGTTACCGCCTGCAGCCGAAGGTATTTCGGGAAAATCAGAAGCATCAATACCAACAATATCAAAATGCGATGCGCCGCAAGAAATATGGCACACAAGGCGTGCGTCAACCTCTATCATAATTTCATCGCTTGGCATTTTTCTGATAATATCAAGTAAAAGCTTTGCTGGTAAAACGATATCCCCTGCTTCAAAGCATTTAATAGGAATTTCTTTTTTTATACCTATTTCAAAATTATAAGCTGCCATTGTAAGAATACCCTCTTCGGCTGAAAAGAGAATTCCCTCTAATACGGGCACAGATGATTTTAGTGCTACCGCGCGTGATAATTTTGATACTGCATCGGATATACTGTGCTTATCTACAACGAACTTCATAATATTACTCCTTTTGTTAAAAGTAAGTTTTTAAAATTTTTAAAACCAAAAATTGTTTTGCCTTTATATATCAATATATATAGTATTAATATTATAGGGGTTGCAAAATTTGGAAAACCTCGATTTTTGTTGATATTAAGCTATTTTTGGTCACTTTTTTATAGTGGAAAGTTTTTTTATAAAAAGTGAATAAATTTGATAACCTTTAATCTATCCACATAAGGTGGAAAAGTGGGTTGTGGATTTGGTTGAAAAGTGGATAAATTTAAGGAAAACTTTTTTGTTTATTGGAACTTTTTTAGAGAGTCCATAATTCCGTTTACAATCTTTTTATCGTGCATATTTTCTTGTATACGGCTTTCTATTTTTTTTATAGCGTGGCCTACAGATGAGTGGTCCATTTTAAATTCTTTTGAAATTTGTGTTACCGATATGCTTGTAAGCTTTGAAATTATATACATACAAATATGTCTGGCAAAAGCAATATCAGCCTGCCTTTTTCTAGAACGGATATCACTTTCGCTGATTGTTAGAACTCGGCTTACCTCACCCACTATTCTGTCAATATCAATAGGGTCGGGTTTAGATTCAATGGTTATATTGCGTATGTAACCCTGTACCGTGCTAATTGATGGCAGAGTTTTATGTAAATTAACGTAGGCAAAAATCTGATTGATAATACCCTCAATCTGCCTTATATTAACTTTTATTTGGTCGGCAATATAGTAAAGCATATCCTCATCTAAAGAAAGGCTTAGGTTTGATGCCTTTTTCTTTACAATACCAATTCTCGTTTCAAGGTCGGGCATAGATATATCGGTCATAACGCCCTTTTCAAAACGCGAACGCAAACGAATATCAAGTCCATTAATATCTTTAGGCGCTCTATCCGAAGTGATAACAACCTGCTTATTGTAAAGAGACAGAGAGTTTATTGTGTTAAACAGCTCTTCTTGTGATGCTTCTTTGTTTTCTATAAACTGAATATCATCTATAAGCAGAACGTCGATAGACCTGAATTTTGTGTGGAAAAGCTTAATTGTACCCGACTGCATAGCCTCAACAAAGCCGTTAACAAAATCCTCGCAACAGATGTACTCAATTTTTTTGCTTGGATATAATTCGCGAATACGGTTTTTAATAGCAAACATCAAGTGGGTTTTACCAACACCGCTTGTGCCGTATATAAGCAACGGGTTGTAATATTCGTTAGATGGGTTTTCGGCTACCGCCATAGCGGCTGCGTGGGCATATCTGTTTGAATTACCAAGCACGAAATTTTGGAAGGTGTAACCCTTGCCGATAGAAAAGTCGGGTATTTCGGGTTCTTTTTTCTCGTTATAATCAATACCTCTTGTATCGTCTTGGTTAACGACGTACTCAATATTAACAAGCGTACCCATTAAGATTCTTACACATTCTTTTATTTTTTCGTGGAATGTGTTTTCTATAACGTTTTTGTGCCATTCGGTAGGAACCGAAATATAAAGTGTAGAATCTTTAAGCTCTATTATGTAAGAATCCTTAAGCCACATATTAAAGCCAGGCTCGGTGATATATTTATTATCAAGCAGCTGGGCGCTGATAGCAGCCCAAAGGTCTGAATATGAATTCATAAAAAAAGCAAATCCTTTCTACTATTTATCTATATATATAATCTATTACATAACTATACATATATAATAATATCAGATATTTTATAATTTATCAATACTTTTTATTAAACTTTTTAAAAAAACGCGAAAAAAGGCAAAATAAACGCAAATTTTAATATGGTTGTATTTTTGGCTTGAAAAAAATAA
>JAZNZF010000012.1:0-33069 GCA_045594795.1 Acutalibacteraceae bacterium | reverse complement strand
TCCTTCCCCATTTAAACAAATGCTCTTTATCATATTATATATATTTAACAGAACATTTGCAAAAATGCCGCAGATTCGCTCTGCGGCATTCAAACATTCATCTATTTTTATTCAAATATCATTACATAGCAAAGCAAATTTTTGTTCTCGACCTCACTATGTTTTTCTGCAACCATTTTGCAACCAGACACTTTACAAATCCAATAAAATCAACGGTTACAGCCCTTTTTATCCTACTCCCACTCAATAGTTCCGATTGGCTTTGGTGTGAGGTCTAAAAGCACGCGATTGATGCCCTCTACCTCGTGTGTGATGCGGTCGGTTATGTGGTGAAGAATGGGATATGGAATTTCCTCTATTGTAGCGGTCATAGCGTCTTTGGTGTTTACTGCACGGATAATTGCAGGCCAGCCTTCGTAGCGGCTCTCGTTTTTAACGCCAACACTCTTTATGTCGGGTACTGCAATAAAGTACTGCCAAACCTTTTGGGCAAGACCGTTTTTATCGAACTCCTCACGGAGAATAGCATCAGCTTCTCTTAAGGCTTCGAGTCTGTCCCTTGTAATTGCGCCAAGACAACGAACACCAAGACCTGGGCCGGGGAATGGCTGACGATAAACCATTGCGTGTGGCAGACCTAATGCCTCACCAACAACGCGCACCTCATCTTTAAATAAAAGTTTAATTGGCTCTACAAGCTCGAACTGTAAATCCTCGGGCAGACCGCCAACGTTGTGGTGCGATTTAACTGCCTTTTTACCTTCAGCCGCCTTGACACTCTCTAAAATATCGGGGTAAATAGTGCCTTGTGCAAGGAAAGAAACACCCTCTAACTTGCGTGCTTCGTCGGCAAAAACCTCGATAAACTCTTTACCGATAATCTTTCTCTTGCTTTCGGGGTCGCTAACGCCTGCCAAAAGATTTAAGAATCTGTCGGTAGCGTCAACATAAATAAGGTTTGCTTGGAGTTCGCCTTCGAAAATCTTAATGACATTCTCTGATTCGTCTTTACGCATAAGGCCGTGGTTTACGTGAACACAAACAAGCTGTTTGCCGATAGCCTTAATTAAAAGTGCAGCAACTACCGAGCTATCAACACCGCCTGAAAGTGCAAGCAAAACCTTTTTATCGCCAACCTGTGCGCGAACGTCGGCAATTTGCTTATCTATAAACTCTTGTGCTAACTCTTTAGTTGTTATGCGAGCCATATTTTCGGGACGTACATTGCTATCCATTTTTATTACCTCCGTTAATTAGTTAGTGTAGTTATCAAAATAACCTTGAACCAAAACAACGGGTGTACCCTTGTCGCCCGAGCCACTGGTAAGGTCGCAAAGCGAACCGATAAGGTCGGTAAGCTGACGAGGGGTTGTACCTTGAGCCGCCATATTACCAACAAGGCTTCCGTCTTTAGCACGAATGCTATCCGAAATAGCCTTTTTAAGCTCTTCACCGCTAAGGTCTTTATAATCGTTATCGGCAAGATATTTAAGCTTTAGCTCGTTAGGAGTACCGATAAGTCCATCGGTGAATGCGGGTGAAACAACGGGGTCTGCAAGCTCCCAAATTTTGCCTTTGGGGTCTTTAAACGCACCGTCGCCGTATACCATAACCTCAACGTGTTTGCCGCAAGCATCAAAAATTTTCTTTTGAATATCGAGAACCAAGCCCTTGCACTCGCGTGGGAAAAGCTTAACAGTTTCCTCTGTGGATTTATTAGAGCCAAGCAGACCGTAGTTTTCGTTACAGCCGCTACCGTTGATAGATTTATTAAGGATATCATCAAGGCCACAAACAACTTTTGCGCCCGCAGCTTTAAGCAAACGCTTTGTGCGTTCTCTTGTATGGATGTCGCAGGTTAAAACGCAGTCGGTATAATCAAGTATAGCTTTAGGCTGATTAGCAAATATAACCTCAACCTCGGCACCCATTTCGCGAATAAGATTTGCGTAATACTCAACGTAGTCAACACCTGTGAACTCTAATTTCTGAACGCCAAAAACCTCGCGATAACGTTCTAAAGAAAGCACGTCTGAATAAGGGTTAATGCCTGCTTCGTCGATAAGGTCGTAGGTAGCAAGTGAGTTACCAACCTCGTCAGAAGGGTAGCTAAGCATTAGCACAATTTTTTTAGCGCCCTTTGCAATACCGCGCAAGCAGATAGCAAAACGGTTACGCGAAAGAATGGGGAATATAACGCCTATAGTACCGCCACCAAGCTTGGCTTTCACATCAGCAGCTATATCGTCAACCGAGGCGTAGTTGCCTTGCGACCTTGCTACAATGGATTCGGTAAGTGCAATAACGTCGCGGTCGTTTAATGGAAAGCCTTCAATTTCGGCAGCCTCTAATACACTTGTGGCTACTATTGAAGCCAGGTCATCTCCTTGCCTAATAATAGGGCAACGAATACCTCTTGATACGGTTCCAACTCTGCGTTCTTTGTTTTCCATAAATTTTTGAATCCTTTCTGTCGGATGGCTGAAAACAGTCTAATCCTTTTACAACTAAATATTATACATAAAAACGTAGCATTTTTCAAGGTTTTAAGCATACTTTTTGCAGAAAAATTTAATATTATACACATTATATAAAAATCTTTTATTGATAGTGTTTTTTGTTTTATAAATTTTCCAAAAAAGAAAACGCATAGCGAAATATATGCTATGCGTTGGAAGTATCTTCTTCGGGATAGGGCATATTGTTAGGTATACCTAATATATAATCGGCAGATACATTATACAGCTTACAAAACGAACACAATGTGTCGGGGTCTATTTTAAGCTTTTCATTTTCATATTTTGAAATAGTCGAGTGCGTAACGTTTAATTTATCTGCAACATAATTTAAGGTATACTTATTCTTTTTCCGTAAATAACGCAAGCGACTGCCGTACATATGCCTCACCTCTTTCCATGTTCCATTTTAGTACATTTTTACAAAAAATGACTTTCCAATTTAGAACATTATACAATTGTTCCAAATCAGAACATATGATATAATATGTTCAAGAAAGGGGTGATTATTCGTGATAGAGTTAAATTTTGACCAGTTAGATAAGGTCTATGAGATATCATCAAAATTAAACATATCTTCGTACATTATTAGATGCCTTAGATATGCAGAAATCAATTATGGAATAGAGGATGAGGAAAAAGGTGTTCATTCGTCAGCGAAGGTGTATTTAGAGGAAATCCAAGCGGAAGCCATTAAAGAATTAAATGATTTAATATATAGCGAAGCTTTTGTTGCAAAATAAAACCGCCCGAGAGGGCGGTATATTTTTATAGTGTTTTAAGCAAACTTATCAACCACGCCTACAACAAAGATTATAAGTATAACAACGGGTAGAACGTAGGTGAGGTATGGGCGAAGCCAGTTTGCCATTTTTGCGCCCTTGCCTGTGTTTGCTTCGGCAACAAAATTATCCCAACCCCAACCCTTTTTGGATACGCAGAACAGTAAATAAACAAGCGCACCAAGAGGTAGAATTACATTAGATACAGCAAAGTCCTCGAGGTCCATTAGGTTAGAGCCTGCGCCAAATGGCATTATGCCCGAAAGTAGATTAAATCCAAGCACGCAAGGCGCTGCGAGTACTATCATAACGAGAGCCATAATAATACAGGTTTTAATTCTTGACCAGTTTGTAAGGTCGCACACGCAAGAGATAATATTTTCCAAAACCGCAATAACGGTAGACATAGCCGCGAATGCCATAAATACAAAGAATAAGCTTCCCCAAATTCTGCCGCCTGGCATATTGCTGAATATGTTGGGCAGAGTTTCAAAAATAAGGCTTGGGCCTGCTCCCGCGTCAACACCGTATGCCGAGCAAGCAGGGAATATTATAAGGCCTGCGGTAAAAGCAACAAAGGTATCAAGCGCCGCAATCCTGATAGATTCACCTGCAAGAGCACGTTCTTTACCTATGTAGCTACCGAAAATAGCCATAGAGCCAATACCGATACTAAGCGTAAAGAATGCCTGGTTCATAGCTGCAACTAGCACAGTACCAAGACCATGCTCGGCAATTTTAGAGGGGTCGGGGATAAGGTAAAACCTCAGACCCTCTTCTGCGCCGTCTATAGTAACGCTATTTATAGCAAGCACAACAATTAAAGCTAAAAGTGCGAGCATCATAATTTTAGTGATTCTTTCAACGCCGTTTTTAACGCCCAAAGCACAAATTGCAAAGCCAACAACGATAACACCTATAGTAAACAAGCCCATAGTAAGTGGGTCCGACGTCATACCGCTAAACACCGTTTTTACCGATTCGGCGGTTGCGTTTTGTAGCTGACCCGATGCGGTTAAATAGAAGTAGTAAAGCATCCAACCTGTAACGCAGGTGTAGAACATCATTAAAAGCATATTACCTGCAAGGGCAGAATAGCCGTGTAGGTGCCATTTGTGTTTCGGTTTTTCAAGCACTTTAAATGATAGCGCAACACTTTTACGACTTGCTCTACCAACTGCGAATTCTGCTACCATAAGCGGAATGCCCATAGCAATTAAGAAAAACAGGTAGATAAGCACGAATATAGCGCCACCGTATTGACCTGTTATGTAGGGAAATTTCCAAACGTTTCCAATTCCTATCGCGCAACCGGCTGATAAAAGTATAAAGCCTAAGCGCGAGCCTAAAGTTTCTCTTTCCACGATAAACCTCCAAAGTTTTTATTTTTTGCTTGTCTCGTTCCTATAAACAACAAATTTGTAGAATAAAAATTCTAAAACAAAGTTGCTAAGCATAGTTAAAATTAAAATTATGTAATCGTTTACGCCCGCTCCCTCTGCTAAGTGGCCAAGATAGGTAGAAAGGGGTGTAAACACAAGATAAAAGCCGAAAACCTTCATCATAGCTAAAGGAACATTTACCGCCTCTTTAAAGGTGAATTTGCGGTTAAAGGTAAAGTTCCAAAGTATAGAAAGAATTAAAGATGTGAGATATGCAGGCCAGTAGGAGATAGTTAAGAGCTCGTTTAAAAGGGTAAACGAAAGTGCCTGAATAACGCCTGCAGAAATAGAAAACAGCGTGAATTTCACTGCCTGAATTACGTCACTTTTAGCCATATTTAAATTCTCCTAAAATTAGATTTTTTCAAGCACGTCGGCACATTCACTCATATAATCTTGGTAAAAGCGTTCGAACTTACCGCTATCAGCAAGCTCGGCTAACTCTGCGTCCATAGGAATTTTAGCTAAAAGCGGAAGTCCCAGTTCGTCGGCAATACCTTGACTGTTGCCTTTGAAAATTCTAATTTCTCGTTTACAGTCGGGGCATACGATATAGGACATATTTTCAACAATACCAAGCACGCGAATGTTCATAAGTTTTGCCATATTGTAGGCCTTTTTAACTATAAGTGAAACAAGGTCTTGCGGTGAGGTTACAATTTCTATACAGTCAACGGGGATAGACTGGAAGACGGTTAGAGGAACGTCGCCCGTTCCGGGAGGCATATCTATAAACAAATAATCAAGCTCACCCCAAACAACGTCGGTCCAGAACTGCTTTACGGCGCCCGCAATAACGGGTCCGCGCCAAACAACAGGGGAGTCGGGGTTTTCTAAAAGTAGGTTTATAGACATAATTTTGATGCCGTTTGTGGTTTCCGCAGGTAATATGCCAAGCTCGTTTTGACGTGCTCGTGTGGTAATACCGAACATTTTAGGGATTGATGGACCTGTAATATCGGCATCAAGTATACCAACCTTATAGCCACGGCGCGACATCATAACCGCGCTCATAGCAGTAGTTAGTGATTTACCAACACCGCCCTTGCCGCTAACAACGGCAACAACCTTTTTTACGTTACTATATTGATTTAGCGGCTCAATCAGACTTTCGGGCTGTTTATGTCCCGAACAGCTGCTGCAATCGCCCGTGCAACCCTGTGCTTTTCCGCTACAAGTTTTTTCGTCTGCCATTTTTTTATAACTTCCTTTAAAATAAACTATGGGTTAGCATTACCCTGCTAACCCATAAATTATACTATATTATTACTAATTTTTCAAGAGGTCTTAATTGGCGCCCTACAAAAATCTGTTTCTATAATTCTATCGCAATTTTTCGGAGAATAGCGCCAATGGTCGATATGGCCGCTGTCAATAAAATAATCGCATTTAATATTACAATCGGCAGGGAAGGTGTCTATAATAATTAGTTTAACCTTCATTTTTTCGGGGTTAAGACTTTTTATGTAAACACTTGCGGTTTGCCCAACCTTAACGCCCTCACGCAGTTCTGCAAGCCCTGCAAGATTTGGTGTAAGTTCTATAAATATTCCATAGCTTTCAACCGAACGTACCTTGCCCGATACGGTTTGACCTTGTGAAAACAGACCTGCGTTCTCCTCCCAAGTACCAAACAACTCCTTGGCTGACAGGGTAATTCTGCCGTTTGAATCAATACTACGTACCACCGCTTTTATATCGTCACCGCGCGAAAATCGGTCACTTGGGTGGGATATTCTCGACACCGAGATAGAGTCGATTGGCAGTAGCGCAATAATTCCACAGCCGATATCACAAAAAGCGCCAAATGGCTCGAGATGGGTGATTCTAACGCCTATAACGTCACCCATTTGTAGCTGAGAAATGTACTCTCTTACGCATTTTTCTTGTGCGCGTCTGCGCGAAAGACGGGCACAAAGCTTGCCATTTTCGTCAGGATAAACCGAATCAACAATAAAACTAACAGGCTTGCCAACCCGAGAGATTAAAGCAATATCCTTAACCTTGCCCTCAGCAATGCCGATGCTGCCTTCCTCTCTTGGTATAATGCCTTTCATACAACCAAGTTCTACAATAAGGTTGTGGTCATAGTCGCACATTGTAGCGCGTGCCTCTAAAATATCGCCTCTGTTCATAGCCTCATAAACTGTAGAGGGTGAGGAAATCATATAACGGTTTTCGGTGGTGTCGATATTCCACCCCTCTGGTTGATAGCCTTTCATTCCTTGGTCCTACCTTTCCTTAACTTTTTATAAATTATATGAAAGTAGGAATATGGAATATTACTCGGTAGTGACACAAAAATAAAGTGGCTACCCTAAAATAAGGATAGCCACTAAAAGTTATTAAAGAAATATTACTTTGTACCGAAGATGCGGTCGCCTGCATCACCAAGACCGGGGAGTATGTATGCGTGGTCGTTAAGCTGACGGTCGCGTGCGGCACAGTAAAGCTCTACGTCGGGATGAGCTTTTGTGAAAGCCTCGATTCCCTCGGGTGCTGCAATAATGCACATAAACTTAATGCTTTTTGGGTTGTGCTTCTTTATAGAAGTAACTGCATCAATAGCAGAGCCGCCGGTAGCAAGCATTGGGTCAAGCACAAAAACGTTGCGCTTGTCAAGCTCGGCGGGTAGCTTGCAGTAATAATCAACAGGCTCGTGTGTGTCGGGGTCGCGGTACATACCAATGTGGCCTACCTTTGCGGTGGGTATAAGGTTAAGTATGCCGTCTACCATACCAAGACCTGCACGAAGAATAGGAACTATAGCAATATCGTGGCCGGTTAGCGCTTTGAATGTAGCGGTTTCCATAGGTGTAGTAACCTCAACGTCACCTAACTGTAAATCGCGTGTTGCCTCGTAGCACATAAACATAGCAATTTCACTAACGAGTTCGCGGAACTGCTTGGTGCTTGTTTTTTCGTCGCGTAAAATTGATAGCTTGTGCTGGATAAGAGGATGGTCAAAAACTAATACCTTGCTCATAATTTTATGCTCCTTGATTTTATTTATTTTCTATTGCAGTAATCATATCAACACGGGTTTGGTGGCGTCCACCCTCAAACTCGGTATCAACAAAAAGGTCTACCATCTGGTTTGCAACTGCAGGTCCAATAACCCTACCGCCAAGGCATAGCACGTTTGCATCGTTGTGGCGCCTTGTAAACTCAGCAGAGAATGTTTCGCTACAAGCGGCAGCGCGGATGCCTTTAACCTTGTTAGCCGCCATCGACATACCAATACCGCTGCCGCAACAAAGTATTGCAAGGCGGCTTTTCCCCGAAACCACACTCTCGCAAACCGCTTCGGCAATATCGGGGTAGTTTACAGCCTCACCGTTATAGCAGCCGAAATCTTTAAATTCAATGCCGCGTTCTTTTAAATGCTCCATAATAGCAGTTTTAAGGGTAAATCCGCCGTGGTCGCAACCGATAGCAATCATTTCTTTTCCTCCGGTTTTTTCTTTAATTCGCGTTCTGCTTGTGGCAAACGCAAATATATTGGCTGAAGCTCGCTATGATTGAGCGTTTCACCCAAAATAAATTTATTTAACGCCGCTGCAGCAACAAATCGTGCCGACTGATATCGACAACCCTCGCTTGCAAGGGAAGTAAAGGGTAGCTGTTCGCCGAAGCCTTTAGTGAAAAGTGCCGCCCCATCGCCAACCGCTAAAACGGGTTTATTGTGTTTCGAATTTAGCTCTTTTATTTTATCACAAAGCTCTGACATTGGCAATGCCATATCTTCGGTTATTCTTGTAATTTTATTGTTTTCGCTTAAAAACAAAGCGCAGTAGCATTGATTACAGCGCGCATCCATTATTGCGGCAACAATACCGCTAAATGAGGTGCAGCCATAAGCCATAGCCTCTAAGGTGGATACGCCAACACACTTTTTGTTTTTTGGTGCGGCAAGCCCTTTTATTGTGCTAATGCCAATGCGAACCCCTGTAAATGAGCCGGGACCTGCCGAGATGCAAAGCCCGTCGATATCGCAAAGCTCTAAATTTGTAGCCTTAAGTGTTGCTTCAACCATAGGCATAAGGGTTTGAGAATGTGTAAGACCAATATTGCAGTAAAACTCTGTAAGCAGTTTTTCGTTGTCAGTGATTGCAACCGAGGCGGGTATTGCCGAGCAATCAATGGCGAGCAGCTTCATATCAACTCAATCCCTTCTATATCTATTTTACGGGTCCCGTCACCCGTGTTCAAAATGGTAATTCTTATGGCGTCTTCGGGTAGTGCGGCTTCTATATTTTCACTCCACTCGACAGCTAAAACGCCGCCCATATCCATATAATCAAAAAAGCCTGTAGAGTAAAGGTCCTCCCAACTGGTTACCCTATACATATCAAAGTGGTAAAGCGGAAGCTTACCGCCTATGTACTCATTAACAAGCGAAAAGGTAGGCGAGTAGGTTTCACCAACAAAGCCAATGCCTTGTGCTAACCCCGAAATAAAGTGGGTTTTGCCTGCACCCAAATCACCGTAAAAGGCAATAACGCAGCCGCTACATAAACTGCTGCCTAATTTTTTGCCTAAATTAACGGTTTCGGTTACATTGTTTGAGATAAAGGTCATTTAAAACACTCACCAAATAAATTACTTTTTTATAAGTATAGCACATTCCAACCCAATTTTAAAGTGCTATTTAAAGATTTTACTTGCGGAATGTGTAATAATATAATATACTGAATATATCTGAATTCTGTGTGAAAGGAGTAAAAACTGTGAGTAGATTTTTTAGTGCAATAGCAGACTATATTCGCGAAAGCGATAAAGCCGTGTTTGGCTTAAGCTCTGCTGCTACGTTATTCGGTTGCCTTGCGGTGTTGTCTGCTGGCTCGGTAAGGCAGTTTTTAGTGCAGTTTTTCGGCTTCCTTTTAGGTTTAACAATAGCAATAGTTATATCAAAAATAGACTATGGTGTTTATAAAAAGCTTTGGCCTATAATTGCAATAGCAGGGCTTGTGCCTGTATTTTTAACTTTTATTATCGGCTTTGCGCCAAACGGTACAGACGATAAGGCATGGCTTATGCTACCCGGTAATATAACCTTCCAGCCGTCAGAGCTTTTAAAGATAGCTTTTATTATAACTTTTTCGTTGCATTTAAGCGCGGTAAAAAAGAATATTAATAAGTTCTATAATATAATTTTGCTTTGTATACACGGCGGAGTGCCTGTAGTTTTAATTCATATGCAGGGCGACGACGGTACTGCAATGGTCTTCTTTATAATGTTCATATGTATGATGTTCTCTGCAGGCATTAAGCTAAGGTATTTTATAGCCGCCTTTGTAGGAATAGCAGTGGCGCTACCCTTGCTGTATTTTTATGTTTTAGACGACCAGCAAAAAGAACGTATACTTTCCTTGTTCGATTTAGAGGCTGACCTTTTAGGTACGGGCTGGCAACAATGGCAAGGAAGAATAGCTCTTGCAAACGGCGGAATTTTCGGTAAAGGACTATTCCGCGGAGACCTTGTTCAGTCCGACACCATACCTGAAGCCTATAACGACTTCATTTTTACCGCTATAGGTGAAGAGCTTGGCCTTGTTGGTTGCTTGCTTGTGTTCTTGCTTTTGGGCGCATTGTGTTTTCGCGCTATTGTAGTAGCACATAACGCACGTGACGAGCTTGGAAGCTATATAAGTATGGGCGTTTTTTCTATGCTTTTGGCACAGATAATTATAAATATAGGTATGTGCACCTCACTCCTGCCCGTTATTGGCGTAACACTTCCGTTCTTTTCGGCAGGCGGTACAAGCCTTTGTTGTCTTTATTGCGGCGTGGGACTGCTACTAAGCGTGCATCTGCATAAAACATCACGCACTTTATATCTGCACGATAATTTCTAAGAAAAAATATAACGGCATCCGAGGCGAGACTTCTCAAAAGGAAGTCTCGCAGATTTATTCGCCAAAAGCGAGTTCTATTGCTTCGCAGTGATATTCGGCAAATGCCGAGTGATATTGCCTTAATACTTGTTCTTTTGGAGCTACCGTGTTATAATAAATCAATGGTGGTGACAATATGGAACACAAGGAATATATTAAAATATGCGACGGTTCAAAAACTGCCATTTTATTTATCCACGGAATTGTAGGAACACCAAATCATTTCAATGAATTTATCCCATTAATCCCAAACACTTTTTCGATATATAATCTGCTTTTAGACGGACACGGAAAAGGTGTTAGAGATTTTTCGAAAACTTCAATGAAAAAGTGGGAATTACAGGTTTCTACGGTTGTTGAAGAATTATCTGCAACGCATAATAAAATATATATCGTTGCTCACTCTTTGGGAACATTGTTAGCAATCGAACAGGCCATTAAAAATAAAAAGATTTCTAATTTGTTTTTACTTGCCGTTCCTTTAAAATTATCTTTGAAACTAAAAATGTTTATCAATTCATTAAAAGTATATTTTGATAAAATCAACCCCGACGATTTAGAAGCATTAGCAGCAAAAAAATGTTATGGTATTGAGAAAGATGTTAATCCTTTTAATTATATAGGATGGATACCAAGATTTTTCGAACTGTTTGCAAAAATTCGTCGAACTCGCGTAATGATAAACGGGTTGAACACACCTTGTTCGGTATATCAATCTAAAAATGATGAGATGGTTTCAAAGAAAAGCATAAAATACTTAAAACAAAATTCATGTATAACGGTAAACGAACTTAAAGATTCCGGGCATTACTATTACGATAAAGCAGATTGGGATTATTTACTAAATGAATTCAATAAAATGCTTAATATGAAATAATGCTCAAATAAATTCGTTTGCTTTGAGCAGGTAAAATGATTTCAATTAACAGTAAAGATGGTATTATAGAAAAATGGAACGCCCTTAAATCTACAGATTTGGTAATACTTAATTTTCACGGCAATGAAAAAAATAGGTGAATTATGTACTAGTGATATTGTCCAATTAAAAAAGAAAAACTATCGACTCACTCATTGTATTTGGCGGCAATTGTGATCACCTTGCAATTACGCGGTCTAATGTATGTGAAAAAATATCAAAAAAGCAACCGGAAATGTTGTAGGTAGCGATGGTACTACATATTCGACATATAATAGTGGTGGAGTTCCTAATTATTATTCAAAAGTTAAAAAGTGTTACAAGAATCCTAGTGCCATTTTGACTAAAAGGAGAGAAGTATGAAACGATTAGTTATAATTTTTACAATCATTTGTATAATATTAACGCACTGTTCATGTAAAAGTATTGATATAGGTTCCATTGATGTGCTATTGAGAAAGGATGCGAATTTATCAAAGAAAGACAATTTAATAAAAATACCAATCGATCCCAACGAAGAAAATGGTAAGTATTTGTTAATAGCTAGTGACTTTAATGATATAGATTCTACAATTTTTTCTTTCGAATTAATAAATGGCGTTCTTAGTAATATTATCGAGATTGAGGAATTAAAGGGTAATATTATTGGGTATAAAAGCTTAAGAATTAATAATTTATTATATTGGCAATTTGATATTTCCAATCATCAAGGTAATGGAAATAGTTACTTTTATAGCGTAGATAAGGGCAGAGTTGTATTTGAGATTCCCAATACTGTTGATTCGCATTTTGAAAGTGCAAATGGATTTGAGTATTTAAATAGTCTAAATTTCAACACTTCAAATCTGTTGTTTGATAATGAATCAAAAACATATCCCTATTCTGTTGTATATGCTAATAAAAAACTAAACAGTTATTGTGATGATATAAATGCTGATGGGTATGATGATTTAGTTTTTTATGGCTTGATTTTATTGGTGAAAAATGTTTCGAATAACGATTATAGTAATGTTGTTCCAACGCAGACAGTTACAAGTGAAAGAATTTTTTATTTTGATAAAGAAGATGAAACTTTCAAATACCACCCATAAGTATCTGCTCTTTTAGAGAAAGATAGGGTAAGGTTTGAGCGTAGATTAATTAATCAGTATTCAATAGGAGTTTAGACTGCACGATAATTTCTAAAAGAAAAAGCATCCATAGGGGACGTACCGTAAAGGACAGCGGTTGAATAATATAGCAAAATCGCCACCAAGTAATTGGTGGTGATTTTTTGATATTGAACTCACTATGATTAAATGCTAAAATATTGTTATAAAGGAGGCAAAGAAAATGAAAATTAAAAGATTATTTGCCATAATTCTTTGTGGGATAATGTTGTTTAGTTTGGCGGCTTGTAATCAAAAAAAATGAAGATTATAAATCAAAACTTATTTCTGTTATAAGTAAGCAAGAAACTGCAACTGTGCAAGATATATTCTCGTTTGAGTTTGATAGAGCTTATGTTTTTAATTTCACCGATGGTTATATAGACGGAGAAGGGTTTGCTAAAAAATACAATTTAGACATATCGATTACCCAAGTTGAAGCTGGCCAAACAGACAATGTTCAAAGAATTGTATTTGTAGATGAATTTGGTTCCTTCGTATATGAGTTCCAGTGTGTTACGGATGATGTTTCTTTCATTGAAAGTGGTGGTGTTATTATTTACCCTGAAACTATAATTGAAAGAACTGCCTTCGAAGAAGAACAATTAACCATTCGTTTTGAAAGTTCAGAACGATATGACGCTGAAGCTGCTTTTTAAAGGGGTTTAGGTTCACCCAAAGAGCTGAAAAAGTGCCGTACAATTTCCCTGCTTGTCAAGGTATAAGAAAAATATAAAACGGATGTGTAGAAAATCTACTCATCCGTTTTACTATCTCAAAAGAAAATATTTTAATGGTGTTATTTCTGATAAATCAAAAGTGATATTTTATTCGCCTTTAAATCTCGCGAAGCGAATAGTACTTGAACAACGTTATATTTTATTTATTTAAAAATTTTGAAACGGGTTTTATTACGGGTATCGTAATTAAGCTTAAAATTATGGCAGTAGTTATACCGAGGCCAAGCTTAATAAAGATATCTACAGAAGCTACCGCAAAGGAATATTTATAAACGTAAGCGTCTATGTAACCCACGATAACGTTTAAAAAGGTAACGCATATCGAAGAAATTACTACAGCCGGTATCAAGCAAAGCGGCTTTAATTTGCGTCCGAATGCAATAAATAACAAGCCCACTAATATACCTCTGACACCTGCGGGTAAAATCCAAAGCAGTGTTGTAGCGCCGATTCCGTAGCTTACAAGCTGGCCTAAAAACGCACCTATTAAGCCAACTAAAGAAGCCGATAGGGGACCATAGTGTACTGCAGTAAGGATTATTGGCAAAGCGGAAATAGTGATTTTATAGCTGTTGCCCACCCTTATAGCTAACAAATCAAGCACAAACACAAGCGCCGCCATAACTGCGCAAAAGCAAATCCACAAAACTCCATACTTATTTTTTGACATAAAAATACCTCCCAATTTTCCCATAAAGCAAATAAGGAGGATAGTTCTTCTTATTTACAGCGGGATGCGGCAAGCGTACCGCAGGTGTTTTACACACCCTTCGTCCACTTGGCAACTCCCCGTCCAAGCGGCACTTAACGCACATTTGCCTACTCTGTTTTTGCAATTATCTGCAAGAATATTTTACCACAATTTCATATTTTGTCAATAAAAAATATTATTCCTTATAAAGTGTCGAGAATTTATCGGCAAGCGGAAGATAGTCGGTATAGGAAAGATTATTAGTAGTAAGAGATAAAAGCTTAAAAAAATTACGGGGCTCACCTAATATTTTGCACCAGTTTTCTGTTGTGGTTTTGGCAATATTAAGGCAAAGCTCGCGATTATTTTTCTCGTTTTTAAAAATTTTGGTAACAGCCACTCCCGCAAGTGTTTGGTAGCCGGTGCCGATATCTCCGCAAATAGTAGAGATATGCTTGCCTACAAGACAGGGGTAGCCTCCCACGTAATCAACAAGTGCCGCCGCTTGAGTTTCGGTAGCAATAAGTATACCAAAAAAGCCACCTGTTAATCCCCTTGCCGCCGCAAGAGTACCACTAAGACCTTTGCTTTGATAAACGCTGTTATCAAACTCTAACCGTTTAACTGTAAGTAGTTCTAAATCAAAATCAATGTTTATTTCGTAGCTTAGGTTGTTATCTGTTTCGCAAAAAAGCAAACGCATATTAGCGCTTTGCTGTGGCAAGATATTAGCTTCTTCGCTATATGAAACCGAATCGGTAAATGCAAATAGCAGACCGCTACCCAAAATAAATACAGTTAAAAGCATAGAGGTAAAAAACAGAAAAAAGCTTTTACCTTTACGAAATTTAGACATTTTTATTAATACCCCACTTGTTACAAGTAAATTTTTGTGGTAATATATATGTGTATTTATATTTTTCACATAAAAGCTTGTATCTATACAAAGGGCTTTGTAAGAAAGGAAATATTATGAGTGATAACGTTATTTTACAACCAAAGAAACGCGTACTAAGTTGTATTCAGCCAAGCGGTCAGCTAACACTTGGTAACTATCTTGGTGCGCTTAAAAACTTTGTGGCTATGGAAAAAAGCGGTGAGTTCGACTGTATCTACGCAGTAGCAGACCTGCACGCAATTACTGTAAGGCAAGAGCCTGCAAAACTGCGCCAGCAGATTTTAAGTACATACGCGCTGCTTTTGGCTTTAGGGTTAGACCCCGAAAAATCAACAATTTTCATTCAGTCACACGTTCCGCACCACGCACAGTTAAGCTGGCTTTTAAGCTGTTATACCCAGTTTGGTGAAATGTCGAGAATGACTCAGTTTAAGGATAAATCCCAAAAACATGCCGATAACGTAAACGTCGGTCTGTTCTCTTATCCCGTTTTAATGGCAGCTGACATACTTTTGTATCAGCCTGATTTCGTGCCTGTTGGTCAGGACCAAAAGCAACACATAGAAATCACACGCGATATTGCGGGTCGTTTCAATGGTATATATGGCGACGTTTTTAAAATCCCCGAGCCATATATCGCAAAGGTTGGCGCACGCGTAATGTCACTTCAAGACCCAACAAAAAAGATGTCCAAATCGGACGAGAACCTAAACTCGTACGTTGCAATTCTTGATAAGCCCGATGATATAATCCGCAAAATCAACCGTGCCGTAACCGATTCAGAGGCCAAAGTTTGCATTGGTGAAAATAAGCTTGGCATTAATAACCTTATTGGTATTTATTCTACCATCACAGGCAAATCAGCGAAGGAGGTTGAAGCCGAGTTTGAGGGCAAGGGCTATGGCGATTTCAAACGTGCAGTGGGCGAGGCAGTTGTTGAAGAACTCCGTCCAATTCGTGAGAACTATGAAAGATTAATTACAGATAAAAAAGAGTTAGAACGCCTTTACAAAGAGGGTGCCCAAAAAGCTTGCAAGCTTGCTAACCGCACACTCTTTAAGGCTATGAAAAAGACTGGTTTTATAGTTTAAAGTTGCATCACTCAATAATTATTGCGGTTTTGCGCGTTGTATTTTCCATTTGTTATTGTGTTTATTTTTGTAAGGCAGTTTAATGTTGCTTCGTGCAAGGTCAGTTTGCGATTTCGCGCGTCTGCTTTTTCGCTTAGGTTCACGTTTGCATTTTGGTAGGCACAAAGCCTTACCAAAATCCACACGTTTTCCCAAACGAAAAATCAGTCGGCAGAAACAAGGCGCAAACAGACTTGACACTCAGCAACACTTATTGAATTATATTTTGTAGAGTTAAAGAAAGGGGAGAGGGCTGTGTTTAAAAATTTCGTTGGCAATGATGGTTTAAAAGCTATAATTCGCGGTATGTTAAAGGGCGGTCATCTTCCCCACGCAATTCTTTTAGAGGGTGAGGAGGGGCTTGGCAAACGCACCCTCGCGCGTTCACTTGCAAAGTCTATACTTTGTATGAATAGTGCCGAGTATTGTAACGGATGTCGTTCTTGCAAACTGTTTGATGCAGGAAGCAACCCTGATTTTTCAGTAGTTTCACCCCAAAAAAATCTTATCAGCGTTGATGAAATACGAAACTTGCGTCGCCGCGCATACGATAGACCCGATAGGTGCGAACGCAAGGTATATGTTATAGAAGACGCAGAAAAAATGAACGTTCCTGCCGCCAACGCATTTTTAAAAATTTTGGAAGAGCCACCGCAGTACGTTGTTTTTATTCTGCTTGCAAGCTCTGCTTCAATGCTTTTAGAAACCATAATTTCTCGCTGTACCGTGCTAACTTTAAATGCACCGACTTACGCTGAGGCGAAAGAGGTTTTAAAGACCGAGTGCCGAGAGGCGAGTGACGAGCAAATTGAAGCGGCATTAAGTCTTGCTGATAATAATATAGGCAAGGCAATAGCGCAACTTAAAAACGGCGGACAAGGCGAGGACGCCCAAACGGTAGAGCTTGTAATGGGGGCGCTTGGCAGACATCACTCTTACGAAGTGCTTAAAATTTTGCGCCGATATAATCGCGATTTAGCGGGCTTTAGCAGTTTTCTTAAACTTCTTTATAGCAGAGCCTCAATAGAGCTTAGAAGAATTTCTTTGGGCAATCAGCCTTCTGTTGCACTGTCCCGTGCCGAGCTTATTCTTATTGCAGATAAGGCTACAGAAACCTTAAAAGCTTTGCGACCAGGCTGTTTAACCGAGCTTGTAGTAACACATTTTTGTGCTGCGATAACAAAATAGACACCAAGACCTCGAAAAAATTTTTCGGGGTCTTTTTTAAAAAATGTAACCAAAAGAAGCCTTGCGGGGTTTTATTTACGAGGAGGGAAAATTATGCAGGAAATTTCGCGCGATATTCCCAAAAGCGAGCAAGAATTTAAAATTACACCAACTAAGCTTTTCGAACGCTATTCCGATATGGTTTGGCGCTTGGCACTTGCGCGTGTAGGTAGAGAAGCGAGTGCAGACGACGTGTTGCAAGAGGTGTTTTTGCGTGTTGTTAAATTAAACCCAACCTTTAAAAACTCAGAACACGCAAAGGCATGGCTTATTAAGGTTACAATTAACTGCTCTAAAAAGTTATTGGGCAGTGCATTTAGGCGTCACCAAGCAAGCTTTGAGGAAAATATAGCTTTTGAAACTACAGAGGAACGGGACGTTTATTTCGCAGTGCAAGCCTTGAATCCCAAATACAAAACGGTTGTTCATCTTTACTATTACGAGGGTTTAAAGGTAGACGAAATTGCCCAAATTTTACAGATATCCCCCTCGGCAGTAAAGCAGCGCTTGAGCCGTGCACGCGAGCAGCTGAAACAATATATGATAGGAGATGAGAATATTGTTTAAGGATAAATACAAAAAAGCAAACGATAGCTTAAAGCCATCGGAGGCTACAAAGCAGAGAATAGAAAAGTTAATAGAAGCAGAGGGGCAAAAAAAGATAATACAAATCAAGTTCCCATATAAAAGGTTTATAGCCGCAGTAGCCTCGATTGCAATAATAGCGGTAGGTATTTATTTTGGCGCAAGCAGAGATAGTGCGCCCATAGTAAAAGATAATACTGAAAGCAAGGTAATAGAAACCGTAAAACCGCAAAACATAAAGAACGGTTATAAAGAGCTTTATAATGCTTATGACAAACTGTATAAACGCAGTAAATCAGAAAAGCATTATGGGTATGTTTCAAAAGACCTTGTAGACGCTGAAGGTGAGTTGGTGGCAACCGAGGATGGAATTGCACTTAAGGGCAATTCAGCCGCTGACGTTAATACTAATAGCAGTAATACTCAAAAGAAAGACCATTCAGATACCAACGTTCAGGTTGAGGGTGTTGACGAGGCGGATATTGTAAAAACCGACGGAGAGAATATCTACGTGCTAAAAAACGATTATGAGCCGTTTGGCGCTAAAGTAAACGTATACTCGGCAAAAGGCATAAACACCCGTCAGATAAGCAGTATTAACATCAAGCCCAAGAAAGAAAACTATAGAGATTTTAACGCAAGAGAAATGTATCTTTCGGGTAATCGGTTAGTTGTTATTATCAGTTCGTTTGTTTCTGAAAATGATAATAGTGATACTCAAGACAAGGTAGTTTCATTTTCTGATGTTAATTACGGGTATTACTTGAATTCCATTACACAGTTTATGGTATACGATATAACCGACCACAAAGATATAAAGCTTGTAAACAAGGGTGCGCAGGACGGACTGTACTGTTCTTCTCGTATGGTGGGCGGTAAGCTCTACCTTGTAACCGAGCATAGCGTAAAGCTTGATGGTGTTAAAAAGGATGATATCGACACCTACGTTCCAAAGTGTATAGTGGGTGAGGATACGCTTTATGTATCCGAAAGCTGCATTTGTATACCCGAAGCACCCGACAGCAGTAGTATGATAGTAACAGCCGCCTATAACTCTAAGGATGGTAAACAGATATCCTCGGCATCGGTGCTTGGCGGCGGCAGCAACGTTTATATGAACAGCGAATATATGGTGATTAGCGAGTACGTTTACCCACATCAAAAAACCGGAGTACAGTACGACTATACAGACCTTTTACTGTTCTCGGTAAAGGACGGAAATATAGAGTACAAAACAAAAGGCAGAGTAAAGGGAAGCTTACTAAATCAGTTCTCTATGGACGTTTACGAGGGACACCTGCGTGTCTGCACCACCGTTACTAAGCAGAAAATTATAAAGAAATATAAATACAATTACGTTGATAGCACCTTTAATGCTACTACCACAAATTCGCTATACGTATTAAGCCTTGATAAAATGGAAGCTGTAGGCTCTATAGAGGGCTTGGCAGAGGATGAACGCATCTATTCGGCACGCTTTACGGGGGAAATAGGCTACTTTGTAACCTTCCGCGAAACCGACCCACTATTTGCTGTAGACCTAAAAAATCCGAGGGAGCCAAAAATATTATCGGCACTAAAAATCGACGGATTCTCAAGCTATCTGCACCCCTTTAGCGAAGATACCCTTTTAGGCTTTGGCTACAACACCGAAAACTCTGTAACCACCTCGTTAAAGCTAACTATGTTTGATATTAAGGACCTTACCGACGTTCGCGAAATTGTTACTCAAACAGTGTCCAACAGATACGCGGATAGCGAGGGTGTTTATAATCACAAGGCAATATTTGTTGATACCGAAAAACAGCTTATTGGCTTTAATATGTATAATTACCGTGAAGACCAAAATGAATATTGCGTTTATAAATATAATCCAAAGGAAAAGGATTTCGAACAAAAATGCAAACTTTATCTTGATTTGGAATGGGCTAATATACGCGGACTTTACGTAGGAGACCATTTCTACGTATGTGCCGATGGCGGTATAGCAGTATACAATATGTCGGATTTTAAGCATCTTATAACAATTTCAGCTCAGTAAATTAAGTAATTAGCACCGCCTAAGTAAAATTAGACGGTGCTTTTTGCTGAATTTTGATAATATCTTGCGTTTTTATTGACAAATAAATATCGTTAAGTATAATTATTATATAGTGTAAAAAATAACCAAAAAAGGTGTGCAATAAAATGGGTATACTTACCTATGATAACGATAACTTTTTAATGGACGGCAAGCCCTATCAAATTATATCGGGTGCTATACATTATTTCCGCGTTCATCCTGATTATTGGTACGACCGCTTAGAGAAGCTAAAGGCCTGCGGGTTTAATACTGTAGAAACCTACGTGTGTTGGAACTTGCACGAAAGGCAAGAGGGTAGCTTCGATTTTAGCGGTAGACTTGATATAGTAAAATTTATAGAAACCGCAAAAGAGTTGGGGCTTAATGTTATTTTAAGACCTGGTCCATATATTTGCGCCGAGTGGGATTTCGGCGGTCTTCCTTCGTGGCTTTTAAACTATAAGGATATTACCTTAAGATGTACAGATCCTATGTATCTTCAAAAGGTTAAGCCATATTATAAGGAACTGTTTTCGCGCGTTCGCCCTTACCTTTGCACAAACGGTGGCAATATCATTATGGTACAGCTCGAAAACGAGTATGGTAGCTATGGTGATGATACCGAGTATTTAAAGAAAGTGGAAGAAATTTATCACGACGAGGGTATAGACTGCACTATTTTCACTTGCGACGGAACTCTACCCTCTATGCTTGGCGGCGGAACGGTAGATGGTGTACTGTCGGTTGCTAATTTCGGTAGTGAGCCTAAGCGCCGCAAAGAGATAATGAAAAGCTTTCGCGCAAATCAGCCCTTTATGTGTGGCGAGTTTTGGTGTGGTTGGTTTGACCACTGGCATAAAGAACATATTAAGATAAACCCCGAGGCTACAGCGGCTATGGTGCAAGAGTTCTTTGATGTTAACGGCTCGTTCAATTTTTATATGTTCCACGGTGGCACAAACTTCGGCTTTTATAATGGCGCCAATTACGACGTAGATAAAACCGATTATCAGCCCACCGTTACAAGCTACGATTACGGCGCGCCTTTAAGTGAGGCGGGCGACCTTACCGAAACCTATTTTGCCATTAAAGAGGTTATCGAGAAAAACACAGGCGAAAAATCCTCATTAGAGGTAAGCAATACAAAAAAAGCTGCGTATGGCAAGGTAAACCTTGAGTATACTGCACTGCTTTTCGAGAATTTAAAGCAGCTTTCAAGCCCAAAAGAGTTTAAAAACCCACAAACATTCGAGCAGTTGGGTCAAGATTTTGGATATGTAATGTACTCAACCGTGCTTAAAGGTCCGTTCGAACAGCTGCCTTTGGTCTTCAAGCTGCACGACCGCGCACATATATTTATAAACGGTAAGCTTTGTGGTATACGCGAACGCACCAAAAGAAACGACGAGGTATTACTAACCCTAAAAGAAAACGAAACCGCAACCTTAGATATTTTGGTAGAGAATATGGGCAGGGTTAATTACGGACCAAAGCTTTTCGACCAAAAGGGTATTATAGGCGGTGTGCGTTTTGGATTGCGTTTCCATTTCGGCTGGCAACACCACTCGCTATTTATGGAAGAGCTTGATAATTTAAACTGGTCGGCTGTAGATAACCTAAAGGTACCGGCCTTCTTTAAAGGCAACCTAAATATTAAAGGTACACCTTGCGACACCTTTATAAAGCTAACAGGCTTCCAAAAGGGCTTTGTTACAATAAACGGCTTTAATATTGGCAGATACTACAATTCTGCAGGCCCACAAAAAACGCTTTACGTACCCGCGCCAATACTAAAAGAGGGCAATAACGAAATTATAGTTTTTGAAACAGATAGTTGCAAATCTCCCGAGATAGAGTTTTGTGATAAGCCGGAGTTAGAATAAAATGAAAATCCACTCGATTAATACTATCGAGTGGATTTTTTATACTCTTTTTGAAATGCGCCCACTAAAGCCCAAAAGCTTAGAATATTGGCGGATTTCTGCGCTTGCCTCTTCAATAAATTCGCGACATTCGGGGTCACGGCATAGCAGTCTGCCAACTTTACGTACTGCACGAACAAAATCCTTATTAAATTTCACCTTGTCACAGTTTTCTGCAAGTGGGCAAAGCCGTATGGCGCGGGTGTCAATCTCTGCAGATATTCGTCCGTCACTATGCAGTACGGGGAATAGGGGGAATATACGGCAAGCAAGGGGGCGCTCATTTCTATTACAACTGCCTCCGCAAACGCAAAGCCTTAAATTTTCGGCATTTATGGTATTAATTGAACATTCTTCGTTTGGAAAAAGGCGCATACCCGTGGTGGTATCACCCTTACAGCAAGCGGCATCGCAAAGCACACCGCAGTCGCTTGTTAAGGGGGTAAGCTCGCCTAAAATTGCGTACGCCTTGCCGTATAGCTCTTTATAATGTTTCAACGTCAATACCGTTAATTACAACAGGCTCTATAGGTTTATCCTGTGCTCCAACCTCAACCGCTGCAATTTTATCCACAATATCCATACCCTCTACTACCTGACCGAAAACTGTGTGGCGGAAATCAAGCCAGGGTGTGCCGCCAAGCTCAGAATAGGCATTCACAAACTCCTCGGGGAAGGCCTCGGGCATACCCTTCATTTGACCCAACATTTGTGCGGGAACAGTTTTTGCCTGAACAATAAAGAACTGACTGCCATTGGTGTTGGGACCTGAGTTAGCCATAGAAAGCGCGCCGCGAAGGTTGTGTGCTTCGGGTGTGAACTCATCTTGGAAGGGGCTTCCAAAAATAGATTCACCGCCGCAACCCGTACCTGTTGGATCACCGCCCTGAATCATAAAATCGTTAATAACGCGGTGGAAGGTAAGTCCGTTATAGTAGCCGTTTTTGGCGTGTGTTAAAAAGTTTTCTGCTGCCTTTGGTGCACAGTCCTCTAACATAAGTATTTTTATATCACCTAAATTGGT
The DNA here is from genome assembly GCA_045594795.1 of Acutalibacteraceae bacterium. Classification (GTDB taxonomy): domain Bacteria; phylum Bacillota; class Clostridia; order Oscillospirales; family Acutalibacteraceae; genus UMGS1532. Next base: position 10,089 of record JAZNZF010000012.1, on the reverse strand, counting down.
GTGCATAGTAGCAACTGTGTCGTTTTTCTGTGGGGTTGATAATTGTTTTGATGCCATTTTAAAAATCCTTTCTTAGGGTAGAGCGATAAATCCGAACTCGTTTTACAAAGGACGATTTATTGCTCTATCTTTGTTAAAATACTCGCAAATACACAAATGCATTGCAAGACACAATAGAGCGAAAAGTGCTAAAATAAGCCGCTTTAAGGCGGGTTCGGATTTATCACTCTTCCCTATTCCAAATTGCCGCTAAGCAGCATAATTCCTGTAAGTGCCGCAATAGGTGCGGTTTCGGTGCGCAGTATCCGTTTACCGAGGGTAGCGGCTACTGCACCGCTTTTTAAGCTTAAGTCAATTTCGTCTACACTAAAGCCACCCTCAGAGCCAATTAGTACAGCAACATTTTTTATATCTTTATCAATAAGTCTGGTTAGCGGTTCACCGCCAAGCTCGTAAAAAACAATGCTTTTTTGGTAGTCGCAAAGCCTACTGCAACATTCATTAAAGCTTATCATATTATGTATTTTTGGGCATATTCCGCGGCCCGACTGCTTAGCCGCCTCGTCGGCAATTTTTTGCAGTCTTTCGCGCTTTTTCGAAAAAGCCTTGCTATCGGGACGCGAAACACAGCGCGAGGAAAGTACGGGAACAATTTCACTAACGCCAAGCTCAACCGCCTTTTGCACAACGTAATCAAGCTTGTCACCTTTTGGCATACACTGAAAAAGCGTAACCGAAACGTCGGGTTCACTTTTATTTTCGGTGGTGCTTAATATTTTAAGAAAAACAGTATCGTCTTCTATTTTTACAATTTCGCAGTTGTAGTCGGTGCCCTTAGTGTCGCAAATGGTTAATTGTTCGCCAACCTTCATTCTAAGTGAGCGTGCAATATGTTTGCCGTCAAGCCCCGAAATAACGGGATTGTTACTAAAGTGTTCACAAAAAAATCGTGGCATAGCTTAACCTACTTTTCTAAAAATTCCTCTATAATATATTTTGGCCGAGCCTTTGTTTCACTATAAATTTTACCAACGTAGGTGCCTATTACACCGAGTGACAAAAGCTGAATTCCACCTATTAGCCAAATTGATGCTACAATGGCTGTCCAACCTGCAACAGCATTGCCCGTAAGTTTGGAAATAAACGCATAAAGCATTGCAAATATACTTAGTATGGATATAACAACACCAAGGTTGCCAATTATTTTTATGGGTTTCACGCTAAAAGAGGTTATTCCGTCTAAAGCGAATGAAAGCATTTTTTTGAAAGGATACTTGGATTTGCCCGCAAACCTCTCGTGGCGTTCGTATTCAACAGTTGCGGTTTTAAAACCAATCAGCCTTACTATACCGCGCAAAAACAGATTAACCTCTTTATATTCTGCTAAAGCATCTAAAGCGCGGCGGCTCATTAGTCTGTAATCTGCGTGGTTGTATACTATGTCAACACCAAGCAAACTAAGGAATTTGTAGTATCCTTCGGCTGTTTTGCGCTTAAAAGCAGTATCGCTTTTTCTGGAGGAACGAACACCGTAAACAACGTCGCAACCGTCGTTGTATTTTTCTATAAATTTATCAAGCACGGATATATCGTCTTGCAAATCTGCGTCCATAGAAATTACACAGTCGGCATACTCCTTTGCAGTCATAAGGCCGGCAAGCAGAGCATTTTGGTGACCTTGGTTGTGTGAGAGCTTAAGTCCGCACACAAGGCTGTTGCTTTTATGCAAACTGTCAATTATTTCCCAAGTAGCATCCTTGCTGCCATCGTCTATAAAAAGTATACGGCTGTGGTCACTTATGGTTCCTGCCACCATCATTTCACCAAGCTTTTCTTGTAAACGATTTGCAGTTTCTTGCAGTACCTCTTGCTCGTTAAAACACGGAACAGCAAGGTAAAGGGTAGGTGTGCTGTTAAGCTTAGTCATCCTCATTATCTCCTATAAATTTGTGTAACGCCTCTATATCAACATAGGTGTCGCTTTGTTCTTCTTCACTTTGCTCGTCTGAAATTAATTCTTGCATTTTAGGTGCAAGCTCGGGTTTAGGCGGCTCTATAAGGGGATTGTTTTTAAAGTAAGCGGCTAACTCCTCGCCCTCGGGCCATTCTCCGCTATAGCGGTAGGGGTGTGTGCGTCTGTATCTATGCACGCCAAAGAGATATATACAGAACATAACCGCTGCAGTAACCGAGATTAAAACGCCAAGATGAAGTCCCGGTGTAGTATAAACAAAGTTTATCTCACATTCACCTTCGGGGCAGAGCACTGCCATAAATCCAACGTTCACCTTTTCAATTTCCACAGGACTGCCATTTACATAAGCAGTCCAACCGTCCTCATAAGGAACAGAAAAGAATACAAGGTTGCTCTTTTTAAGGTTCGTTTTAGCGTTAAAGCCGCTGTTGGTATACTGGAAACTGTAGGCACAGGTTTTTCTACGTTTAGCAGAATCCTCTGCCATTTGCTCGTAAGACAGATAATATTCTTCGTCTTCGATATTCTTAAGTAACTTTCCGTATTTTTTAATTTGTTGATCGGAAAGCAACATAGCCTTAAGCATCATATTAGGCTTTAGATAATCCGAAAGTCCATCACAAATTTCTCGGCTAACGTAATGGTCGTAGGTAAAGCCGTAGGGGATATAGTTTTCGTTCTCATAAACGTCAAATCCGTTTTCGGTCTTTAAAAAGTTATAGCCTTCCATTTTAGGAATATCAGACTCGTCAACAAAACTATCGCCACCGTTACGGCTTAAAAGATATTTAACCGAAAGTAAGGGGCGGATTCCCGCACAGTCGGTAGTGGGTCTGCTTCCAACACTGCGTTCTTCACCGATATATTCGTAAAACTCGGTGATACTCGAGGGGACAACCGAATGGAACGCATTTATTCCTCTATACCCCAAAAACATAGCCGTGTTATCCATACATTCGTAGCAGTCTATACGGAAGGTGTCGGGGTCACCCTCAAGCTTTAATTCGCCTTCAATAAGGTTTGGTATAACCTCGTTTTTAATATCGTACGAGTGTGCTTTACCGCAACCGATAAACACTGCAGAATATATTACCGAAATTATAGCTACAGCAGTAATAGCGTTTTTAACAAAAACCGCGTGATATTTTCTGTATGCCCGTAGTAATAACCACAGCACAAGCAAAGAGCCAAGCGCAATAGCACAAGCAGTCCAATATCTGCCAATATAGGTGTAGCTGTTTTCCTCAAAAGTGAATATACCGAAATGTGTGATATCGCCGTTTTCGTCTTTTCCCTCGGGCCAAAGACCTATAATGAGAGTAGCGGCGGCGGTTATTATAGAAACGGTGCGCAAAGCAGGTTTCCAGTCAATTTGGTGGTTTTCAATAGCCATAACTGTTGCAAGGCACATAATCAGAATCGGCATATAAAACCAACGCGCATAATAAGCGCTGTTAAAGAAAGAAAATGAGGCGTTTAAGATTGGCACAAGCGCCATAAATAAGCTTACTTTTAATAGTCTGCTTATCCAGTGTCCACGCTTTGATTTCATAAAAGCAAGTACACCAGTAACACTAAATAGCGGTAACCAAGCGCCAAGTGAAGACCACTTTACGTCGGCATCAGGGAAGAAAACAGGTCTTGCAGGGATATCGGGTGGGAAGAAAAGCACTTCTAAAATATTTGCATATATCTGCACCCTGCCGTAAAGCCAGGAATCGTAGCCCAAAGAAACACTTGAAAGCCGCTGATTTTGTAAAACGCTCAGAATAGACGGCAATAGTAGTGCCATAGACATTAGTAGACCTATAACTGCTTCAAGCGCAAATAGTAAAAAGCCGCGTAGGTTCTGTCTAAAGCTGCCACCTATTGTACGTAAAAACCAATATATTACCGAGAATACTACCATTCCATAAAAGAAGAAATAGTTCGTAACCGCGCATATAAATACCATAGCGGCAAAGGGACCGCGCTTACGGTCGGCTATATGCATATCTATGCTTAAAAGCAGCAACGGGAATACAATTATAGCTTCGTGGAAATGGTTAAAGAAAATGTTGTATACCGAAAAACCCGAGAATGCATACAAAATACCGCCAAGCACTGCGGTTTCGGGGCTTCTAACATAACGGCGGATGTAAAGATATGCTGTAAGTGTGGCTAATGCGAATTTTAAAATCAGCAGTGGCCCCATAAGGTAAGGCACAAAGCTATTTGGGAATAACAGTGTAAACCAAAAAAACGGACTGCCTAAAAGATAAAAGGAATACGAGCCTATAAAATTCGTGCCAAGGTCGGTATAGCTTGACCAACCAAGATTTCCACTTTTTACTGCCTCGTGACTCAGCTGATAGAAGGGTACTTGTTGCACGTTAAAATCGCCATAAAATAAAAAGTAACCCCCATCAATTACGATATAGGGAATAAAAAACGCCGCAGCAATAAAAAACCCTATTAAAAAGGCTTGCAGAGACATATTCTTTTGTATGCGTACCGAGTTTAGTTGCTGCATAATATAACCCTCTTATATTAAAACAAAAATATATATTGATATTATATCAGTTTCTGTTATAATATTCAATAGCTGAGTAATGTTTTAATATTTTATTTTTTGTAGTTTTTTGTAAAGGAAGAATTAAAATATATGGTTTATCATTATTTTGCAATGCTCTCGAGAATGAAGCACATAAATCGATGGGGATTAATGAGAAACACCCGTACCGAAAATCTTTGCGAGCATTCTTTAGAAACGGCATTTATAGCCCACGCGCTTTGCGTTATTAATAATAGGCGTTTTGGCGGTGATTTAGACCCTGAGCGCGCGGCGGTACTTGCAATGTTTCACGATACAACCGAAATTATAACCGGTGATATGCCAACCCCAATAAAATATAATAACGAAAAAATACGCGAGGTGTACAGGCAAATCGAGCGTTCGGCTGCAGATAAGCTTTTAGAGCTTCTGCCAAATGATATGCAAGATGTCTATTCGGACATATACGCAGACAATTCGGAGTATAAAAAAATAATCCGCGCGGCTGATAAAATATCGGCGCTTATAAAATGCATTGAAGAACACAATATGGGTAATGCCGAATTCAGCGTGGCAGAAAAAAGCACAATAAAAGCTATAAAAGAACTAAAGCTACCCGAAGCGGATGTGTTTGTAGATGAGTTTTTGCCAAGCTACCGTTTAACCTTAGACGAGCAAAAGGTGTAACGCATACTTGACAAGTGTGTTAAAATAATTAATAGTGCAAAAGTTTATTACCCTAATGAAAGGATAGGTACTTATAGTATGGAGAATACCAAGGGCTTATGTATGGGCTGTATGGGAGAAATAGGGGAAGAACAAATTTGCCATATCTGTGGCTATGATAATTCAGCTGCCGATAACGGCGAGGGTCTACCTGTAAGAACAATACTTTGCGGCAAGTACATTGTAGGCAAGGTTATCGATTCGGGTGGCGAAGGAATAACTTACATAGGTAAGGAAATAGAAAGCGGAAGGATAGTTCGCATACGCGAATATTTTCCTAACGATATATGCGTTCGTGAGCCCGACAGTACTGTTAGGGTTAATCGCGAAAGTTCGTTCAGCTATAACGAATCACTTATCTGCTTTATCGAGCTTGCGCGCACACTTTCTACCCTTAATGGCAGCCCAAACCTTTTAGATGTAATCGATATTTTCGAGGCGGGCGGCACCGCTTATTATGTAACCGAAAGTGTTTCGGGTATAACATTGCGCGAGTTTTTGATGCGCAACGGCGGTCAGCTTACGTGGGAGCAGGCACGTTCTTTATTCTTGCCGTTGCTTCCTGTACTTTCACAGCTCCACGGGGCTAATATAGTGCACCGAGGCTTAAGCCCCGATACATTGCTTGTAGGTCGCGACGGTAAGGTGCGTATAATAGGCTTCTGTATTGCTGCGGCTCGTACATCGCGTAGTGATATCTCGGCGCGCCTTTTCCCAGGCTTCGCCGCTATTGAGCAGTACGGATACGAGGCTCAGCAAGGACCGTGGACCGATGTTTACGGAATAGCTGCAACCCTGTTCCGTACCCTTGTTGGCAACCCTCCACCTGAGGCACCTGACAGACTTTCAAATGATAATATGACCATTCCTGCAAAGCTTGCAGAGAGTGTGCCTAAAAATATTTTGGCTTCCCTTGCTGCTGCTTTACAGGTAATGCCCGAAAATAGAACAAAAACCATAGAAAAGCTAAAAGAAGAGCTTATGGCAGAGTCGGGCGTCATAGCCGTATCAGACAATGAGGAAGAAAACAAAAAGCCTACATTCTTTAAGCAGTATGGCGTGCTTACTATTGCGGTTGCGGCAACCATAATTCTATTAATAATTGCGCTACTTATCGGTAAAAACTGGACTAATATATTTAACACCGTAACAGGCGGCGAAAATAATATTTCTGTTCCTACAAGTAGCGAATATATCGTAAACGAGGAAAATGTTGTTGCCACGGTAATTGACTTTAAGGGCAAAACCTGTGCCGAGGTTCTCGAATATTACGAGGAGCAAGGCTTTAACGATATAGAGTTTGACGTTATTGCTAAAGAATATAATGATAAGTACGAGCGTGGACAGATTTATAAGCAAACCCAAAAGGTAGGCCACGAAATAGCGGCAGAGGAAAAATTGGGCGTTTATATAAGCCTTGGTAGTGAAACGGTTACTTTGCCCGATTTTGTAGAGGAAGAGGCAAGCTATACCGATGCTCGCATAGCCTTGCTTGAAATGGGCTTTTTGCCTGAAAATATAGTTTCGGTAGCCGTAACAAAGCTGGGTGAAGACACCGATAAAATCTTCAAAATGTCCCCAAAAGGCGGCACTGAGGTAAGCGTTGAAAGCAAGGTAGAGCTTTCTTACTACAAGGAAATTGAGGATATCGAGGTGCAGAATTTCGTTGGTATGAACTACAACACCGAAATTAAGAGCAACCCCGATTACAGTGCATATCAGTTTGTAATTGAGGAGATATATTCCGAGGTTTACAAAGACGGATTGGTTATAAGCCAATCAATACCTAAGGGCACAAAAATTAATAACACAGAATCCATTAAGCTTACTGTAAGCAAGGGCAATCCTCCCGCAATGCCTAACCTAACTAACAGGCTTAAGAGCGATGCTATAAATCTTTTAACCAAGCGCGGAATTGCTTATACAGTTGTTGAGGAGTATAGTGATATAATTAGCGCTGGAAGGGTAACGCGCACCAACCCGCGTTCAGGAACAAGCGTGACAAGTACGGTTGTGCTTTATGTAAGTAAGGGCCAAGAACCAGTAGAATCTCAAGAAAGTAATCCTACAAGCGTGGAACAGCCTACCGTAAGCCAAAACGGTTCCTCGCAACCCTCAAGTCAAGGTGCATCTACACAGGCTGACCCATCAACCCCGGAAGCTACCACATCTTCTCTACCTACCGGATCAAACCAAACGACCACTAATTAGGGTAGATAATAAAAATTCCTTGACTTATTAGTTCCGTTCTGTTATAATGATTCGAGCGTTAAATATAAATAACGTCCTTGCTGCATATTTACTTGCAGCCATTAGACCATAAGGAGGTGCAATTAGATGACTACCAAATACGAAGCCGTTATGGTGTTTTCACTTAAAGGCGGAGAGGAAGCCGCTACCGCACTGCAGGAGAAATTCGAGCAGTTGATAGCAGCTAACGGCACTGTTGAGAGTGTTGATGTTTGGGGCAAGCGTCGCTTAGCTTACGAAATCAACTACGAAACAGAGGCTTACTATGTTCTTTACAACTTCGAGTGTGGCGAAAGCTTCCCCGAGGAAATGTATCGTGTAGCTAAAATTACCGATGGCGTTTTAAGAACTATGATAGTTAAAAAGTAATTTTTTAGGAAGTGAAAAATCATGCTTAACACCGCAATTTTAATGGGCAGACTTACTGCCGACCCAGAGCTTAAGTACACCAACTCAAACATCCCTGTTACAAGCTTCACTTTAGCTGTAGATAGGGGTTATAAAAACGGTGAAGAAAGGCAGACCGACTTTATCAATATCGTAGCGTGGCGTCAGCGTGCCGAGTTTGTATCCAAATGGTTCAAAAAAGGCCAGCTTGTTGCTGTAGAAGGTTCAATTCAAACCCGTCGCTATACCGATAAAGACGGTAATAACCGCACTGCTTTCGAGGTTGTTGCTAATAATGTTCATTTTGCTGAAAAGCGTGATGCTTCCACATCTGCTGGCTCGTTCCAAGAGCAGCAGGCACCGGCACCATCGTTCTCAAACACCGCCGCAGAAGATTTTTCATCTCTGCCAGGTGACGACGATTTGCCGTTCTAAATCCGCACTTATAGTGTAAATTCAGTTAGGAGGCTAATACCATGGAAAAAATGGATAGACCTGTCCGCAGAAAGAGTCGCAAAAAAGTTTGCCATTTCTGTGTTGACCGTGTTGAAGTTATAGATTACAAAGATGTAGCACGTCTTCGTAAGTTTATTTCCGAGCGTGCAAAGATTCTTCCCCGTCGCGTAACAGGTACTTGTGCTGCACATCAGCGCGAGCTTACCGTTGCAATTAAACGCGCACGTTTCGTTTCTTTGCTCCCTTACGTTTCAGATTAATAGAAATGCTTAACCGCTCCTTAATTTCGGGGGCGGTTTTTTGTATATATGCACAATAAAAAAATATCATTTTTGTGCAATATTTTTGTTGACATAGACTAATTTTTAGTATAAAATTATATCAGAATATTAGGAGGTCGATACCCATGCGTATTTTCAACAAAATTTCATCAATTGTGTTAGCTATGTGTATGGCAATTTCTTTATTTGCTGTACCTGCTTATGCAACCACACCAACAGTAGACGTAAAGGATGCTATTTCCCTTAGCGGTTCAATAGTCGATTTACAAGACGAATTAGATGTTATGTTAACCATTCCAAGCGGAATTAGCGGTATTAGGGGCGTACAGTTCAAAATTGAAATGCCTGCAGGTTTTACCATAACTGCTGTTACACCCGCTGTAGAAGGTTGGAGCGCTAGGCCTGGTTCAGAGGGCATTGTGCTATATGCCGAAAACTACAAAACTGTAGAAGAGTTTTATACCGAAGCACAGCAAAGCTACAAGGTAGCAACATTGGCTATTACAACCGCAGCTGATGCTGCAGGTGAGAGCGGTTTAAAAGTTGCTAACATAACTGTTAGAGATATTACATCCAGTGTTGGTAATGAAAACTTCGCCAATATTGGCAACACAACCGTTGATGTTAATTTCCAATATGCTTTATGCCAACACGTTTTCAACGATGCAGATTATGTGTTAAACAAAGGCACAGCTGAATGTGGAAAAGATGGTACAGAAACAGCTGAATGTGCTAACGGTTGCGGCAAAACTGATACACGTACAAGCGTAGGTTCTGCATTAAAACACACAGGCGGCACCGCTACTTGCACAAAGAAAGCAATATGTACCCTTTGTAAAAAAGAGTATGGCAATTTAAAAGCCCATACTTACAGCAACAACTGCGATACCACCTGTAATGTATGTAAAAAAGTTACACGCACAACCACTCATAAATACGGTGCAGATTATGTATCAAAGAAAGCAACCACCAGTGTAGACGGTGCAATTTCCGACAAGTGTTCTGTATGTGGCGCTGTACGAAAGATTTCTACAATCTACAAAATTAAAACTGTTAAGTTGTCCACATCATCTTACACCTACAATGGCAAGTCTAAAAAGCCATCTGTATCTGTTAAAGATTCTAAGGGCAAAACCGTAAGCTCTAAATATTATACTGTAAAATATGCAAGTGGCAGAAAGAGTGTAGGTAAGTACAAGGTTACCGTAACCTTCAAAGGTAACTACAGTGGCACCAAAACTTTGTACTTTACAATTAATCCTAAGAAGACTTCTATCAAGTCGCTTAAGGCAGGCAAAAAAGCCTTTACAGTAAAATACTCTAAACAAACTTCCGGTGCAGGTTATCAGATTCAGTACAGCACATCTTCTAAATTCAAGAGTGCAAAAACAGTTAAGGTAACAAAGAATAAGACTGTATCTAAAACCGTTAAAAAGCTAAAGGCTAAAAAGACCTACTACGTACGCGTACGTACCTACAAA
>JAZNZF010000011.1:0-10887 GCA_045594795.1 Acutalibacteraceae bacterium | reverse complement strand
GACTTGCTAAGCTTTCGGGCGGGGTTGCAGTTATCAAGGTTGGTGCCGCAACAGAAATTGAAATGAAGGAAAATAAGCTTCGCATCGAGGATGCGCTCGCTGCTACTAAGGCCGCAGTTGAAGAGGGCATCGTTGCCGGCGGCGGTGTTGCTTTAATCAATGCTATGGGCGCTGTAAAGTCACTTGTAGATTCAACCGATGGTGACGAAAAAACAGGTGTTTGCATTGTGCTTAAGGCATTAGAAGCACCTATCCGCCAAATCTCCGCAAACGCAGGTTTAGAGGGCTCGGTTATAATTGATAAGATTATAGCATCCGGCAAAACTAACTACGGCTTTGATGCTTATCGAGAGGAATATACCGATATGCTAAAAGCAGGTATCGTTGACCCAACTAAAGTTACACGTTCTGCACTTCTTAACGCAGCTTCGGTTGCCGCTATGGTTCTTACTACCGAAACTTTGGTAGCAGAAAAGAAAGAAGATGCAGCCGCAGCTAATGCAGCAGCTGCAGCAGCCGCAGCATCTGCTGGCGGAATGTATTAATATTAATTAAAAAGTCAGCTATTCACAATCTTTATTGTGATAGCTGGCTTTTTATTATTAGCAAAATATAATTTTGTCTATTGAAAAAAAGTATGCGGTATGATAAAATCAAATAAAAAACAATGTAGGTGCATTTGATATGAGAAAATTTACTAAAAAACCAATGCTCTCAGAATTAACCTTGCGCGAAAAAATTGGTCAAACTGCCGTTATGCAGTTGGCTGATTTTATTAATCACGGAAATATTGAAGAGTATTTAAAAGATAATCCTATTGGAAACATTTGGAACTGCGGCAACCTTGCTATGACTATTGTAAATCTTACAGGTATAGTAGGTGAAAATTTACAGGATAGCGAGTACTATCGTGATTGGATAAATAAAATTAACGATATGCTTCCCATTCCCGTGCTTTCTGCTACCGACCCTATGGGCGAAACCTTTGCTACTAATTTTAAAGAGATTGTAACAGCACCTACCGTTGCTGCTGCAAATTCATACGAGCTTGCCTATGAGTATGGTGTTATGCAAGCAAAAATGGCAAAAAGTGGTGGCTGTAACTATTACTGGGCGCCTGTTATGGATATACCTTCAAGGTTCTCGGCTATTTCAATTATGCGCTCAATGTCCGACGAGCCTAAAAAACTTAAAGAACTTTCTAAGGGTATGATATTAGGTCTTCAGGATAATGGAGTTGCAGCAACCGTAAAGCATTTCCCCGGTGCAGACCAAACAGAGTATAGAGATGCCCATTTCTCTCCTGCGGTAATAGGTACTTCATATAGAGATTGGAAAAAGCTACAGGGTAAAGCTTTTAAAAATATGTTCGATATCGGTGTTATGTCGGTTATGATTTCCCATATGGGCTTTCCTGCAATAGACGATAGAAAGCTTGGTAGCAATTATTTACCCGCAACGCTATCTGATAAAATTATTAAGGGCCTTCTTAAAAAGAAAATGGGCTTTAAGGGTGTTGTTATTACCGACGGTATTGATATGGCAGCTCTAAACGCAGCTTATCCTAATCCTGAGGATTTATTTGTTGCGCTTATTAACGCCGGCAATGATATGATTTTAGGTGTACGCGACTTTAAGTACATAGATGTTGTTGAAAAGGCTGTGTTAGACGGAAGAATTAGCGAAGACCGAATTAATGACGCTTGCTCTCGTGTGCTCGATATGAAAGAAAAGTTAGGCTTATTCTCAAAATGCGACGAAGAACCAGTTATAATGAACGATGCCTTGCAAAACGAAATTGCCGAGCATAATCGTAAGGTATCAGAGCTTGCTGTTACTTTAGAGTGCGATAAAAACAACCAGCTTCCATTGGATGCCTCAAAAATTAAAAACGTAACTATAGTCTGCTCAGCACATGTTGACAGAGCTTTTGAAGCATTAAAGCATATGAAAGCGGCTTTAGAAGACAGGGGAATGACAGTATCGGTTCAAAGACGTATATCGTCTACCGAGGAAATGGCAGAGATTGATGCTAAAAGTGACCTTATTATTTATGCGGGCTATCTTTATACCCATGCACCTATGGGCGCATCAAGCTTCTATGGTGACGAGTGTGCTACGTTTTTCTATGCGTTTACAAAGGGTGTAGAAAAATCGGTAGGTGTTTCACTTGGTTCTCCATACGTATATTACGATTTTTATAGCAATCTTAATATATTTGCACATGCTTACAGCCTTAGCAAAGAAGCACAAGAAGCTTTTATAAAAGGTATATTCGGTGAGATTGAATTTAAAGGCGAGATGCCATATATCAAGCCCGGCCCAAGAAAAGAATAATTACAAATAAAGCATAACCACTAAGTATGTATGTGGTTATGCTTTTTGTTAAATACTAATAGCAAATTAAAACAAGGTAATATATTAAATTTAAAATGCAAATAAAAATTTAGTTGGTGTAATTTATTTAGATTATTTTTAAGTAAAGTATTTAATTTTTACGTTTTTATGTTAAAAATAGTAAAATAAATTGTGGTAATTGTAAAAAACAATAGAAAGCATTGTTAAATACTTGACAATGTGGTTCGGTTAATATATTATTAAAATAACACAAAAGAAAGGGAGATTATTTTGGAAAAATTTCTTAACAACGGCGTACCTTTTCTTGCTCTTGCGGGTGCTTTAATTGCTCTTATATTTGCGGTGTTTACTGCAAGAAAGATTATGAAGTTCTCCGAAGGCAACGAACGTATGCAGAAAATTTCTGCATCAATCAGAAAGGGCGCAAACGCATACCTAAAACGCCAATATAAAATAGTTGGCATCTTCTTTGTCTGTATGTTTGTGGTGCTCTCTTTAATGGCGGCATTAGGTTTGCTAACTTGGTTCGTTCCATTTGCATTTATTACAGGCGGTTTCTTCTCAGGTCTTTCGGGATATATCGGTATGAAAATTGCTACCGCCGCAAACGCCCGTACAGCAAACGCTTGTATTGATGGACTTAATAAAGGCTTACGTGTAGCCTTTTCTGCAGGCTCGGTTATGGGCTTTACTGTTGTTGGCTTAGGCCTACTTGATATTTCTGTATGGTTTATTTTGTTAAAATTTGTATTTAAACTGCAAGCTACTGAAATCACAAGCGCAATGCTTACTTTCGGTATGGGTGCTTCATCAATGGCACTTTTTGCGCGTGTTGGTGGTGGTATTTTCACAAAGGCTGCCGACGTTGGTGCCGACCTTGTTGGTAAGGTTGAAGCAGGCATCCCCGAAGATGACCCTCGTAACCCTGCGGTTATTGCCGATAATGTAGGTGATAATGTGGGTGACGTTGCAGGTATGGGCGCTGACCTTTACGAGTCCTATGTAGGCTCTATAATTTCAGCTTCGGCATTGGGCGTTTCTGCATTTGCGGGCGATATCAGAGCTATGGCGTTACCGTTAATACTTGCAGCTCTCGGTATTTTAACTTCAATATTGGGTACCTTCCTTGTAAGAACCGGCGAGAAAACAGACCAAAAAATGCTACTAAAAGCATTAAGCAGAGGTACTAACACAAGCGCTATATTAATAGCTGTTCTTGCTATTCCCTTAACCTATTTTATTTTAGGTGACATTCATTTTTATTTTGCAATTCTTGCAGGTCTTGTTGCAGGTGTTCTTATAGGTAGTGCTACCGAGTATTTCACATCTGACACCTACAAACCTACCAAAAAGCTTGCCGATACAAGCCTTACAGGCTCTGCAACAATTATAATAGGCGGTGTAAGTCTTGGTATGCTTTCCACCGTTTTACCAATTATTATTATCGGCGTATGTATTTTAATTGCATATTTCGTTTGTGGTGGTGCTGCTTCCGCATCAAGTGGACTTTATGGTATTGCATTGGCAGCTGTTGGTATGCTTTCAACACTTGGCATTACACTTGCAACCGATGCCTACGGTCCTGTTGCCGATAATGCAGGCGGTATTGCCGAAATGGCAGGTCTTGAACCAAAAGTACGCGAGCGTACAGATGCTCTCGATTCGCTTGGTAACACAACCGCCGCAACGGGTAAGGGTTTTGCTATTGGCTCTGCTGCACTAACAGCACTTGCGCTTGTAGCATCTTATATTGATAAAATCAAGGCGGTTGCAGCAAATGCAGGTGAAACCATAACCGAGGCGTTTGATATTATGGACCCGCTTGTACTTGTTGGCTTGTTTGTAGGCGCTTGCTTACCCTTCGTTTTTGCAGCATTTACTATGGAATCTGTTGGCAAGGCAGCACAGTCTGTTGTTATTGAGGTGCGCCGCCAGTTTAAAGAGATTAAGGGCTTAATGACCGGTGAAGCAGAACCCGACTATGCGTCTTGCGTTGACCTTTGCACACGCTCAAGTCTTCGCGAAATGGTACTTCCAACACTTGTTGCAATAGTTGTTCCTGTATTAGTTGGCCTTTTGCTTGGTTATAAAGGCGTTGTTGGCTTGCTCGCGGGCGCTACAGCTACGGGATTTTTAATGGCAATATTTATGTCTAACTCGGGCGGTGCTTGGGATAATGCTAAAAAGTATATCGAAAGCGGCGTTCACGGCGGTAAAGGCAGCGATTCACATAAGGCTGCAGTTGTTGGTGATACAGTAGGCGACCCATTTAAAGATACCTCCGGCCCATCAATTAATATCCTTATTAAGCTTTTATCAATGGTTTCAATCGTGTTCGCAGCTTTAGTTTACAGCGTACACTTGTTTGGATAAATTAAGCAGATACAATTAAACGAGCTATGGATTCATAGCTCGTTTTTTGTTTATAGTTTGCCTTGTCTTATTAGTTCGTTGACCTTTAGAATAGCTGCTTGGGTTTTAGAATCCTTAATTTCACCGCTTAAAATTTTGTCTACAAGTGTGTTTATTGGTGTTTTTTCTATTTCTAAAAACTCATCATCGTCGGGGTTCGTTTCGCCATAATGCAAGCCTTTTGCGGCGTACATATAAATTATTTCTCCGCAATATCCGGGGCTTGGATATAACTCACCCAAAAATATAAATTCATCGGCGATGCAGCCTGTTTCTTCCTTTAGTTCGCGTATGCCAGTTTGCAAAGGCTCTTCACCGTTAATATCCCTTTTACCAGCGGGTATTTCGGTTATAACCTCCATATAAGGATATCTAAACTGTTTTACGGTAATGATTTCGTTTTTGTCTGTTATGGGCACTACACAAACGCCGCCGCTGTGTTCTACTACCTCGCGTGTTCTAATAGCACCATTTGGAATTTCAGCCTCATCTACACGAAGATTAATTATTCTACCTTTGTAGATATAGTTTTGTTTAATAGTTTTTTCTTCTAAATTCATTTGTTTAAAACCTCTTTCATAAGTATTTGTAAGGGGGAAATGTTAGTGGATAGTATAATTGAACCTATAGCATATACAAGTGAAAAATGTGATAAAGCTATAGAAAGCCTTTGTGATAATTACAAATTTTTAAAAAAATCATGTTTTGGAAGTAGTGTATCGGGTAAAAAACTCAGCGCTTTGCGAATAGGCCAGAGTAGAGATGCAACCTTATTTGTTGCCTCGGTGCACGGAAACGAGTACATAACTACAACCTTGTTATTAATGTTTATATATGAAATTTGTTTTAGTATTAGCAGAAAAACTTTATTTTGCGGTATAGACTTTAGCAGAGCGTTAAGACAAAAGAGCGTAATTTTTGTGCCAATGCTTAATCCCGACGGCTGCGATATTGCCCAAAATAATATAGATTTATTGCCTAAAACTAAAATTAATAAGGTCAATTCTATATGCAAAGGTAATTACAGAGCTTGGAAAGCAAACCTAAACGGAGTTGATATTAATCACAACTTTCCTGCCGATTGGGAAAGGCTTAGCAGTATAGAAAAAAGCCGTGGTATTTGCACGTATTCTTGCGGTATGTTTGGTGGATTTTCTTCGGCTTCCGAGCCGGAAACGGTTGCTTTAATGACCCTCTGTAGACTACTTAACCCAAGCTGTGCTATTGCTTTGCACACGCAAGGGGAGGTCATTTATTATGGTTACAATAAGTATAACAGGGTGGAAACCCAAATGGCAGAAATATTTTCTATGCTCTCGGGTTATGCTTTATCTACGCCCGATTATTTATCCTCTTGCGGTGGCTTTAAGGATTGGTTTTCATATTGTTTTAATAAGCCCGGTTTTACAATAGAATGTGGTTTTGGTACCAATCCGTTACCAATTTGTGAAGCTAATGGTATATACAAGCGAATACGGGAAATGCTTGCCGTTGCCGCTGTAATGTAGTATATAAATATAATAAAATTTAATGCGCATTTTGTCAACAATAAAAGCAAAAAGCACACCAAATTCTTTAGCTAATGTCTAAAGATTAGTGTGCTTTTTTACAAAAATAAGTTTGCGCATTTAGTCTTTCCTGGTGATAATCTCTTTGTCGCTTCTGAAAAGAAATGATATGCACCATATACCTGCTAATGCAATAACGGTATATATAATTCTTGCCAATAATGCATCAGAGCCACCGCATATCCAAGCAACCAAGTCGAATTTAAATAGACCAACAAGTCCCCAGTTAAGCGAGCCGATTATAGAAAGAATTAAACAAAGCTTGTCAAACATAATTACACTCCTTTTTTTGTGGTGTAGTTGTAGTTTGTCCCAAAAAAGCTTTTAATATACCTGAATATAATAAAAATATCAGCAAAAAATATATTTGTTTTAAAAATTTTGGTAGGGGAAAGCATTGAATACTGTTGTTTTGTTTGGTATTACGGGCGGTTATATTGCAGAAGAAATAAAAAGAATATTGGCTCATTACGGTATGGTTGCAATATGCGGAACAAGAATTGAAAATTCTTTTGATAGTCCATACTTTTTGGTGGTGGAATATTCAACAAGGGTGAACATAGCAAGGGGAAACGGAGTTGTAGTTTTAATTGGTGAAATAGGGGACAATTGTATTTTTGACATACCGAACAGTTATAAGGGAGTCGTTTTTTCGGGCGATAAAAAAGGTCTGCAGTTGCTTCAAAAACGCGGTATCACCACCTTGTCGTGCGGAATGTCGCAAAGTGATACTTTAATTCTTTCAAGTATTTCAGAGAACACAGCATCAATCTGTTTGCAACGTAAAATTATAACTATTACGGGTGATGTTATAGAACCGCGCGAATTCCCGATTAAACTTAAAAATAAAATTTCAGATTATGCCTTGCTTGCTGCTATTGGTATTTTATTGCTGTACGGAATAGAGCCTAAAGATATCTGGTATTGACTGTTGTGCATTAGCTTACAAAATTCAATACAAAAAAATAAAAAGTTCGGTGTGATAATGGATTGGCCTACGTATAGCTAAACAATTAAAAGCCGCCAAAGGTGTAAACACCCTGGCGGCTTTTCGTTATTCAAAAGAAACAGGTTTTGTTTCGCCCGAGGCAAATGCATTTGGGCCAGGGTCTGACATAGAAAAATACATTTTTGCTGCCTTCGTTGTTCCAAAATCTCTATTAGAGCCTGAGTTTTGCACCTTGTTAAAAGCATCACGGAACATCTGATTATGCGCTTCTTCTCGATTTAAGAGAAAATCAATAGTTTCGCGCACCTTCTTATCATCTATTTGACGATAAAGGTATTCATAAACAACCTTTGCCCTTTGTTCTGATGCAATGTTGCTTAGAAGGTCTGCGCACAAATCTCCCGTAACAGTAACGTAGTCTCCCGTCCAAGAGTACCCCGAAGCATTTATAAGACCAGGGTTAAGACCGAGAATTACGTGTGACTGAATTTCACCCAAAGGTACCTTTGTAGCATCAACATCGTGCCCATTTAGTAAATTTATAGTCTGTGCCACCATTTCCATATGTCCTAACTCCTCGGCGGCAATATCAAGAAACAAGTCTTTGATTTCTGCGTCTTTTATTCTAAAGCTTTGCGACATATATTGCATAGCGGCTTTAAGCTCGCCATTACCGCCACCGAGTTGTTCCTGTAAAAGTGCTGCATATTGTGGATTGGGTTTTTCTACTGCGACGGGATGAAATAGCATTTTTTCGTGGTTAAACATTATATTACCTCCAAAAATATTTGTTGTTACATATTCTCACCAAAAACACTCCTGATATACAATCGCTTTAATAATACAGTACGTTTTATGGTAAATAAGAGGTAATAAATAAAAAACCAAGAACTTAACGTTCTTGGAATTTTTGGTCGGAGTAGCGAATAGTAATCAAGTGCAAACCCGCATAAATACTAGGTTTTTTGCAGTCATAAACAGTACAAAGGTCTTAATTACTATTCGGTTTAGTATCTGTGGGGTGTTCATAACCAACCTAAAACATGAGGTAGGAAATTATAAAAAGTTGAAAATTATCATTGTTGCATCATCGCTGAGATAGTTTGTTTTGCTATTTCAACTGCAACATCGTGAGCTATTCCTTCAAGGAAATGGAGAGTGTGATTCCCAATCTTATTTGCAATAGATTTGGTTTTATTCCACACTGTAGGCTCTTTAATGTTTTCAGCAAATTGATGTCCTTTCATCGTTACATCTATTATTAGACAGCTATCTATGTAAGTTTCTGCTTTCGGCTGTTCACAAGAAATCTTTATGTATTCAGATTCTTTTAACTTCAAAACAGAATACATTATGTCCTTCTTTTTGTATTGCTGAAATTCTGCAGATTTGTACATATCATCTAAATCAACATATTGGCACTTCCAAATATATCCGTTTTCAATATAATCAAGATTATTGATACAATATAGAAGAACATCCCTTAAGCAATCAATATTTATTCGCATAAAACCACTCCCATAACCTAGATTTAATATCTAAATCTCAATTTTTTTCTTGCGTTTTTCTTTTGCACAAATTGGACAACAGCTTCCTTTATTTCTATTAGATACTACTGCTTGCCATTCGTGTCCATTACCGCATTTCCACCATACTTTTTTGCTACTATTCGGCAGCACATCCATAGGTGTTAATTCATTATTTTTTTCATAATTCCATTCTTTTGCTAAAGCGGGATTAACAGTTTGCAAATCGTTTTTACCTTTAACGGCATATCGACCGGAACAATAAGGGCATCCCTTACCACTATTTCTATCAACTATCGTCGCTTGCCACTCGTGTCCTTCGCCACATTTCCACCAGACTTTCTTGTTACTATTAGGCATTACGTCCATAGGTGTTAATTCGTTATTCTTTTCATAATTCCATTCTTTTGCTAAAGTTGGATTAACTGTTTGCAAATCGTTTTCACCTTTAACAGCATATCGACCAGAACAATATGGGCAACCATTTCCTTTATTTCTACTATTTATAGTCGCTTGCCATTCGTGTCCTTTGCTACATTTCCACCATACTTTTTTATTGCTATTTGCCAAAAAATTCTCAGGTTTTAAGTTGCCGTTCTTTTCATAATTCCATTCTTTTGCTAAAGTTGGATTAGAAAACAAAAGAGAGTTCCCTTTTTCTGTATATTCTCGAAAGTTTTCTATGGCAATAGCATCTCTCTCAAGGTTAACATCAACACTTTTTCCTATTATTTTGCTTAAAACTTCTTTAAGTATTTTAGGTAAATCTTTTTGTTTTCTTTGAACAACGTAATCAATCGAGCTGTCATTTAACGACGGTATTCCTTCTCTAAGCCTATATAATATAATCCCATCTTTTTTGCACATTTTATTTTTTTCTAAATCTTTTTTAGTTTTATTTTTGTGCCAAAAATACCCATCATATTCAATGGCGATATTTTTAGAAGGAATATATATATCCAACTCATAACCTTGTTCCCTATACGAATGTTCTACTTCTAAACCGTTCTTTTTAAGATAATATGCAAGTGCATATTCAGGGAAAGAAGTTTGTCGTTCTGAATTACAAATAGGACATCCAATTCCACGGTTCCTACTATTTATCGTTGCTTGCCATTCATGCCCCTTGTTACACTTCCACCATACTTTTTTTCCACTATGAGGCATTACTCCCACAGGTGTTAATCCACCGTTCTTTTCATAAGTCCATTCTTTCGCTAAAGTTGGATTAACTATTTGTAAACTGTTTTCACCTATAACAGCATTCCGACCTGAACAATATGGGCAGCCACTTCTTCTATTTCTATTTGCTATTGTCGCTTCCCATTCGTGCGCTTTACTGCACTTCCACCAAACTTTTCGTCCGCTATTTACAGTAAAATTATCTGGTTTCAAATCACCATTTTTTTCATAATTCCACTCTGCTGCTAAAGTTGGGTTAACAGTTTGTAAATCATTATATCCTTTTAAAACTTTTTTACCTGAACAATAAGGACAATCGTGTCCATAAGTTCTGTCTTTAACCACCGCTTGCCATTCGTGGCCCTTGTGGCATGTCCACCATACCTTTTGTCCACTACCAAGTGTTAAAGTTTCGGGATCAAATTCTAATTCATTGTTTCTTTCCCAGTTCCACTCTGCCATCAGTTCGGCATTATCAATTATATATTTCTTTTCTGCCATAACCTTGGCACCTCGCTTTTAAAATTATCACTTATAAATTATACCATAAAATTTTCCAATAGTAAACATGCACTGTTTTATGATAAAAACAAACAAGAAAGGAGTGATGTTATTTGTTTGTTTAATAATTTTGAATCAGTTAAAATTCGACTGGAGAATGTGAAAAACGCAAGCACAAGCGTTAAAAAAGCAGTATTTATATTATTCATTATTCATCAGCGAAGCGGCTTACATATTCATTATTCATTACGGAAATCCGTCTTAATGAATGATGAATATTGAATAATGAAGAATGAAAAGTACAAAATCAAAAATCCGCCGATTTTCATCAGCGGATTTCCGATTTTGGTCGAGGTGACAGGACTCGAACCTGCGGCATCTAGTTCCCAAA
>JAZNZF010000010.1:0-10396 GCA_045594795.1 Acutalibacteraceae bacterium | reverse complement strand
AACGGGGGAATCTTGCGAAGGCGGGAGAACTCTTGAATCTGGATCGGAAGGTCCTTGTTGTTACAGATGACGGCGTTCCGCCCGTTTATGCGCAGACAGTTGCCGGGCAATGTGAAAAGGCAACGATTGTAACGATTCCGGCGGGAGAAGCTTCAAAGAATTTTGATAGCTTTCGAAAGCTGCTCTCAGCCATGTTAGAGGAGTCGTTTACCAGAAAGGATTGTGTTGTGGCTGTCGGCGGTGGTGTCATCGGTGACCTTTCCGGATTTGCGGCTGCCTGCTATATGCGTGGAATTGATTTTTACAATATTCCAACAACGGTGCTCTCTCAGGTTGATTCGTCGATAGGTGGTAAGGTTGCTATAGACTTTGGCGGATACAAAAACACCGTTGGCGCTTTCCATCAGCCCAAAGCGGTAATTGTTGACCCCGACCTACTTAAAACCTTACCGCAAAGGCAAATTTCTAACGGACTTGCAGAAAGTGTAAAAATGGCACTAACTTCTGATAAACAGCTTTTTGAATTAATTGAAAGCGGAAATCCGCTGGATAATATTGATAAAATTATCGAGGGCTCTCTGCTTATAAAAAAAGCGGTTGTGGAAAAGGACGAAAAAGAATCGGGACTTCGCAAAATATTAAACTTTGGCCACACCTTAGCTCACGCTATTGAAAGCGAATACAATATGAAGGAGCTTTACCACGGCGAGTGCGTGGCTATAGGAATGCTACCTATGTGTAGTGAAGCGGTAGCAGAAAGGCTAAAACCGGTTTTAGAAAAGCTAAATTTACCAACTAAGGTAGATTTAAACCGCGAAACAGTTATTTCGGCTATGAAGCACGATAAAAAGCTTTCGGGCAATAAGCTAACTGTAATTAAGGTAAACGAAATAGGTAGCTTTCAAATGGCCGAGCTTACCGTAGAACAACTAATTGAAAAAACGAAGGGAGTGTCAGCTTATGAAAAATACCTTTGGTAATAACTTTTCGGTAACCCTTTTCGGTGAAAGTCACGGCAGCGGCATAGGTGCGGTTATAGACGGCATTGCTGCTGGTGTAGAAATAGATATAGAGTTCATAAAGCATCGACTTTCGCTTCGCCGTCCACAAGGAAATATATCTACAAAAAGGCAAGAGGCGGATGATTTTAAAATACTAAGCGGTGTTTTAAACGGCTTTAGCACAGGAACGCCTATATGTATTTTCATTGAAAATAACACCCAAAAAAGCACCGACTATGGTGATATTCTTACAAAGGCAAGACCTGGACACGCCGACTATACCGCAGAATGTAAATATAGCGGCTTTCAAGACGCACGCGGTGGCGGACATTTTAGCGGCAGGGTAACGGCGGCATTGGTAGCCGCAGGCGCAATAGCACTCTCGGCACTAAATAAAAAAGGTATAAAAATTGCGTCGCATATAAGCAGTATAGCCGATGTGTGCGACCGACCCTTTGGTGAGTTGCAAGAGGATTATAAACTTTTAGAAAATGCTACTTTTGGTGTGCTTGATAATACCGCTAAGGATAAAATGATTAAGGTAATAGAAACCGCCTTGGCCGAGGGCGACAGCGTTGGCGGTATTATTGAAACAGCAGTTTTCGGTATGCCTAAAGGGGTAGGCGAGCCTTGGTTTGATAGCGTAGAGGGTATGCTTTCACACGCACTTTTCAGCGTTCCTGCTGTTAAGGGTATAGAATTCGGCTTGGGCTTTGGTTTTGCTGAGAAAAAAGGTAGTGAGGCAAATGACCCGTTCGTTATTGAAAACGGGAATATAGTTACCACTACTAATAACAATGGCGGTATAAACGGAGGCATTACAAACGGTATGCCTATTATATTTAGGTGTGCCATAAAGCCTACACCATCGATTTTTAAAGAACAGCAAACCGTTGATTTTAAGGAAAATCGCGAGGTTAAGATTAATCTTCAGGGCAGGCACGACCCTTGCATTGTGCATAGAGCAAGGCCTGTTATAGAAAGTGTTGCGGCAATAGCCCTTTGCGATTTACTAACTACTAACTTTGGAACAAATTATTTAAGCCAAAGTATTTAAACCCGAACCAGCCTTAAAGGGCTGCTTTTAGGCGGCTTTCGGCTCATTCGCACACATAGGCGTTAGCCTTATGTGTTTGTCTTCACCAAAATCCACACAAAAATCATGCACCTTTAAGGTCGCAGAATTTTGTAAATAAAGGATTTTTTGGTGTGCGAGGCAAAAACACAGTGAATCCTAACGGATTCACGAGTATTTTAAGGATGTCACAGCGAAAAATACTTGTTTCAAAATCTGATTCGAGTTTGAATGCTTTGGCTAAAGGTAGAAATGTTATGGAATATGGTTGTATTGGCGAAAAGCTAAAGCACAGTTTTTCAAAAGAAATACACGCTTTGCTTGCCGATTACGAATATACAATTAAAGAAATACCGCGAGAAGAACTGCACTCGTTTTTGCAAAAGCGTTGCTTTAAGGCAATAAACGTTACCATTCCTTATAAGCAAGAGGTAATACCATATCTCGATTTTGTAAGTGAAAAGGCAAAAGAGATAGGCGCAGTAAATACTATTGTTAATAAGGGTGGCAAACTTTTAGGATTCAATACAGATTTTTATGGTTTAACCTCTTTAATTAACAGAGCAGGTATTACAGTTGAAAATAAAAAGGTGCTTATTCTTGGCAGTGGCGGCACGTCGCTAACGGCAAATGCGGTAGCCAAAAGCCTTAAAGCTAAAAGTATATATAGAGTTTCGCGAAGCGGTGGTGAAGGCTTAATTACTTACGACGAGATGTATCAAAAACATACCGATGCCGAGATTATAATCAATACAACACCCGTAGGTATGTATCCCAATATTAACGCTACGCCGATTAATATTTCTAACTTCGCAAAGCTTGAGGGTGTAGTAGATGCTATATACAACCCTCTTAGAACAAAGCTTGTTAGTGATGCAAAACGTCGAGGTGTAAAGGCTACGGGTGGACTCTATATGTTAGTTGCCCAAGCGGCAAAGGCGGTAGAAAAGTTTTTAGATACCGAAATTTCTCTTAGCACTACAGAGAATGTTTATAAAAAGGTTAGGGAAACAAAACAAAACATAGTGCTAATAGGTATGGCAGGCTGTGGCAAAACCACTATAGGCAAGGCACTATCAAAGGAATTAGGCTTAGAGTTTATAGATACCGACGAGGAAATAGTAAAGCGCGAAAATACTACAATTACGGAGATTTTCAAAAATAAAGGCGAGCAGTATTTTAGAGATATTGAATCTAAGGTTATAGAGGAAATATCGGCACAAAGCGGTAAGGTTATTGCAACGGGTGGCGGTGCTATATTAGACCCAAAAAATATAGATTCGTTAAAACTCAACGGTAAACTATATTTTATTGACAGACCCTTAAAAAGCCTTGTTGCAACAGCCGACCGACCTCTTTCTTCTAACCGTGCCGATTTGGAAAGACGATATTTCGAGCGCTACGATAAATATATAGCAGCTGCAGATGTAACCATCAAGGCTACCGATAGGGTAGACCAAAATGTAAAACTTATTTTAGACGATATAAGGAAATGATAAAATGACGGTTGAAATTAAACCATCAAAAGCAAAAGGACAGGTTAAAGCACCGCCCTCGAAAAGTATGGCGCACCGATATCTTATTTGCGCGGCGCTATCAGAGGGCGTATCAAAGGTGCATAACGTCGAACTTTCAGATGATATTAAGGCAACCCTGAACGTAATTTCGGCATTAGGGGCTAAATATACCGTTTCGGGTAGTACAGTTACGATTAGCGGGGTAATTAACCCACCTAAACATATAATTGCATACTGCCAAGAAAGCGGTAGCACTTTACGCATAATGCTACCCATCTGTCTTACATTTGGCAACGTAACGCTTAGTGGTGAAGAGTGCCTTTTTCGCCGTCCGCTTGATGAGTATAGCAGAATCTTTAAAGAGAACGGATTTAGCTATACGCAAACCAAAACCGATGTTTCGGTTAAGGGCGAATTGCAATCGGGCATTTACAAAATGCGTGGAGATGTTAGCAGTCAGTTTATAAGCGGTATGCTTTTTGCTCTGGCAAGGTGTAATGGCGAGAGTGAAATAAGGTTAACTACACCATTAAGTAGTGCGCCTTATGTCGATATGACCATAGCTGCACTAAAGACTTTTGGCGTTAAAATAGATACCTTTGATGGCGGATATAAAATACATCCATCTAAGTTTATAGGGCAAGAAATTACAGTTGAGGGCGATTATTCAAACGCCGCATTTTTGGACGGCTTTAACTATATCGGTGGAAAGGTAAATGTAACGGGGCTAAATGAAAAAAGCTTACAGGGTGATAGGGTGTATTTACAGCACTTTGAGGCTTTAAAGAAAGGTGTTCCTACAATTTCACTTGGTGATTGTCCCGATTTAGCACCCGTGCTTTTTGCGGTGGCGGCTGCCAATAATGGCGGTGTTTTTTATGATACCGAACGTCTTAAAATAAAAGAAAGCAACAGAGGTCTGGCTATGAAAAGCGAGCTTGCCAAATTCTGTGTAGCAGTAGATATAGAAGATAATAAAATAACGGTGGGTAAGGGGATTAAGCCCCCAACCGATGTAATATACTCGCATAACGACCATAGAATTGTAATGGCTTCGAGCCTATTATGCTCTATGGTAGGCGGTAAAATTGAGGGTGCCGAGGCAGTAAACAAAAGCTGGCCCGAGTATTTCAATGTAATAAAAACACTTGGCATAGAGGCGAATATAAATGATACTTGATAAAAACAAAAATATACTAATAGTAGGTCTTGGCTTGCTTGGTGGTAGCTACGGAATGGTATTAAGGCGGTGGGGCTATAAGGTTTCTGCAATTACGCTAAATCAAGAGGATATAGACTACGCGATAGAGAACGATATAATCACCTATGGTACTACCAAGGTCGAAGAAAAGTTGGTAGCAAATGCCGACCTTATAATCTTTGCTTTGTATCCACATATATTTTTAGAGTGGATAGAAAAACACGGGCATTTAATTAAAGAGGGTGCGGTAATAACCGATGTTACAGGTGTTAAAACCGCTATAATCGACAAGGTGCAAAACACTTTAAAATCGGGTGTAGAGTTTATATCAGCTCACCCAATGGCTGGTCGCGAGGTAGGCGGCGTAAAAAACAGTGATGATAGTATCTTCCGTGATGCTAACTACATAGTAGTACCTACCGAGAAAAACACAGAAGAAGCAGTAGAGCTTTGCATAGAATTAGGGCATATATTGGGCTTTAGAAGGGTATCTGTTTTGTCCCCCCACGAGCATGATAAAATGATTGCCTTCTTGTCCCAGTTAACCCACTGCATTGCCGTAAGCCTTATGTGTAGCAACGGTGACGAAAATCTAGTAAAATTCACAGGTGACTCCTTCCGCGACCTAACCCGAATTGCTAAAATTAATGAGGAAATGTGGAGCGAGCTGTTTACCTTAAATAAAGCAGACTTAGTAGCAGAAATGGAAAACTTCGAGGAAAGCTTTAAAAAGCTAAAGCAAGCATTAATTTCTGACGATACCGAAACAATGAAACAAATGATGCGCTTATCAACCGAGAGGCGCCGTCACTTTGATAAATAGGAGATGGATTAAAATTATGAATATGGAATTTAAAAGAAAACTACCAATACCAATGGATATAAAAGCACAGTTCCCTGTAAGTGAAAAAATGGCAGAGGTGAAACACGAACGCGATGAGGAGATTGCAAAGATATTCCGTGGAGAAAGTGATAAATTTATTTTAGTTATCGGCCCTTGCTCTGCAGATAGTCGTGATGCAGTAATGGATTATATTGGCAGACTTAAAAGGGTAAGCGAGCAGGTAAGTGACAAAATAGTTATAATCCCCCGAATATATACAAACAAACCGAGAACAACGGGTATAGGCTATAAGGGGATGCTGCATCAGCCAGACCCCAACGAAACACCCGATATGCTAAAGGGTATTATTGCTATTCGCGACCTACATATGTGCGCTTTGCGCGACTATGGCTTCACTTGTGCCGACGAAATGCTCTATCCCGATAATTATAGATATCTTTCGGATATTTTAGGCTATGTAGCTATCGGTGCGCGTTCGGTTGAAAATCAGCAGCACCGCCTTACCTCAAGCGGATTGGATATCCCTGTTGGTATGAAAAACCCAACCGAAGGCGGACTTTCAATTATGATGAATTCCATTACCGCCGCACAAGCCTCGCATACCTTTATCTATCGCGGTTGGGAGGTACAAAGCAAGGGTAACCCTTATGCACATGCTATACTTCGCGGTTATGTTGATTTAACAGGGAAAAATATGCCCAACTATCATTACGAGGATTTGGCAGAGCTTTCAGAGCTATATCAAAAAAGCGGCCTTAAAAACCCTGCAGTTATTATCGACGCTAACCACGCAAACTCGGGCAAGCGCTATTTAGAGCAGGTGCGTATTGCTAAAGATGTGCTTTACAGTATGGGCCATAATAACGATATTAAAAATCTTGTAAAAGGACTTATGATAGAAAGCTATATCGAGGATGGCGCACAAGGACTGCACGACGGAGTTTACGGAAAGTCTATTACCGACCCTTGTCTTGGTTGGGAGAAAACCGAAAAGCTTATTTTTGATATTGCAAACACACTTTAATTTTGTGGTATAGATTATAAATGGCAAAAATAAATATAAGCCAATGGTAGTTTTTTACCGTTGGCTTTTTTAATTTTCTTGAATATCGGGTAATATAATGGTATACTTGATTAAGGAATTTTTGGTTGGAGGTTATTTATGAAGCTTAATTATAAACGCACTATACTTATCGGTTTTGCATTTATGTCGATACTCGCATTCTGGCAGTTTTACGACCAGGTAATACCATATCTTTTGGAAAAGGTTTTTGGGCTTGGTACCTTTGCGGCTAATGCAATAATGTCTATAGACAACGTGTTGGCTATTTTTATGCTGCCACTCTTTGGTATGCTTTCCGACCGCACAAGAACCCCGCTTGGCAAACGCACACCATATATATTGTTCGGTACAATAACGGCAGTAATATTAATGCTTGTTATGTCGGTATTCGTTGGCGAAACTAATTTTTGGGGCTTTATTATAACCCTTGTTATATTGCTTATTGTTATGGCAATTTACCGCACGCCCGCTGTAGCATATATGCCCGACGTTACACCAAAGGCTTTAAGAAGTCAGGGTAATGCAATTATAAATCTTGTGGGATATATTGGCGGTATATTTGCTACAGTAGTTATGATGTTTATGCTTAAATCCGACAAAACCGAAACAGGCGAAACGGTATATAGCGCAGACCAGTCCTTTTACCCTGTATTTATAACCATAGCCGCATTTATGCTCGTTTCGGTACTTATAATGGTCTTTATATTAAAAGAGAATAAAATAGTTGCCCAAACAAAAATTGAAGATGATAATGAGCCAGAAACACAGAACAACTGCAAACTTCCAAAACCCGTTTTTAAAAGCCTTGTGCTTATACTTGCCTCGGTCTTTCTATGGTTTATGGCATATAATGCGGTTACCACCGCCTTCTCGCGTTACTGCGTAAACGTATGGGGCGCCGACCTTGGCACCTCATCAAGCTATCTTTTAACCGCAACTGTCGCGGCAATAGCGGCTTTTGTTCCGCTTGGCTTTTTATCGGCAAAGGTAGGCAGAAAGAATACCGTTTTAATCGGTATTGTTATGATGACCGTTTGCTATTTTATTGCAATATTCCTAAGAACTCAAACGCCCATAATGTACGCAATTTTTGGCGTGGTTGGTATCGGCTGGGCGGCAATAAACGTAAACTCATTCCCAATGGTAGTAGAAATGAGCAGTGGCGCCGACGTTGGCAAATATACCGGTTTTTATTACACCTTCTCTATGGCGGCTCAAATAACAACCCCGTTGCTTTCGGGATTACTTATAGATAGGCTCGATCTTGGTTATAACGTGCTGTTTCCTTATGCGGTGCTTTTCTCGGTGCTTTCGTTTGTAACAATGTCTTTTGTAAAGCACGGCGACCAAAAGCCACAAAAAAGCAAATCAATTTTAAAAAGCTTCGACCTGGAGGATTAAAATGTTAATAGCATTTTCCATAGTAGCAGTGTTGTGTCTAATTTATGTTTTCTTAATTTTCCCAAGTGGTCGAAAGCATAGCGATTTAAAGCTGCTAAAAAACAAATATATCGCCCATAGGGGACTGCATTCGATAAAACCCGATATACCCGAAAATACTATGGCTGCCTTTCGCTCGGCGGCTGATTCGGGGTATATTATAGAAAATGATATACACCTGACCCGCGACGGTGAGGTAGTGGTTTTTCACGATGACAACCTTAACCGTATGTGTGGTGTAGATAAAAAAATTGCCGAGCTTACCTTAGCTGAGATTAAAGAGTGCAGAATTAAAGGTGCCGAAATGCAAATACCTACTTTGTCCGAAGCGCTAAAGGTAATAAACGGCAAGGTACCGCTACTTATAGAATTTAAAGCAAATGCAAAAAATTATAAACGTCTTTGCGAGGCGGCAAATAAGGTGCTAAAAGAATATAACGGCAAGTACTTTGTGCAGTCTTTTCATCCCTTTGTACTTGGCTGGTATAAAAAGCACCGCCCGGATATACTGCGCGGGCAATTGGCATCGGCTTTTTGCGGCGAGGAATTATATAAACAGCTTGCGGGTAATCTGCTTTTTAATTTTATTTCACGCCCAGACTTTGTTTCTTACGACCATTTGTATAAAAACAAGCTAAGTCGTAGATTATGCACGCTATTTGGCGCATATCCTGTTGGTTGGACCTTTAAAAGCCAGGCGGAAATAGATGCATCACGCCACGACTTTTGTACATATATTTTTGAAACCTTTATTCCACGTACTTAATTTTTATGTAAATCGTCAAAATTTTTAAAGCAAACACAATTTTTTGCAAATTTCTATTGCATAAGCATGTTTTTTTGTGGTATAATCAAAAGGTCTTAAAAGGGTGGCTTTTAGGGCGTTTAACCTTGTTATATTTATTTTGGAGGTTTTATATATGAAAAAGCTTTACGAGGGCAAAACAAAAAACGTTATGTTAGACGAAGAGACCGGTATCGTACATCTTTTCTTTAAAGACAGTGCAACAGGCGAAAACGGTGTTTTCGACCCAGGCTCAAACTCTGTTGGCGGCTCTGTAGAAGGTAAAGGTAAAGTCGGTCTTGAGGTATCAAGCTATTTCTTCGAGCTTATGGAGAAAAACGGTATCCCTACCCACTACTTAGGCTCTGATATTTCTCAAGGTCTTATGAAGGTTCGCAACCTTACAGTACCCCGTTTAGAGTTCGTTGTTCGTTATTTCACAGCTGGTAGTATGTGCCGTCGTTTTAGCTTAGAAGAGGGCATTCCTTTCAATCCTCCTTATGCTGAAGTTACCTTAAAAGACGACGAGCAGGGCGACCCACTTATTTCCGACCGTCTTTGCCAAATGAAAGGCATCTTAAAGGAAGGCCAGTACGACGAGGCTTTGGATATCGTTTATAGAGTTGGCGAGGTTTTAAAGGTAGAGTTAGCCGATATGGGCTTAACCCTTATCGATTTCAAAATCGAGGTAGGCTATGACGAGACTGGTAAGATTTTCGTTGCCGACGAAATCACACCTGACATCTGGCGCGTTCGCGACGAGAATGGTAACATTCCTAACCAAATCGACTGCGCAAAAATCATCTTAGAAAAAATTAAAAAGTAATTAGTATTCAAAAGCAAAACCGCCCAAAAAATTGGGCGGTTTTTTATATAGTGAAGAGTGAACGTGAAAAAGCAACAAAAAACACCGCTGTTGCGGTGCTTTTTGCTTGGCGTAAGATGGAGACTCTCGTTGCTTTGCGAAGCAAAGCACCTTTTCTTTTATCTCTTCTCTCTTATCTTTTATCTGGAAACGACAAATTTAGAGAAGATAGAAAAACGAAAAGAGAAAAGTTAAAAGAACAAAAAGAAACGACAACTTACCAGTCGATAAATTGTCATTTCTTTTTGGCGGAGAAGGGGAGACTCGAACTCCCGCGCCGGTTACCCGACCTACACCCTTAGCAGGGGTGCCTCGACACCAACTTGAGTTCTTCTCCATTTATGGTAACTTAGATAAAAATATGGCGGAGAGAGTGGGATTCGAACCCACGGTACCCGTAAGGTACGACGGTTTTCAAGACCGTTCCGTTATGACCAAGTCGGATCGTAGCCATGTCGTTCTGTGGGCCAAGGAGTTGCTGAGCATGGTTGTCTTCCTAAGACCGCTTGGCCTCCGACTTTAGATAAAAATATGGCGGAGAGAGTGGGATTCGAACCCACGGTACCCGTAAGGTACGACGGTTTTCAAGACCGTTCCGTTATGACC
>JAZNZF010000009.1:0-33431 GCA_045594795.1 Acutalibacteraceae bacterium | reverse complement strand
GATAATTGTATCCTCTTTGCCAACCTTTACCTGACGGGCAGTACCAAGCTGTGCAATAGTTGTATCCTTAAGCTCAAGACCGAGTTCTTCGGTAATAACTGTACCGCCTGTAAGAATAGCAATATCCTGAAGCATTTCTTTTCTTCTGTCGCCAAAGCCAGGGGCCTTAACACCAACACAAGTAAATGTACCACGAAGCTTATTCATAATAATGGTTGAAAGAGCCTCGCCCTCAATATCCTCAGCAACGATTAAGAGCTTTTTGCCCGACTGAACAATCTGCTCTAACAAAGGTAAAATTTCTTGAATGTTAGAAATCTTTTTATCGGTAATTAAAATCAGGGGTTCTTCTAAAACTGCTTCCATCTTTTCAGCATCGGTTGCCATATAAGGAGTAATGTAGCCTCTATCAAACTGCATACCCTCTACAACCTCTGAATAGGTCTCGGCGGTTTTGGATTCTTCTACAGTAATTACGCCGTCTGCCGATACCTTTTCCATTGCCTCGGCAATAAGCTTACCAATAAACTCATCTCCGGCAGAAACTGTTGCTACACGAGCAATATCCTCGCTGCCTTGTACCTTTTGAGAGTTTGCCTTTACAGCCTCAACTGCGGCATCGACAGCAAGCTTAATTCCCTTTTTAACAACCATAGGGTTTGCGCCTGCGGCAACGTTTTTCATACCCTCTAATATAAGTGCCTGAGCTAAAACTGTTGCGGTTGTAGTACCGTCACCCGCAACGTCGTTTGTTTTAGTAGCAACCTCTTTAACAAGCTGAGCACCCATATTTTCAAACGGGTCGTCAAGCTCTATCTCTTTAGCAATGGTAACACCGTCGTTAGTGATAAGCGGTGCGCCGTATCTTTTGTCTAAAACAGCATTTCTGCCTTTTGGACCTAATGTAACCTTAACCGCATTTGCAAGCTTATCAACGCCTGCTTGTAAAGCTTTTCTGGCTTCTTCGCCAAAAATAATATCCTTTGCCATAAATATGTCCTCCTATTATTCTACTATTGCAAGCACGTCTGCTTGACGAACAATGCTATACTGGGCACCGTCAACCTTAACCTCAGTGCCTGCGTATTTACTTATAAGAACCTTATCGCCTATTTTAAGGGTCATTTTAACCTCGTTACCGTCAACAATACCACCTGGGCCAACTGCTACAACCTCGGCAATTTCGGGCTTTTCTTGTGCTGCTGCAGCAAGAATTATACCGCTTTTTGTTTTTTCTTCTGCTTCGACCATTTTAATAACAATACGGTCTGCTAATGGTTTAATAGTCATTACTATTCCTCCGTTTTGAATAATTTATTTCGGGATATTAGCACTCTAACACCCCGAGTGCTAATATATATAATATACCTTTTTCAGAAAAAATCAAGTATTATTTACCAATAATTTGAAAATTTTTTATGAACACCATTTGATAGTATGAATTTAATATGTATTTTATGCATTAGCGGTTGCTTTTTCGACAAGTTTCAACTCACTACCGAAAGCTACTACGGCGCTTTCCGGTACCGATAATTTTAGTGCTTTAGGCAAAACCTTGCAAGTTACGTCGGTAAAGTGATAAACCTCGCCGTCGATATTAAAAGCCACAGGTGAAGCGCAATGATAGCTCATTTCACTACATTCACCACTTAGGCAATAAGGTAAATTAATGTGTGTACCTTTTCTATACTTGCCAAGAATAGTTAAAGTTTTTAATCTTGAACGAGTTGAAATAATACTATAATTAAGCTTAGCGTTTGCGGGGTTTGCGTTTGGTGCACATTTATAGCCGCCACCATAGTACGGTGCATTAGCGCATACAGCGAAAAGGCTTGGTATGTTATTATGTGTCTTACCATCTATGGCGAAATCAATCTTTTTGCCAAACGGCAGAAAAAACGTTTGAACAACGCCCAACATATAAGCCATTTTGCCACTTACACCGCGCCATTTTTTAAACTTGTCGGCATTTTCGCAAACCATAGCATCCATACCCGCAGAGCAAGAGTTTATACCGTAATAGCTTTTCCCGTCTGCTGTAACCTCTATTAAATCCACATAACAAAGTTTGCCCGAAAGCTGTGCATCTAAATCAAGAAACGGCTGCTTTTCACCAAAAAATTTTAGAAAATCGTTACCGCTACCACAAGGAACTATTCCCAGGCTTACGTTATCAAAACCAATTATGCCGTTAATAACCTCATAATTAGTTCCCTCTCCACCGCAAGAGAATATACGTAAGTCGTCCCCCTTTTGCGCTTCGTTTTTAGCAATAACGGTCGCCTCGCCGGCTCTTGTAGTTTCATAATGCTTTATACCCTGTTTATCTAAAAATAAAATTAGCTCTTTTTGATAAACACCCTTGCCTGCGTTGGGATTAATAATGAAAATATTTCTCATATTAATTTTCCTCTGTTTATTTAAAATACATATACAACTGGCACTTAATCATACCGTTATATAGCTTTCTGCGTTTGTCAGCAGGTCTGCCAAAGATTTTTTCGAACTCGTCGTGAGGGCTTATAACGTAATACTTATTACCCTCAGACTTTAAGAAAATACCACCCATAGTTTTATAAAGCTCTTCGGCGGCCCTAACGTCAAGCAATCTCTCACCATAAGGTGGATTGGTTATTACAAGCGACCTACCCTCTGGCAATTTAAAATCTTTAACGTCGGCAACACTTGCCCTAACGTATTTCTCCACACCCGCTTTTTTTGCGTTTGCCAAGGTAAGCTCTACACAATTCGGGTCGATATCAAAACCCTCTGCCATAAAGTCGATATTATGCCGTATGAGGTCTTGCGCGCGTGTACGTTCGCGACTAAAACTTTCTTTGTCTACAAACGAGAATCTCTCTGCGGCAAATGCTCGGCGCAGTCCTGGTGCAATATTTGTTGCCTTAAGGGCTGCTTCTATTAAAATTGTACCCGAGCCACAGAAGGTATCATAAAGCTTTGTGTCGGGGTAAATGCGCGCGATATCGCACATTGCGGCAGCCAAGGTTTCTTTTAAGGGCGCATCATTCGATTTGCGACGGTATCCGCGTTTATGCAAGCCCTCACCCGATGTATCTATTGAGGCAGTAACGCGGTTTTTAAGAATAGAGAAACGAATGGGAATTATAGCTCCCGTTTCCTCAAACCAGGTTATTCCATATTTTTTAGAAAGTCTTGTTACTATTGCCTTTTTTATTATAGACTGACAGTCGGGTATGCTGTGAAGCTCGGAATCTATACTCCAACATTTCACAGGGAATGCGTCTTTAGAGCCTATAAACTGCTCCCAAGGCAGTGCGGCAACGCCATCGAAAAGTTCGGTGAAACTTGTGGCGGTAAATTCGCCAACATTTATCAGTATTCGTTCGGCATAGCGTGAGCATATATTTGCCCTGGCTAACATATCCATATTACCCTTAAAGTCTACCCTGCCGTTATTAACCGTTACATCTTGCATCTGGAGCCTTTTAAGCTCATCACCCAAAACACCCTCGACACCAAAAAGGCAGGGTGCAGTAAATTTAAAATTATCCATTATATCTCCATTATTCTATAACTATAGTTTTGTGCCTTGTTACGTGGCAGCCAATGTTTATGCTAAGCGGTAAGCCTGCTATATGAGTCGGGTACTGCTCTATTAAAACCGCAAGTGCCGTTGTGTCACCGCCAAAACCCTGTGGACCCACGCCCGTTTTATTAACCGCATTTAATATATCCTTTTCAAGCTCGGCATAATAAGGGTCGGAATTTGGCTGTGATACGGGTCTGCAAAGCGCCTTTTTAGAAAGATACGCCGAATACTCAAAATCGCCGCCAATACCAATGCCAATTACGATTGGCGGACAAGGATTGCCGCCTGCTGCTTTTACAGTTTCTACCACTGCATCTATTATCTTTTGGCGGTCAGCGGCGGGGGTAAGCATATAAACCCTGCTCATATTCTCACTACCAAAGCCCTTTGGCGCAACGGTAAGCTTTATGTTACTGCCCTCTACTATTTCAGTGTAGATAACTGCAGGGGTATTATCGTTTGTGTTTACACGGCGCAAAGGGTCGGCAACTATCGACTTGCGTAAAAGCCCTTTTTCGTAGCCCTCGCGCACACCGTCGTTTACAGCATCGCGCAAAGGTTTGCCTACCAAATGAACATCTTGGCCTATTTCTAAAAACACAACCGCCATCCCCGTATCCTGACAAACGGGGATATCAAGCAACTTTGCACACTCGATATTATTTTTAAGTTCGCCTAAAATATCTTTAGCGCGTAAAGATTTCTCGCACATCTCGGCTTTGTCTATGGCAACACAAAGGTCGCACGGGAGAATTTTATTAGTCTCAATACAAAGCTTCGCTACTGCTGATTCTATTACCGAAGTGTTTATTTCTTTAACCATTTCGATTCCTTTCTTATTAACTTCAAAAATGCAAAATACGGAGCATAAAAATGCCCCGTATTATTTATAAAAATTAGAAGTTATCGCCCGAGCCGCGACGGGGACGGCGTATTTCGAAGTTTTTGCGTTTTAAATCTGAAAACTTTTCGTCGCTTGTTTGCTTAAATTTACTCATCATATCCTCAAAGCTTGTAGGCTCGGATCTTTTAGAGGTCCATACATACGACATATCAGGCTTTGACTGTGCCGCTTGTGTGCGCGGTCTTCTCTCTTTGGGTGCACGCTCGCTTTTCTCTGTGTTATCAGAAGACTTGGGCTCTTGTGCTTTTTTTATTGAAAGACTAATTTTTCCCTCGTCGGATACATTAAGAACCTTTGCCTTAACCTTATCGCCCACCTTAACGAAATCACTAATTTGATTTACATAGGTTTGCGCAACCTCTGAAATATGTACCATACCTGTTTTACCTTCACCAATCTCAACAAAGACACCGAAATTGGTAATACCGGTAACCTTACCCTCGACAATGTCGCCAACAACTAATTGCATAAACTGTGGTTATCCTCCTTAATTAAACGGTTAATTAGCCGTAACGCTTTTATAAACTTCTTCGTTTGGGAACACAAAGCCCAAGCGCTCCCTGGCGGCGTCTTCTATAAAGTCCGCATCGTCGCCATTTTCGATTAAATTATTAAGCCTATCAATTTCTAACTGAATTTCGGCGTTTTGTTGTTGTTGTTCGCGAAGAAGCTGCTTTTCATTAACGAGGTCTACTTGTAGTTTTATGCAGTTGCAAACAAGATATATAGCAAAGCCAAGCAATGCAAACCTAAACAGATAACTTTTCATTTAAGCACCTTTATTAATCTATATTTCAATGCAATTATACAACAACAGCTACTAATCTTTCAAGGTTTTTTTACAACTTTTTTTATTTTTTTCTGCTTTTTTAAATTTATTTTTATATTTTAGTAAAAAATCGCGTATGCTTTTAGAAATTGCTTTCATTTTTTTGCTTACAAAGTTTATCGGTATAGATATCTTTTTCAACAAAAAAGCAACAAATCTATTTAACCAATCTAACAACAGCATAAATAATTTTGATACCGTTACCCTTGATATAATAAAGCCCACTAAAAAGCCTATATATGCGTAAAACCTGATTACACCTTTAGAAAATAACATAAAAAAAGAAAAGGTTACAGCGGCGGCATAAACCCAATATAGCAAATCCATTATGAACACTACTACAGCGCCCGGCTTTACAAGGCGGTTTATAAACCGTATAACGTCATACGAAAGGCATAATAACACACCCACGCCTAATGAGTAAAATAAGGTTTGCAGCTGCCAGAAGTTTGAAAAATCAAGCCGCATTATCTAAACACCTTTTTAATAAGCCCACCAGGTTTTGCAGCTTTTGTATACACCAAAGCGTAAATATAACCTTCTACACACATATCACCCGCTGTAGTATCAAAGGATACTATGTGCATACCCTCACCTCGAATTTCAAGGCGGTCAAGCTCGGTATCAAGACTAATAGCCTGCTCATCAAAGCTTAATATATCCTTTATTCCCGATAAGACCAATCTTTTACAACCCTCTAAAATTGCATTTTGCGGACGGGTTGGTTGTTTTTCTTGCATAAAAATAACCCCTTACTACAGATTTATACAACATAAATGATGCTATAAATCTATATGAAAAGGAGTTTTTTTATATGCCTTTGCAAAAAGTTATTCAATTATTTTATACATAAGCGGAGCATCTTCTTTTTTTGCATACTCGTTTACGCTTACAATTTCGGCTTTTACAGTGTGTGTACCAAAGGAAATTTCTATTATATCCTGCGGTTTAACACCGTACGATGCACGTGCCGGTTTGCCGTTTATTAAAACCCTACCGGCATCGCACGCCTCGTTAGCAACGGTGCGGCGCTTGATTATACGTGAAACCTTAAGAAATTTATCTAATCGCATAGTTTTTACCTCAAAAGAAAACCGCCTTGTTAAAAGGCGGTTTTAAGTAAGCTTTAATTATTTTATAGCATTTTTAAAGCCAGCGCCAGCCTTGAAAGCAGGAGCTTTAGAAGCAGGGATTTGAATGGTTTCTTTAGTCTGAGGATTTCTACCGGTTCTTGCAGGACGGTTCTTAACCTCAAATGTACCGAAGCCAACCATCTGAACCTTACCACCATTTTTAAGTTCTTCAGTTACAGTGTCGATAAAAGCAGCAACTGCTTTTTCTGCATCTTTCTTGCTGATTGCAGCTTTTTCTGCAACGGATGCGATAAATTCTGTCTTGTTCATTTTAATAGTCCTCCTAATTTTTACATAGCGCAAATATGCGCCTTTTGTTGCTATTTTAAGCACAATATATTTTTACCACATTTTTATAGTAAAATCAAGTGCCCTGCAAAATCTTTTATTGTTACGACGAATTTCAGCTTGCTTATTTGTGCATTGTGCACAACAAAAATCCCCGAAAGTATGTTTAACGCTTAAAATTCCGCATAGTTTAGGGATTTAAGCCCGTCAAAAACTATTTGCATAAGGCTGCTGTCAACAAGGTTATTCATATCCCTGTAATCATCAGTAGCGCTCTCACCTGCATCATCTGATATTCTACGCAACGAAACAAACGGCACCTTCATAGCGTGGCAGCAATAAGCTATAGCAGCAGTTTCCATATCACACGCAATAGCCCCAAAAGTATCTTTTAGCATATCGCGTACTTTGGGGTCACTAACAAAGCTGTCCCCCGTTACTACAGTACCCGTTTTTATACCCTTATACATTTCACTAAAGTGTTTAACAAGTCTTTCGTCTGCATCATATATGTATTGCTGACCCGGTTTTTCGCCAACTGCATAACCGAGAGCTGTTAGGTTAAAATCGTGTTCTAAAAAGCGGCTTGCAATTATTGTTTCGCCCCTATTAACCCCATCAATGCCACCCGAAAGACCAAAGTTTACAACAATGTCTACACCCTCCTGCAACAGCATAGTAGCAGCAACAGCGGCGTTTACTTTACCAATTCCGCATAATACAGTTCTTAAATTTGCATTAGGAATTGGTATTATATGACCCTGCATAAATCCAAGCGGTTTTTCTTCCATACCCTTTGCAGAGTAGTTTTCGATAGGTGCATATTCGTCCTTATCGGCAATTATTATGCCAATTTTGAAAGTCTTTTCCATAGTATCCTCTTTATAACTCTTTACCACAGCTGTTGCAAAACTGCGCTGTATCTTTATTCACAGCACCGCAGCTACAAAGCTTGCCGCCCTTTGCCATAGCGATTTCGGTATTGAGCGCATTAATTTCGTCTTTTAGTCCTGTTATAACCTCGATTAAAGCAGATATTGCCTCACCGTTATCTTGCGACTCTGTCTTTTCTTTATAAACATATTGACCCAAAAGCTCGTAATTCTTGCGAAGCTCGGTCTTTTTAGATGAAAGCTTTAGCTTTAATTTTTGCAGTGAAATAACATCCTCGGCAATCTTGCCTGT
Organism: Acutalibacteraceae bacterium; assembly: GCA_045594795.1. GTDB lineage: Bacteria > Bacillota > Clostridia > Oscillospirales > Acutalibacteraceae > UMGS1532. The sequence goes on along the minus strand of JAZNZF010000009.1, from coordinate 25,521 downwards.
TTCACCAACTATTTCCTTTGCTTTTGTGATAGTTTCTTCAAAAAATCCCATAGTTATACCTTTCCTTTCGTTTTAGTCACCAATAAACTCTTGTAATAGCGAGCTTTTCGGTACCTCGGTTTGATTTATTTCTACCGCCTTTTCCATAGCACCAATAATTTTTTGTACCCTGTCGTAATTATGGACGCTATTTGGAAGCCCTTTTAAAATATCGAGCAACAGCGGTTTAAAAACACATATCTCGTAATCGTGGAACGAGCACATTTGAATATCTGCGGTGTAGCGGTAGGGACACAAATACTTATCCTCGCCCCTTACAACGCTTGTAAATAGCTTAAGGCAACTCTCAGGTGTAGACGCCCTATACAGAATATCGCGTGACATTCTGCGCATTAATCGGATATTTCGGCTCTCTAAAAGCTCAGTGCCGTCAGCATCGAAATATGAAGCCGCAACGCTTATATAAAGCTTAAGCACGCTGTTACTATCCAAACTGTTAGCAATTAGCGGATTAAGTGCGTGCAGCCCCTCAACAATAACTGCACCGTCGTTACCAATATTAATATGACGTGTAAAATCCTCTCTACGTTTCTTATGGAAGCTGAACACGGGGAGGTCGGTTTTGCCAAACTCGTTTATATCGTTTAGTGCTTTTATAATACCCTCAGTATCTAAAGAATGAACCGATTCGAAATCTATAACACCGTGTTCATCGTATGGCATTTGATGTTGCTCTAAATAAAAATCGTCTAAAGAAATTATCTCGGTGTGTATAGATGAATCTCTTAAATAATCACGAAGCAGATGCGCGGTTGTAGTTTTGCCCGATGCAGAGGGACCTGCAAGCAAGATAATATGCTTACCCGAATTTACAACCACATCTGCGGCGGCTTTTATTCTTTGATGATATTCATTTTCAACAGCCTTAATATATTCATCTGTATTACTTAAAATTAAGTTATTAACTTTGTTTATGCAGTTCTCCATAAAAGCTGTATATTTGCTCCTTTCTTTGAAGCTGTTCGTCGAACCTACCCATATACTCATACGGATATTTAAAATTGTAAATTCGCTCTATTGAGTTTTCTTTGTACCTTCTAAGCTTTGTAACAGCGGTAGCGCCACAACCGAGGATTGTGTGGGTTTCATCCATAATATATACGTTATAAAGCCCCTCGTACGATGGCTTTGCATAGCCTACATTTTCAAGATTGCCCACCATTTTGCTTTGTCGGTACATATAGTAAGGGAAAAGACATGCTTTTTCTAAAGCGCTTTTGCCGTAATCGACCATAGTAGAGGCTTCATCACCCTGTGACAACCAGGACAAATCACCGCTATTAAGTGTTGCCGAGCGTTTAAGACACAGGGTATGTATAGTAACGCTTTCGGGGTTTAGTCTGATTATTTTGTCTACAGTATTTTTAAAGCTTTCTACCGTATCACCCGGCAATCCCGCAATTAAATCCATATTAATATTGTTAAATCCTACCTCGCGGGCTAATGCCAACGCCTCTATAGTATCTGCTACAGTATGTTTTCTTCCAATACTTTTTAGGATTTCATCGTTCATAGTTTGGGGGTTGATGCTAATTCTCGTAGCTCCACCGTTTTTAATAGCCACCAAGCGTTCTTTAGTAATCGTATCGGGTCTGCCCGCTTCTACAGTATATTCACGAGCAGTATTTAGGTTAAAGCTTTTTTTAACAGTGTCCATAATTTCGGTTAGCTCTGCAGCGCTAAGTGTTGTTGGCGTGCCACCGCCGATATAAACCGTTTCAAGCTTAAGACCTAAATCATTCGCTATTTTGCCGGTATATATTATTTCGCGGCAGAGATACTCAACATACTGCGGAATAAGTTTTTTTGCACTTTCTACCGAGTGTGAAACAAACGAACAATACGAACAACGGCTTGGGCAAAATGGTATGCCTATATAAAGGCTAAAGGATTTTTCACCCGATAAATCGGTAATCGCCGCCTCGCCCGAAACAGAGGCTTTTGCAAGCTCTAACTTTTGTTCGCTTACTAAAAGCTTATCTGTAAAATATTCATCTGCATACTCGGTGCCATTTTGTTTTTGTATTCTGCTATATAGCTTTGCCGGACGAACACCCGTTAGTATTCCCCATTTAGAGCTATATCCCGTTAGCTCACAAAAGCAGTTGTAAAGAAGAACGGCAAGCTGACGTTCGCTTTCTTTTTCATCACAAATAGGCACTGTGGCAGTTTTAGTAGTCTGCTTGCCTAAAAGCTTTAAAAATGCCACCATATTATATTCTTTGCCCTGTTCTAATATAACCCAAATGTCACACTCTTTTTGATTCTCGGTCTCAAAATCGAAGCGTTCAAATGGTAAAAAGATTCGGCAAAGCTTTTCTATTTCATATTTAAAGTCGTGACCCTTAATGAATATCTTCATAATTTATAAAAAAGTTATGTTCCCTTTCATGCTCTAATGTTGTGCTTTCACCGTGACCTGTATAAACACGCGCTATACCTTTTAGCTTAATTATCCTTTTTAGTGAATCCAAAAGTGTTGCACTGTCCCCCGTTACAAAATCAGTTCTACCAACACTTTCGAAAAACAGCGTGTCACCACTAAAAAGAATATCGCCCACGCGGTAACAAACGCAACCGTCGGTATGACCAGGGGTGTGTATAACCGATATTTCACCGTCACCAAACGGTAGTGAATCACCGTCTGCAAAAGCATAGTCGGGTGTTATCTGCGGTTGCGGTAAGCCTGCCATATTACAAAGGCTAAAAGTGCTGTCTGCTAAGCCGCTTGCGTCGTTTTTGTGAATGCCAATTTCAGCATTACAAAACTTTAAAATTTGCGACACACCGCAAATATGGTCGAAATGGTCGTGGGTTAAAAGGATATACTTAATTTTACTGCTGTTTTGCTTTACAAACTCGACAATCTCATCTGTAGCGGCACCAACGTCGATAAGTGCTATATCCTCTTTACTGCTTACTGCGTAACAATTAGCACTAAAGCCGTGGGGCATAAACTGACGAACCTTTATTTCCATACTATTTTCTCCAAATTACAGTATCAAGTAATATAGTTACGGGACCGTTGTTTTTAATATCACAAAGCATATCGGCACCAAAGCTACCGTGACCTATATCAGTAACACCATTTTCCTTTAATTTTTGCATATAGTAGTGATACAGTCTATCCGCCTCGTTTGGCTCTTTGGCAGAAATAAACGATGGACGATTGCCTTTTTTAGTGTCTGCACACAAGGTAAACTGCGACACTACCAAAACACTACCACCTATATCCTTAACCGATAAATTCATTTTGCCATTTTCGTCCTCAAAAATTCTAAGGTCGGCAGTTTTTTTAGCAAGGACATCTGCATCACTTTCGGTATCTTCTTCACTAACACCAAGTAATATAAATAATCCTTCTTTAATGCTTGCAATTCCCTTGCCCTCTACACTAACAGAGGCGGCGCTTACACGTTGTATAACTGCTTTCATTTTATTTCTCCAAGATTTAAGTATTTGTTCTGTCTACCGAAATAACATCGCTTATTTTTTCAAGTCTTTTAATAATATTGCTAAGATGCTCGACACCCTCGGCAGAAATGCTGATATCTATAATAGCGTTACCGCTTTGGTTTTGCCTTGCATTAACAGTGTGCAAGGGTATGCGCATACCCGCAATGGCAATAGAAATATCGGCAAGCAACGCAGGACGGTCGAAGGCGGTAATCTGCAAATGACATTTAAAGCTGCTTCGGGTATTATTTGCCCAATGGGCGTTTATCCAGCGTTCAGGATGCTCGCATTTATTGATATCGCGAGGGACATTGTTACAGTCGCGTTTGTGGATAGAAACACCGTGACCCCTTGTAATAAAACCGATAATATCATCACCTGGCAATGGGTCGCAACAGCGCGACAGCTTGATTAAACAGTTGTCAATACCCTCAACAATAACGCCCTCGCCCGAGCTGCTTTTTTCGGTTGTAGCAATAATATCGTTAATGTCGACAGGTGTGCTTGCTTTAAGAGAACGATTATACTCCTCTTTTATGCGCGGCATAATTTTTGAAAGGTGCAATCCGCCAAAGCCGATAGCTGCATAAAAATCGTCAAGAGTTGCAAATTTCTGACGCTTTGCAATATCGAGTAAAAATTTTTCTTGTTGCTCATCGGTAAGCCTTATACCGTTGCGCAAGAACTCTTTTTCAAGCTCCGATTTACCCGTTTCAATATTTTCTTCTCTGCGTTCTTTTTTAAACCAAGACCTAATTTTGCTACGCGCCTGACTTGTTTTTGCAAGGTTAAGCCAGTCACGGCTTGGTCCGTGATTTTGGTTATTTGTTGTTAATATTTCGACAATTTCACCCATGCTGATAACGTGGCTTAAAGGCACAATCTTTCCATCTACCTTAGCGCCCACCATTTTCTGACCTACGGCTGTGTGTATGGCAAAAGCAAAGTCGATTACGGTAGAGCCAACGGGCAGATTTATTACATCGCCCTTTGGTGTAACGGCAAATACGTCCTCTTGCGAAAGGTCTGTCTTAATTGTTTGAACAATATCCTCGGCATCGTCTGCTTCGCGCTGGGTATCAAGAATTTGGCGTATCCAACCAAGGCGCTCTTCAAGGCGCTTGTCGCTACCCTCAATACCCTCTTTGTATTTCCAATGCGCCGCGATACCATACTCTGCAGTGTGGTGCATATCCCAAGTACGTATCTGTACTTCAAACGGTAATGCGTCTCTGCCAACAACCGTTGTGTGCAAGGATTGATACATATTTGGCTTTGGCATAGAAATATAATCCTTAAACCTACCCGGAATTGGTTGGAACATATCGTGAATAACGCCGAGAATGTTATAACAGTTTGCCACCGTATCGGTTATAATACGCACTGCATATATATCATAAATTTCATCAAAGCTTTTGCCCTGCATATACATCTTACGATATATACCGTGAATAGACTTAACCCTGCTTGTGAGGGTTATGTCGGGCACGTACTGTTTTACACGCTCGTTTATTTTTTCGGCAATACTCTCTAAAAACTGTTGACGATGCTTTTTGCGGTTATCGAGCATCTGTTCTATTTCTCTATAGGCTACAGGGTCAAGATGGGCAATAGAGATATCCTCGAGCTCCTCCTTAACCGCGCTGATACCAAGCCTATGTGCAATAGGCGCATAAATTTCTAAGGTTTCTAAAGCCTTTTCGCGCTGTTTGTAATCACTTTGCGCATCAATAGTACGCATATTATGAAGGCGGTCGGCAAGCTTTATGATGATAACCCTTATATCCTCTGCCATAGCCATCATCATTTTTCTAACGTTCTCGTTTAATTGCTGTTCGTGTGTAACAAGTGGCATTTTACCAAGCTTTGTAACACCATCAACAAGCTCAGCAACCTCTTTGCCAAACTCCTTTTTTACGTCCTCTAATGTGACCTCAGTATCCTCAACAACATCGTGCAAAAGCGACGCTTCGATACACTGAGAATCCATACCAAGCTTTACAAGTATACAGGCAACAGAGAAGGGGTGCATATAAAACGGCTCGCCCGATAAACGCTTTTGGTCCTTATGTGCCGCTACACAGAAATCAAACGCCCGACGAATCCCGTCTAAATCGTAATTAGATTTCTGCTCTTTCATTAAGTCAGTAAGCTTAGAAAAAAGCTCCATTACCCCTCACCTGCCTTTATAATTTTAGTTAGTTGTTTAATAATTGCCGCCGATTCAAGCTCGACCTTACCGTGTATGTTTTTAAGTATATACCCGTTTTGTTTTTCTTCTGCTAACCCAAGCTGACAAAACGCATTAAGAATTGTTGCTACCTTTCCAGCACCTAAAGCGTGGTGCTTAAAAAGTATCTTTTCAAGCGGTGCTATAGCATTAGCTTTTAAATAACGGAAAATTGCTGTAAATTCCTCGCGATTAGGATAAATAGACAAAGGGTTTAAGCACTTGTCGCAAAGCAACGCTTCATAATCCTTAAGTGAGCGAAAGTATGCGTCCTCGTCGATTCCGTGTGGTCGCAGCTGTTTTGCCATTAAATTAACCTGCCCTCTGCCCATATACTCATTATACTCAAGATTGAAGGCAATATCTATTTGACTGCCCTTAGAAAACGGAAAGCTTTCTTCACTATACATAAAGCAAAGCGCGTTAAAATTATAACCGTCGCGACCGATGTTTAAGCGCACATACTTGCCCGCCTTTAAGGGTGTAATAGAATTTATTGTTACACCAAAAAGTGCAAAAACCGGTAGAGAGTTCCCCGAACCGCAAGGCTCAAATTTCTTTATTTCATCGACTAACTCTTTACCAATAATTTCGGGTCTAAGTTTGCAGTCAATATTTATTTTAGGGTATGCCACCTCGTTAGTTTCGGCATAGCTTAGAACACTACCATAAAAGTCTTGCAGTTGCTCTTTTTTAAGGGTAACGCCTGCCGCCAACTCGTGTCCACCAAAATATTCTACACACTCTTTTGCACTGTTTATTGCATCAAATAAATTAAAGCCTTCGATGCTTCTGCCCGAGCCGTGATAAAGCTCGCCATCACCACCGAATAATATACAAGGCTTGCCGTATTTTTCTACTATTTTAGAGGCAACTATGCCAATTACTCCAAGGTGCCAATTATTACTTGCCACAACGATTACTCTGTTGTGCTTTAGGTTATCTGCTTCAATCTTTTGCGTAGCTTCTATAAAAATAGTTTCGCATATTTTTTGGCGGTTAGAGTTATCGTTATCAAGCTCCGTTGCTAACTCGGTAGCCCTTACTCTATCAGTAGTAAGCAAAAGCTCTACCGCACGCATACTGCTACCCATTCTACCCGCAGCGTTAATTCTTGGCACTAACGAAAAGGATACACTACTTGCGGTAAGGGGTTTATTTTCTACCCCTGCTACAGCCTTTAGTGCGCCAATACCCACGGGTGCAGAGTTGTTTATTATATCAATACCTACTTTACAAATTGACCTATTCTCACTCAAAAGCGGAACAACGTCGCCAATGGTACCAAGTGTAATTAATGGCGCGTACTCTAAAAGCAATTCTTCCACCGGTGTTTCACTTTCCATAGCGCAAATAACCTTAAACGCTACACCTACACCGCAAAGATTGGTAAAACCGCTTTGGTCATCAGCTCTATGTGGGTCGACCACAGCAACAGCCTCTGGTAAAACATCGCCGGGCAAATGGTGGTCGGTAACCACAACATCAATGCCGAGTGACGAAGCAACTTCAATTTCTCCTATAGCACTGATACCGTTATCAACGGTTATTATTAAATTAACACCTAAAGAATAAAGCTTATTTACAGCATCTACGTTTAAGCCATAGCCCTCGGTAATTCTATCGGGGATATAGTAAAGCACATCGGCGTTTTTCGATTTGAGGTATGAATACATAAGGGCGGTGGCAGTAACACCATCGCAATCGTAATCGCCATATATGGCAATTTTTTCACCTAAAGTTAAAGCTGCCGAAATACGCTCGACGCACAGTTCCATATCGGTAAGTAAAAATGGGTCGTCGAGCTCGGGGGTGCTTGATAAAAATACATCTAATTCATAGCTGTCGGTAATGCCGCGGTTACAAGCTAACATTGCGGTAAACGAGCTAATATCGCACTCGTCAGCAAGGCTTTTTGCAAGCGCGAAATCAGGCTCGCTTAACTGCCATTTTTTTAGACCCATTTTCTTCACCCCTTTAAATTAAGTAATATTACCCCAATTTGTATTAATTAATAATTAATTTTATCATATTTTGTTGCATTTTACAACACTTTATATAAATAAAATAAGCAACTTTGCGGTACAAATACCACCCAGTTGCTTATCTGTTTTACTTGAAATAGTTTTTTAAGGCGTCTACCTTATCGGTTTTCTCCCAAGGCAAATCGAGGTCTAATCTGCCTAAGTGACCGTATGCCGATAAAGGTGTGTATATTGGTCTGCGAAGCTCGAGGTTTTTGATAATTGCGGCAGGGCGCAAATCGAATACGCTTTCAACCGCCTCGCTTAGCTTATCGTCAGCCACCTTGCCGGTACAGAAGGTATCTACCATAACGGAAACGGGCTTTGCAACGCCAATAGCGTAAGCAAGCTGTACTTCGCACTTATCAGCAAGGCCTGCGGCTACTATGTTCTTAGCAACATAACGTGCTGCATAAGCGGCAGAACGGTCTACTTTTGTGGGGTCTTTGCCCGAGAAAGCACCGCCACCGTGACGTGCCATACCGCCGTATGTATCAACTATTATTTTTCTGCCCGTAAGGCCGGTATCACCTTGTGGACCACCTACAACAAAGCGGCCTGTAGGATTAATGAAAATCTTAGTGTCATCATCCATAAGCCCCTCAGGGATAATAGGTTTAATAACATTTTCTAAGATATCGCTCCGCAGGGTTTCAAGGTCGATTTTTTCACTATGCTGTGAGGATATAACAACCGCCTCTACCCTTTGTGGCTTATCATCTACATACTCAACGGTTACCTGACTCTTACCGTCGGGACGAAGATAAGACAGTGTACCGTTTTTACGCACTTCGGTAAGCCTTAAAGAAAGCTTATGTGCTAAAGAAATTGGTAATGGCATTAGCTCCTCGGTTTCGTTGCAGGCATAACCGAACATCATACCTTGGTCACCTGCGCCGTTCTCGAATTCGTCGGCATCCTCACCGCTTTTTGCTTCGAGTGACTTGTCCACACCCATAGCAATATCGGGCGACTGCTTATCGAGTTTTACTACAACCGAGCAAGTGTTACCGTTAAAGCCCTGCTCGTCACTATTGTAACCGATTTCGTTTACAGCCTTACGTGCAATTTGCTCAATATCAACTTTAGCGGTGGTGGTAATTTCGCCCATAACCGTAACAATACCCGTAGTTGCAAAGGTTTCGCAAGCTACACGTGCGGTTGGGTCTTTAGATAAAATAGCGTCTAACACCGAGTCGGAAACGCGGTCGCAAACCTTATCGGGATGGCCCTCTGTAACCGATTCTGAAGTGAATAATTTTTTAATCATTTGTTTTCATCACCCATAAATTAAATTTACAAAAAACAACCCGTCGAAAGCGGGTTGTCAATTATCCTCATCTTTCGGAAAAACCGCAGGATTTGGCACCTTACTTTTTAGCAGGTTGCCGGGCTTCATAGGGCCTGTCCCTCAGCCACTCTTGATAAGCGGATTATTTAATTTGCATTAATATATTATCATATTTTAAGAATTTGTCAAGCGGTATTTTTGCCCACCTTTAAAATTGGTGAAAGTTTTTTATAAATTAAAAAGCACACAAGTGATACTGTAAGACCTTTTACCATATTAAAAGGCACATTAAATATTATAAGAGCTTGCCATAGATTACTTATCGTAGGCAGAATTGCCTTATAAGCACCAAGAATTGCTTCTTTTGGCATAAATAAAACCGCATATATTGGGTAAACGATATAGTAATTTGTAAAAACGCTAATAATTGTCATTATAATAGAACCAGAAACCGCGCCTATTAAAGCACCAGTTCGGTTCTTTTTATATTTATATACAATACCTGCAACATAAACAAATACTGCACCCAAGAGAAAATTAGATATTTCACCTATAGCCATAGTTTTTGTAATAAATAAATGCAATAGGTTTTTTATTAAACAAACTAATACACCGTATAACGGACCAAAAGCAAAAGATGTTATCAATGCAGGAAGTTCAGAGAAATCGAATTCTATAAAAGATGGAACTATTGGTATGCTAAAAGCTAATAGCATAATTACAAAACTCAACGCCCCCATTACAGCACTTACTGTTATACCTCTTACATTTATTTTTTTCATAAACACACCCCACAAAAAAAACGAAGCCCCACAAAATATGTGGGGCTAAAATACTACTAAAAGTTAATACCATCCGGACTATACCGTCGGCTTTGGAATTGCACCAAATCAACCGCTATAAAGCGGCTCGCGGGCTGCCCAAAAATAAGGGGTCACCGCCGGTCAGGGAATTGCGCCCTGCCCCAAAACAAAAATTCTTTTTACAAAAATATTATACTACTAAGAGTTAATTTGTCAACCACGAGTTTTCGTGTTCTGCCTTGCTAGGCCTTGTCATTAAAGCTTTTACTATATCTTCAACCCTAAAACCCTTATAAAGCATAGTATAAACGCCCTCTATAATAGGCATTTCCACCTGCTTTTTCTGTGCAAGTTCGAAAGCAATTTTTGCCGCATGATAGCCCTCAACCGTACCAACTATTTTTAGTGCCTCGTCAATGCTGACACCCTTACCTACAAGTTTACCGAAACGGTAGTTGCGGCTGTGTACTGAAGTACAGGTAACTATAAGGTCACCTAGGCCTGTAAGACCTGTAAAGGTTTCAAGCTTTGCGCCAAGCTGTGCGCCTAAGCGAGCTATTTCTGCAAGTCCGCGTGTAATAAGTGCAGCTTTAGGGTTATCACCAAGACCTAAGCCATCGCAAATACCGGAAGCCACCGCTATAATGTTTTTAAACGCGCCGCCAAGCTCTACGCCCACAAGGTCATCACCCGTGTATATGCGCAAAGTTTCGCACATTAGGGTCTTTTGCACAAAGCGTGCCGCCTCAATATCCGACGATGCTGCCACTAAAGAGGTAGGCTCTTTTCGTGCAACCTCCTCTGCGTGCGAGGGACCCGATAAAACTACAATTTTTGCTTCGGGTAAATACTCCCCGATAGCCTGCGACAAGCGTTTACCTGTACCTTCTTGCAAGCCTTTTGCAACATTTACCAAAATGCCAAAGTCTTTGATTTTGCTTAATCTTTGAGCTGTTTCACACACTGCGAATGAAGGTGTTGCAATTACGGTAATATCACAACCAATAGCACAATTAATATCTGTTGTTATGTCTATCTCTTCTGGAATGGTAATACCCTTTAAAAGCTTGCTGCTTGCGCGCGTTTTAATAAGCTCGCCCGCTTCCTCCTCGAACGGAGTCCACAGGGTTACATCGTTACCGCTTGCGTTAGCGGTTATAGCCAAGGCTATTCCCCAACCGCCTGAGCCGAGTATAGAAATTTTAGCCATTATATGCCTCCTACTTAGTTTTACCATCACCGCGCTCGCGAATTACAAAACGAACGGGCGTACCCTCTAACCCAAAGGTAGAACGTATTTGATTCTCTAAATAACGCTGATACGAAAAATGGAACAGCTCTGCCCTATTACAGAAGCAAACGAATGTTGGTGGACGGGTAGATGCCTGAGTCATATAGTAAATTTTAAGGCGTTTGCCCTTATCGGTAGGTGGCTGTGTTCTCGCGGTAGCCTCTGCCAAAACATCATTAAGCATACCGGTTGAAATACGCATTGAATTTTGTGCGTTTACGTATTTTATCAGTTCGAAAAGTCTATCAATACGCTGACCTGTTTTAGCCGAAATAAATATAATAGGGGCAAAAGACATAAACGAAAAATCCTGCATAAGCTTTTTGCGGTACTTATCCATGGTATCGCCGCTCTTTTCAACGATATCCCATTTATTAACAACTATTATACAAGCCTTGCCTTGCTCTAGAGCAATACCCGCAACCTTAGAATCCTGCTCTGTAAAGCCCTCAACACCGTCTATCATTATAACGCACACTTGGGCGCGTTCAACTGCCATTTGGGCACGCATTACGCTGTATTTTTCTATGCGGTCGTCAACCTTGCTTTTGCGACGAAGACCCGCAGTATCAATAAAATTAAAGCGTCCGTGTTTATTTTCTACTAAAGTATCAATAGCATCTCTTGTAGTGCCTGCAATATCGGAAACTATAGAACGCTCTTGACCCGAGATTTTATTAACAAGTGAGGATTTGCCGGCATTTGGCTTGCCGATAACAGCAACCTCTATAACGTCGTCTTCCTCACCATTGTTTTCATTCTTAGGCAGGTACTCGAACACAGCATCAAGTAGGTCACCAGTGCCGTGACCGTGAACAGAGGATACAGGAATAGGGTCACCTATTCCGAGATTATAAAACTCGTAAACCTCCATAGGCATTTCGCCCACGCTGTCGCATTTATTAACGCAAAGCACAACGGGTTTACCGCTTTTTTGCAACATTGCCGCTACCTCGTAATCGGGCGCGGTAACGCCTGTACGTAAATCAACAACAAAAATTATAACCTGTGCCATATCTATAGCCAAGTTTGCCTGCTCGCGCATTTTAGATAAAATTATATCATCTGTGCTTGGCTCTATGCCGCCTGTGTCTATAAGCAAAAAGCTACTGTTTTGCCATTCTGCCGTGCCGTAAATACGGTCGCGAGTTACACCTGGGGTATCGTCTACAATGGACAGACGTTTGCCGCAGATTTTATTAAAAAGTGTAGATTTACCAACGTTTGGTCTGCCTACTATTGCAACTACAGGTTTTGCCATATTCTTTCTCCTTTATTATTCTATGACGCCAGACAAAGCATTTATCAGCTCATAGCCATCGTTAGCTATTGCCTCACTCTTAATATTAAGCGATGTTTCAAGTTCGGCAAGCGTTACATCATCTAAAAAGACCTGCTCGCCTTGGCGAAGCATACTGCTTGGAATAAATATTTTTTCACCGAGCGGTTTATCTTTTAACTGACTAATAATATCTCCGCCCGTTACAAGACCTGAAACGGTTATACTTTCGCCAAAAAAGTTGTTTCTAATCGGGTAAACGTAGCATTTAAAGCCCTGCCACTTCTGCTCACACATATCTGCTATTTCGCGCAGAAGCGGATACGCTAAGGTTCCGGTTACTATTGACACCGATTTAAATTTGCTTTCATTAATATCTGCAAGTGCTTTAATACACTCATCTTTTAAAAGCGACCACAAACCAACACCGTTTTCAAGCTGCAAAAAATCGCCGTAATACGAAGCCTCGGGCAGTTCCCTTTCAGCCAGGAGATAAAACTCGTCTGACGGGTAGCAAATGCGTTCGCCTTTTTCGTTTTCACACCTATTGCCAAACTCGTTTATAATATCAATAACTTCGCTTGCGGTCTGTTTGTTAAATGCAGTAAGTGGTTCTAACCCTTCGCGATGCTTGGTTAAACCGACAGGCACACAAGCAATACTGCTTACGCTTTTGTATTTAAGTAGGTCACTAAGTGAACGGCGAAGTTCGTCACCATCGTTCACCCCAGGACACAAAACTAATTGAAAATTAAGTGATATGCCCGCTTTAGATAACTTATCTATGATTTTTAAGCTCTCGCCGGCAAATCGATTTTTCATCATTTTAACACGAAGCTCGGGGTTGGTGGTGTGCACCGAAATATTAACGGGGCTTATGTGCATTTTTATAATACGCTTTACCTCGTGGTCGGTTAGATTGGTAAGGGTTATATAGTTACCAAACAAAAAGGAAAGGCGCGAGTCGTCGTCCTTAAAATATAGGCTTTCGCGCATACCCTTTGGCAGCTGGTCTATAAAACAGAAAATGCAGTTGTGTTTACAACGATGCTGCTTATCCATTAAGTAGGTTTCGAACTCTAAGCCGATTTCCTCGAACTCGTCTTTTTTAATCTTAATCTTCTTTTGCTTGCCTTCGCGCAAAAGGACCAACATTAAACGCTTTTCGTTTTGATAAAAGCGGTAATCAAGCACGTCAACGATATCCTTGCCGTTAATAGAAACTAATATATCGCCTGGGAGTATTCCTGCTTTCTCGGCACAACTGCCAAAAGTAACTGCTGATATAGTAACCGACAAAAAACTCCCCCCCCCAATGTTTAAAACATAAAACTACCTATAAAAAGAACCCGAGGTAGTGGTTTAAGGAATACGACACGAGATTTATTGCTAATTGATTTTTGTTTGTGCAAAGCATAAAGCGGAGTGAATACTTTGTGTATTCACGAGCATTTAGGCAAAGCACAGGCGAAAAACAATAGCAAGAAAGCCGTTTCGGATTCCTTAAGCCACTTCTTACTAAAACAAACCGCCTGATGCAGATTTACTGTACCAGGCGGTCTTAATGTAAAATTAGTCCTCGACCTTAACTACCTCGCGGCCATTGTAATATCCGCAAGAAGGACAAACTCTGTGAGGTCTTTTGAATTCGCCGCAGCGTGAACATTTTACAAGTGTGGGAGCAGAAAGCTTCCATACGTTTGAACGCCTTTTATCACGTCTTGCTTTAGAAGTTTTTCTCTTTGGTACTGCCATTACGGCACCTCCTTTTTATCCTTTTTTGAAATATTCCGACGGGCTTGGTAGAATCACTCGTCATTTAATAACTGTTGAAGAATTTGCAAACGAGGGTCAATTTCCTTTGTGTTGCAGTTGCAACTGCCTTCGTTTAAATTCTTTCCGCATTTTTGGCAAACCCCTTTACAGTCCTCGCGACACAGGTGCTTTGAGGGAATGCACAGAACGACCTCTTCACGTACAAGCTCTAAAAGATTAAGCTTCATGTCGGGTAACTCGAGTATGCTGTCGTTCTCGTTGCCGTTTGCAAGCTTTGTTACAAGTGTTTTTTGTAACTTCAGGCTATGTTTGTTTGTTGCAGGTGTACCGCAACGGTCGCAATCGGCAGTATATTCAACCGCAATTTCGGCCGAAAGAGAAACAATTCCGGTTTTGCTTAAAATCTCGCCAGTGATTTTAACAGGGGTTATTATCGGGAATACCCCAGAGAATTCGATGTCGCTAAAATCGAATTCAGCATCGAGTGTGATGGTGCCGTTTTCTGAAAAAAGTTTTCTTAAATCAAGTACCATTTATCTCACCCCAAACTGTCACATCGAATATTATATATAATAAAGCCAAAAAAGTCAAGTAAAAAATACAATAAACTTAAGAAATTTTTTAATATTGTTTTGAAATATAAATAACTTTGTTTCGACGCTATTTTCCCTTTTATGATAATTGTTTACAATTTATTAATTTTTTATTGACTTAAAGTGCTTTAAATGGTATACTAAACACAAATCTTGATAGAGGCGCGGTACTTATAAGTAGCTTTGTATTTTTGCGTAATTGGTACAGAGTAAAAGGAAGTATCGCCGAAACTGAAAGTTTAAAGCAGCGCGGCTTGTACTTTGGTTGGGACGGCACAGAACATGTACCGTACTGTCACGCAATGTGGAGGGCTATCGCAATTTTCACTTTTTTAGCATGGTAACCGCCATTTTGTGTGTTATCATGCTTTTAATATTTTTTGGAGGTAAAAAACATGCAAGCAAAAAAACTTATCCCTAAAGTGCTTATAATTGCTTTCGTTGTTGGTTTTGGTGTTCTTTGTGCATTCACAGGCTCTATAACCGACCCCGTTGGTACATTATGGTCACTCTTCCCACCAGTAATTGCCATCGGTTTGGCACTACTTACCAAAGAGGTTTATTCTTCCCTCTTTGTAGGTATCTTAATGGGCGGATTACTTGCAACAAAGTTCCAACCCATACATACCATCGACTCTATGGTTAGCGACGGATTTATCTCTGCCGTATCGGGAAGTGCCGGTATCTTTGCATTCCTTGTAATGCTTGGTATTATCGTTGCTTTACTTAATAAGGCAGGCGGCTCTCGTGCATTTGGCGAATGGGCAGCAAAACACGTAAAAGGCAAAATTGGCGCTTCTATTGCTACATTCCTTTTTGGTGTGCTTATCTTTATTGACGACTACTTTAACTGCTTAACAGTTGGTGCGGTTATGCGCCCTGTTACCGACAAAGCAAAGATTTCTCGCGCTAAGCTTTCATACTTAATTGATGCTACTGCTGCACCCGTTTGTATGATAGCTCCTATCTCTTCTTGGGCTGCTGCTGTTGCAAGCTACGCACCAGACGGACAGGGTATTTCGCTTTTCATTAAAGCTATCCCCTACAACTTCTATTCTTTAATGACCTTTGTTTTCATTATTGCAATTACACTTATGAAGTTCGATTACGGCCCAATGAAGCTACACGAAAAGAACGCCGAGAATGGCGACTTGTTCACATTTGGTGGCGAAGTTGGCGCAGGCAATGACGACGAGCCAGCTACCAACAAAGCTCGTGTTATCGACCTTGTGTTCCCCATCATCATCCTTATAGCAATTTGCGTGTTCTCGCTGTTCTACGTTGGTAGATGTATGGGTGAAGAGTGGGTGTTCGCTTCGGCTAATTACGATGCTTCTTTAGGCTTCGTTGATGCTTTCTCTAACACCGATGCTACCGTTGGTCTACCTTGGGGTGGCCTTGTAGCACTTATATTCACAATCATCTACTTCGTTGCAAGAAGGCTTGTTTCCTTTAAAGAGGCTATGGAGTGCATTCCTAAGGGCTTTATAGCAATGGTTCCTGCAATTCTTATTCTTACTATGGCAACAACCCTTAAGAATATGACCGGTCTACTTAACTCCGACGCTTTTGTTGAGGGTGCTTTAGCATCTGCCGGCGGTCTTGATAAGTTCTTACCCGCTATTATATTCTTGGTAGCTTGCGCTATCGCTTTCTCAACCGGTACATCATGGGGTACTTTTGGTATACTCATTCCCATCGTTCTTGCTATATTCCCTGTTGGCAGTGAGCTTGGTGTTATGGGTATGTCTGCTTGCCTTGCAGGTGCTGTTTGCGGTGACCACTGCTCACCTATTTCGGATACAACAATTATGTCTTCGGCAGGTGCACAGTGCAACCACATCAACCACGTTTCAACACAGCTTCCTTATGCTTTAACCGTTGCTGCAATTTCGTTTGTTTGCTTTATTATGGCTGCATTCGTACAGAACGTTTACATTTCTCTTTGCATAGCAGTAGTGCTTACAGTTGCAACACTGTTTGTTATTAAGGCTATTACAAACAAGAAAGCTGCTTAATTTCTAATTAAACATTTAATCCCCGTACCTTCCTTTGTGGAAAGTACGGGGATATTTTTTATAGCAATATTTTTAAAATGTCTTCCGGTGTTTCGGCTATGTAATCAGCACCAGCGTCTTCAAGCTCGTTTTCTTCGGCAAAACCATATTTCACACCAATGGCTTCTAAAGAAAACATCTTAGCGCCGCTAATATCTTGTTCGCGGTCACCTATCATAATAGCGGTAGATCTATCGGTTATATTAAACCTCTTTATTACTTCTGCTATTATCTCGTGCTTGTGTATTAAATTACCATTAAAATTGGCGCCAACCATATCGCTAAAATACTCACTTAAATTGAAATACTCTATAATCCTTTTGGCAAACTCAAGTGGTTTAGCAGTTGCAAGGATTACGGTTTTATTTGCTTCATTTAAGGTCTTTAGCGCCTCGGTTATTCCGTTATACAAGTTGCATTCAAAAATGCCAATATCTTTATATCTTTCGCGGTATTTGGCTACCGCCTTTTCTGCCAAAGCTTTATCCATACCGCAATATTCCATAAAGGCATCTAAAAGGGGCGGACCAATAAACCGCATTAATGTTTTTTTGGGTAACAGTTTTTGATTTAATTCTTGTAAAGCATAGCCGACACAGTTGGTTATGCCAAGTGCAGAGTCGGTTATTGTTCCGTCTAAATCGAACAAGATGTACTGTTTTTTCATTTCTTATCCTTTCTTTTTAATAATTTTATAACTCCTTCGGCAGCCATTTGGTTAATCTCGGCGCCGATAAAAAATATATACATTAAAATATAAAGCCAAATCATTAAAAGCACTACTGCAGTAAGACTTCCGTATACATACGAAACATTTGAAAAGTTTTCTATATACAAAGAATACACAAACGAAAACACATACCAGCCGAGTGCTGAAATAATAGCGCCGGGTAGTTCCTTTAACATACTTGTACGCCTGTTTGGAATAAAGGTATACATTAGATTAATAAACAAAAGAATTATTAAAAACGACACAAGTGTGCGTAAAAAGTTGAGGATTACATTAAACCCGCTAAGAATCGGGATATGCCTATAAATTATGTCAAGTATACTTCCGCCGAATACTGTAAAAATAAGCAACACCAAAAGGCTAAAAACGAAAACAACTGTATAAAGCAAGGATAAGCCACGCTTTAAAAAGTAGTTGCGCGTTTCGGTGTGTTTGTATATTGCATTTAAACCGCGGGTTATAGAATATATTATCGACGACGCTGACCATAAAAGCGTTATTGCCGAAAGTGAAAGCGCTATACTGCCAGACCTTGCATAAACCTCTTTAATAGCTACACTTAAAGTGTTATTGGCATTACCCAACGGGATGCTCGAAACAATCTCTAAGACCTGCGCTTCGGAAAAAGGCATATATTTTACCGATGCCAAAAGAAGCATTAAAAGCGGAAAAAAGGATATAATTATAAATAAGGCCGAGTGTCCGGCATAAGAGTAAACCGAATCGCCCGAGGCTCTTTTTAAAACCATGCGAACAGTACGGTAAGCATTTTTAAAAAACTTCATTTACCTACTCCCCTTTTATATTATATATTATATCTTAAAACATAGCAATTATATTTTATTATATATTGAAAAGTATTACTGTATATGATAAAATACATATAGAAACTTTTCTGGAGGGATTATATATGTTAATAGCAATTATAGGACTTATTCTAATTATTCTGTTTTGTAACATTCGTATTGTACCACAGGCAACCGAATACGTTATAGAACGCCTTGGTAAATATCAACACACTTGGGGCGCGGGTATACACGTAAAGATTCCGCTTATTGACAGAATCGCACAAAAAATAACCTTAAAAGAACAGGTTATTGACTCGCCACCCCAACCCGTTATAACTAAAGATAACGTTACAATGCAGATAGATACCGTTGTGTTCTTCCGTATTTTCGATGCAAAAACCTACACCTACGGTGTTGTTAACCCCTTAAACGCGCTATCAAACCTTACAGCTACCACTCTGCGTAACATTGTTGGTGAGTTAGAGCTTGATGCTACACTAACCTCACGCGATATGATTAACAGCCGTATGACCGCCATTCTCGACGAGGCTACTGACCAATGGGGTATTAAGGTTAGCCGTGTTGAGCTTAAAAATATTATACCGCCTTCTGAAATTCAGAATGCTATGGAAAAGCAAATGAAGGCAGAGCGCGACCGCCGCGAAACACTTTTACAAGCAGAGGGTCACAAGGCAGCTGCAATCACTCGTGCCGAGGGTGATAAACAGGCTATGATTCTTGCTGCTGAGGGTGAACGTGACGCTCAAATCGCACGTGCCGAGGGTGAAGCAAAGGCTATTTTCTTAGCTAAACAGGCCGAAGCAGACGGCTTAAAATTATTAAAAGATGCCGGCGTAGATGCTGCAGTTATTGAGCTTAAAAAGTACGAAGCATTAGTTAATATGTCAAACGGTACCGCATCAAAGCTGATAATCCCAACCGACGCTGTAAATGCTGTAACAAACAACACCATCTTTACCGAAACAACAGGTCTTGGCAGCGTAACCCCCGCCGCACCTAAAAAGGCAAAAGACAAAAAGGCCGACCCTTGTTGCGAGAAATAATTTGTTATTATATAAAAAGACCTGATTGTCGATGAGACGAATCAGGTCTTTTGGCTTGTTTAGTTTTCTTATGCCACTCAATCGTGGGAGAAAAGATTAGATGGTGGCGTTATTATTGCTATGGGCCACTGTGGATGCGGCTTACGATTCATACGTTCAATGGCGCAGAATTCGGGTCCGTTTTCATTACCAACGTGGGTTACCCAATGGTAACCGTTCATCTTTCCAGCATAAATGCAAATGTGTGAACACCAGTCGGAACGGTCGTACCAGTCACATAGAACAATAAGCGAACCTATAGGAATTTCCTCATCAAGTGAAAGCTTAATATCGTTATTGATGCTGCCACCGTCACTTGCAGAAAAATCGATATAACGTGAATATCCTGCGTCAATCCACTTCTTACCTGCTATGTACCAGTCGTTAGCAAGTACAGACTTGTCGGGACGAGCAAGCATTGAGGTATCAATTCCTGCAACGTTTGGCAGATAATTAAAATATACGTAGGTAACGTAGCTTGCACAAACAAGGCCTGTATTCTCAAAATAAGAAATATCGGGCTTTCCGTTTTCGTCGACCTCGTATCCACTGGCACGGCCAAAGTCATCGTAGGTTATATTGGAAAGCCAACCGAGGCCCTTCTTTTGCGAGCAGAGAACATAATTATCATATGCGCCCCACATTATTCCGCTATTGCGCTGAACATCAAGCTTATAGCCGGTATATTCAAGTGCATCCAAAAAAACGTTGCTATCGGGACTCATATTAGAATTATATTTGTTCGTAGGCTTTTTAGTGGGTTTGCTTGAGGTGGTTTCTTCTTTGCTTTGGGGCTTTTCACTTTGTGTGGAAGTTTCGCTTGAAACCTCTTCTTTGCTTTCTACAGGCTCTTTACTTTCAGTGGAGGTTACCTTGCTTGTGGTGGTTTCCTTGCTGGAAACCGCGGCAGTATCACTAACTACTGATACAACACTACTGGTTTTGCTGACGGTTGCATCTTTTTTTGGTAAAGCAGGCATTAAATCGGGTATAACTATTACACCAGTGATAATTGCAGCTACAAGCACAAGACTAACCAAGGTTATAACCTTGTGACCAAAAACAAAAGCTATAACGCTATAAAAAGCTCTTGCTAATTTTGAATTTGATTTTTTCATATCTCAACCTCTTTTTTATATACAATTAGCGTTTTGATTTTATAATAAATTTCTATAAATGTCAAGTTTTGACGAAAAGCGTTTAATATTTTAAATAAGTAACAAAAAACCAACTAAGCAAGCAAATTAAAGCTACTTAGTTGGTTGTTGTTTTGCGAAGTTAATATTGATTATCCGACTTTCTCACACAATGTGATTTTATTACCGGCATAAGAAATCTTAACCTTATCACCTACATTTAACAAAAGCATATTTTCGTTGACACTTGCTTTTGCTTTGAATATATTGCTATCACTATCAATAAGATAAATATAAGTGTTTCCGTCGATATCAATATATTTTATTGATGCAATAGTTATTGTTTTTTCTTTTATATCTTCTTTGATTTCGTCGTTTTGGATGCCCATAGCAGTTTTGTATTTTCTGATACACTCTGCTTGAGTTGTTGCTGTTGTTACAATATTATACTGTTCAACATTTACGGTTGCAAAAAGCTTAACCAATCCGCCCGAATCCTTTAAAACCATTATATATGTAGGGTGTCCGTCAATGTTAATAAGTGATGGGAAGGATGCTTGATAACCCTTTTCCTGAACTTCACCTTCTGCGGCTACCATAGCTGACTTTTCATCAGCACCCGCTATTGAGTAGTAACGGCTTTCGCCTGTTCTTTCATTAGCCAAAAGAAATCCTATATTAGAGCTGTCGCCGTTTACCGAAGTAACACCGGTATAAATCCATATATCACCGTCTTTGGCAATATATCCATAATCAGAAACCGGTGTTTCGTCGGTTTCATCTTCATCGCTTGAATAATATGTAGTAACCTGTTTGCATCCTTCCTTAGCAAAGATACTGTTTATATATCCGTTTTGCAACAAGCCGTACCAATTATACTGTTCACATATAAGGTCGCCGTAGAAAACGACATCTATCCATTTAGGAATATCTGAAACATTATACCTTTGCGTTTCTCCGCTAACAGGGTCGAGAACAACGCATCCGCTTACAGTTTTCCCGCCAAATAAGCCTATTGTTTTTTCGATAATTGAAGCTACATAATAGGGTTTACCGCTTTCATCAATTTCGAAATGTAGATTTTCTAACATAAGCGTAGGATATTTTGTCCAAAGATATCTGCGTGCATCTTCAAAGAAAAATGCGGAGGGAACAATTTTCATTCCTTCTGTTTTTTCAAAAGAGGCAGACATAGTAACGGGATTAACGGTTACATAGCCCCTTACACCTGCGTTTCTGTTGTTCATCCATTTGAACAATCCAGCATACTCCAATTCGGAAACTTTAATAGGTTTTCCGTTAAAATCTATTTGGGTATAATTATAAGAAACATTAAACTGACTAACAACATCAGAAAGTGCTCCTATTTCACGGTCACCAAGCATTTGTGCTGAAGCCGTGTCCATTAAGGCAATAGAATCCGTGCCGACAGATTCAGCCAAATCAACAGAAAAATCCGAATCTGTAACTTTTAATATTTTTGAATAAGTAGTTGCATTAAAAACCGTGCTGCCTATAACACAGAAAATAACTATCAATGCAGTAAAAACAACAGGAACTATATAGTGTTTAAAATCAAATTTAAAATTAGTAAATTTTTTGTTTCTGCCTTTAGCCCCCTTCTTCTTTTCGGCACACCAACCAACATCTTTACACCCTTTTACATATCGTTCAACTACCACAAAAATAAAAATGGCTATATCTATAATTATCCACAACCACAAATTGTGAAGGTTAAGTGCAGGACAAAAGATATATAAACTTAAACAAAAAAACAATACCGCAACAATTGCACCGATTATATACGGAAAAAATTCAACTTTTTTCATAGTTGTTAACTCCTTTGGATGTTTTTCACGATTATTATACCATAGTAATTAATTAATTTCAACAACTCAGTATATAAGAAAAATCCGCACACAATTGTGTACGGATTTTTTGGTGGAGATAAGCGGGATCGAACCGCTGACCTCTTGAATGCCATTGATACCCACATTCGTGGGTATCTAAAAGCCGCGCTCTCCACCAATAAGCCTTTACTTTTCTATATTCTAAATTCTGTTATCTTGATTTCTGTTATTCTTGTCCTCTTAATTTTATTTTATATTTATTTTTAAAAGTTCTCTAATTCTTTTTGCTCTTGAATTGTTATCCAAGTAGTTATCATATCTTGATTCGTCTGAATTGAAGTAAAATGAATTTGATAATCCTATCAATTCTCGTGACGCTTCGTAAATATCTTCTTTCTTTATACCTTTAAATTTTCCTTTTTTATAATCATCTAAAAACGAGCATAACTCAACTGCCACTTCGCGTATTTTAGTTTGTGCTTCTTCATAGTAATCCTTGACTTTTTGATATCTTTCTTCATTTGCTAAACTTATCGGATTACTATATACATCAGCATACATCTGTAGAGTACTATTAGTCTTTCTCCTGATTCTCAAAAATTCTTGTGTAGGAGTTATATGCCGCTTTTTAATAGCATCTACTATAAAAACAGTTGCTACACTACCAACAGTAGTTAAAAGTGTTGAAATAATTTCAGGAATGTATTTTATTATCACTTCTATCATTTTCTTTCTTCCTCAATTCCTACAAGTTTATAAAAACTCGTTCTTTTGGTTTCGGTCATTTCCATTGCGGTCTTTGCGGTTATTTCTCCCGCTTTCCAAGAGTTGTAGACCTCTTTCCAATTATCAGGAAATGTAAGCGCGGGGCGACCTAACTTTTTGCCATTTTCTTTTGCGGCAGCTATGCCCTCTGCTTGTCTTTTACGGGTTGTTTCGCGTTCTTGTTCTGCAATAGTTCCTAACACCTCAATTAAGATATTATTAACCATTTCAAACACCCATTCCTGACCGGGCAAATTCATCATTGTTGTTGGTAAATCAATTACTTTAAGTCTTATTCCATTATCCTTAAAGAATTGCAACTCATTTTTAATGTCGCCCTTATTTCTGCTTAATCTGTCAAGTGATTTAATTACAAGAGTATCACCGCGCCGCAACATTGCGTTTTTAAGTGCCTGATACCCCGCGCGGTCTAAATTCTCGCCGCTCTCTTTGTCGGTTATAATTTCCCGCTCGTTTGCACCAAGAGCAACAAAAGCCGCTATCTGTCTATCGAGATTTTGGTCTTTGCTTGAAACCCTTGCATAATAATAAGTTCTGCTATCCATAAATAACACGCTCCTTTGTTTCTATGTTCGTATTATATCATATCTGTTCGTAAATGTCAAGTGTTTTACGAATATATTTGTAAATTTATTTTTATATTTTACGAACAAGAAAATGCGGCGGTTTTTATGTGTTTGTAAAGGTACACTCTTGCGAACACTCAAAAGAAAGGGAACGGCGCGAGCCGCTCCCATATTCTTATAAATTATAAACCTAATAACTGTTTTTTCTTTTGGTCAAATTCTTCTTGTGTTATTATACCGTTATCAAGTAATTCTTTAAATTTTTTCAATTCATCTGCATTGCTTGCAGGCATATTTGTTATTATATTGGTTTTTGTCTCGGATTTTAATTCCATAAGCAAATCATTAAGAGCTTTATGTATCGCACTTCTGTTTTCTATTAACCAAAAGTTAACGCGCCCCGCAGATGTTGCAACTGCTATTTTGCCAAATGCACCAAGTCCAATAGCAGAAATTTGAGTTATTGGCAAATCGACTTGCTTTCCAAAACTTGCTTTTCCTATAACTCTCGTATTAGTAACTGTTAATGCACAATGATTCATCATTAAAATTATAATAATATATGCAACGAATACTATTACTGCAATCCAAAATAAATAAAAATAAGATAAACCATTATTATAATCACTGAATGGGAAAAAAATCACTTCAAACAAATATTCAAAAATTGAAAATCTTTCAGAAATCTTATGGTCAATAGCCGTACTATATATCCATTCATAATACACACCCGTTGAATAATCACTTATTAGAATGATTGAAAAAAGTGATAATATTATTATACCTATCGTCAAGATAATGTTTGCGTTTTTGTTTTTCGAAAATTTTGCTTCTATAATTTTCTTTTCCATAACCAAACCTCCCTAACCCCTAACAACCTCTTTAAAAGTATGTGCCACAATTGCGGGGGTATCTTTTAAATTTATATACTTTGCAACAGTTGAGCCGCTCCGTCCTATTTTTCTGCCTACTTCGGCATAGTTGCCGTATTTGGCATACAAGCGGTGCATTTCAACAATTTCTTCCGCCGTTACACGTTTAGCCATTTTATTTGTTGTCCTTTTTGCGAAAAGGCTTTTCACCCGTCTTTACGCATTGGTCAGAATTTTTAATACACTCTTTCCAAAGTTCATCAATATAACCTGTAAAGGTCTTTTTCTTGCCTTCGTCATCACTAACTTCCATAATGATACGATTGATTTCATCAAGTTTGGTTTGGTAGTTCCACGGAACTGTGATTGTTTTCTTGTCTGTGTCGAGAATTATACGCATAATGCGCACCTCCATAAAATAAAAAATGTATGACCTTGCTCACTGCGCAAAAATCATACATACAATTATATATATATATATATATATTGTCAAGTATTTTAACGAAAAAACTTGAAAAAAATTAAATTTCATTGAAAATACGCGAAAACACACGAAAACAACACAAATTACATAAATTTCACTACATATAAGGCTAATGCAGTAAATAAACATTCATTGCAACGATAACGGCAAATTATTTTTACTTTTGATCGCGGCAAGTGCCACCCATATTGATAAGCCGCTTGAATATAAATATTATCCCGAAACGCGCCCCGCCGTCTTTATCATACAAGCCGAGCCGCTCCCTTATTTTATTTTTTCTAAAAATTTTTGTATAATATTTATAGAAAGTTAAGAAAAGACTTTCTATAAATAAAAGAGAAAAAGG
>JAZNZF010000008.1:0-6044 GCA_045594795.1 Acutalibacteraceae bacterium | reverse complement strand
TTATATTATTAATTTGCGTAAGCTATAAAATATTATTGCATATTTATATTTTGTGTGATATAATTTCAATTAAAGAAATACTATTTTTTTGGGATAATGAAAAAATGAAAAAATTTTGTGCAATTATTTTGTCCTTTGTTTTCCTTTTTAGCCTTTATTTGCCTACCGATACTGTAAAAGCTGCAGAGGTTGATAATGCGGTTGTTGTTTCGGAAATTTCAACCGACGGTGTTTTAACCTTCTGCTTAAAACAAACCGATGCGATAGCCGATGTAAAGGGTCTGCAATTTAAAGTTGAACTTCCGCAAGAATATACACCCCATTCAGTAACCAGTAGAATGAGCGAAATTTGGGAGGTTTATTCTACCGACGATTTTGGTATGTTCCTGTTATACAACTTAAGCGCTAAAGCAGTTGAGGAAACCGAAAACTCTAAAGACGGTTTATTCCCACTTTTTGACCTTAAC
This sequence comes from Acutalibacteraceae bacterium, assembly GCA_045594795.1. Classification (GTDB taxonomy): domain Bacteria; phylum Bacillota; class Clostridia; order Oscillospirales; family Acutalibacteraceae; genus UMGS1532. The sequence continues at coordinate 5,577 of JAZNZF010000008.1, read as the reverse complement.
TGTTCGGTTAGTGAAGATATTGTTTCAGGTGATATGCTTAGTGCTTCTATAAAGGTTGTAGATATTACCACGGGCAACAGCATTGCTAATTTTGGCAACGAACAAACTAATAATTCTTTTGTATATGTTGATAGCGCTTTTGTAGAGGATGATTATGCTTACACATTAAAAGACGGCTCAGCCGAAATTACAAGATATATCGGCACCGACATCACAACGGTTATACCCTCATCGGTTGGCGAGTATAACGTTACCTCGATAAGAAACGATGCTTTTGCACTTAATACAGCTGTACAGAGTGTAGAAATCCCCGAAACTGTAGTTTCCATCGGTGACACTGCTTTTGACGGTTGCAGCAGTCTAACTATTCGTGGATACGAAAATAGTTACGCCCAAAGCTACGCTGAAAACAACTCCATTCCGTTTGAGCCTATAACCTATACAATTACTTTTTTAGGTGCGGGTGATAAGCTGATCTACGAGCTAACTGTTAATCCCGGTGAAACATTAGACAATTATAAATCTATAATAGACACAATAGTAGCTCCTGAAATTTACGGCTATGAAACATATAAAATCGATGGCTTACAGGTGTGGAACGACAACATTTATTCAGGCTTGCCTATCTATTCTAATTGCACATTCACTGCAAGATACATTCGAAACCAAAACATTACAACAGAAATATTAGTTTACGCTGTCAATAATCAGGTGTTGTTACAAACAACCCTCCCCTACGATTCTCTTGTTACTACTATAGACCAAAACGCTAATTCTTGGTTAATACAAGGTAATGTGGTAGGCATTGGTGATACACTAAAGCTATACGCTTGCGGTGACCAAATGGTTGTAAATGCAAGCGCCGATGTGGTCGACGCACTTAATAAGGTTTCTGTAGTAGGTACCGTTCTTGAGGATAACAAGTATATGGTTTTTGCACATGCAGAAAGCGAAAACGTAACCGAGTACGGCGTGATGTTTACGAACAACAGCTTTGGCTCTACGCTTAATGATGAAACCTTCACTTACGAGATAATATCTGATGCAGCAAAAGAAAACAAGGCGATTATCACAAGCAGCTCTTGTAACAATTCTTCTTCAAGACATGATTTTGTAGGTACCCTTAATATAAAGGTAGGCGCTACACGATATGCACGCGCATACATTAAGGTTGGCGAAAATTATTATTACAGCAATATTGTAAGCGTTACTAATAACTAATATCCATTTAAATTTAGCTGAGTCTTAGCGAAATGCAAAGGCTCAGCTTTTTTATTTTTCTGTATCAGAATGTAGTTTTCTGCATATTATATTTTTAAAAACGTCTCTTTTTTGAAGCAAAACCCTGTTAACGAAATTATTTGATATTCTTTCTTTGGTTTTGAGCTCGCGAGAAGTTTTTGGGGAATATTATATCCAATGGCTAATTTAAACGTGGCAAAGAAAGGGATATTTTTATGTGCGGAATTATTGGCTACACCGGTACTGAGAATGCAGTACCAAAAATTATAAAAGGACTTACTGTTTTAGAATATCGTGGCTACGACTCGGTTGGTATTGCGGGTAACTATGGCCGCGATATTGCCGTTTGTAAAACAAAAGGCAGAGTTGATGTTTTACGCGACAAGCTTGAAAAAACAAACTTCCCAAGTATTAATTGTGCTATTGGTCATACACGTTGGGCAACCCACGGCGGACCTTCCGATGCCAACGCACACCCCCATAAGACCGACCTCTTGGCACTTGTGCATAACGGCATTATAGAAAACTATCGTGAGCTTAAAGACGAGCTAACTGATAAGGGTGTAGAGTTTTTATCCGAAACCGATACAGAGGTTGCCGCATTTGTTATTACAGAAGAATACAAACGTTTAGCTGACCCTGTTAAAGCAATTTATGCTGCTACAGAACGTATGGAAGGCTCGTATGCTTTTGAAATTGTATTTAATGATATAGAGGGTTATATATACGCAATACGCAAGGATAGTCCGCTTATTCTCGGAAAAGGCACCGATGGCAGCTATATTGCTTCGGATATGACCGCCCTTTTGCCATTTACCAACACACTTTGCTTTTTAGAGGAAGGCTTGGTTGCGATAACTAACGCAAGCGAGATTACTCTTATTGATAAAAACGGGGAGAAAATTAAGCCTGTTTGGGAAAAGACCGATATGCGTGCATCTGCCGCCGAAAAGGGTGGCTACGAGCATTTTATGCTTAAAGAAATACACGAACAGCCCGACGCCTTTTTTAAGACTGTAAGCGCAAGAATTAAAAATGGTATGCCCGATTTTTCTATAGATGGCATTAGCGACGAGCTTTTCATAAACACAAATAAGATATACGTAGTTGCCTGTGGCTCTGCAATGCATGCAGGACTTGTTGGCAAGTCTTTAATTGAAGCTAAAGCGCGCATACCTGTTACAGTTGAAATAGCTTCTGAATTTCGCTACAATAAGCCACTAATTGACGATAAAACCTTGGTTATAATTGTTTCACAGTCGGGTGAAACTGCCGATAGCTTGGCGGCACTCCGCTATAGCAAGGGGCAGGGCGCTTTTACACTTGGCATTGTAAACGTTGTTGGCTCTACTATTGGGAGGGAAGCAGACGCCACTCTTTACACCTATGCGGGCCCTGAAATCGCGGTTGCTACAACCAAAGGCTACTGCGTTCAGGTTGCGGCTTTTATGCTTATTTCGGCAAAACTTTCAGAGCTTCGCGGTACACTTAGCGAGAACGAAATTAAAGAATATTGCAAAGAGCTTGTGGGTGATATGCTGAAAGCAATCACCGCAGCCTTTACCCTACACGAAGAAATTAAAGAGATAGCAAAGGATTTTTATTTAAGCGATAATCTTTTCTATATTGGCAGGGGTATTGACTATTCGCTTTGTGTGGAAGGTTCTTTAAAATTAAAAGAGATTTCCTATATTCACAGCGAGGCTTATGCCGCAGGTGAACTGAAGCACGGCACCATCTCTCTTATAACCGACGGCACACCCGTGATTGCTGTATCCACCACCCCCGAGCTTTACGGCAAAACAGTTAGCAATATTCGTGAATGTAGCAGTCGTGGTGCGAATGTTCTTCTAATTTGCGATAGCTCAGCAGAGCTACCCGAAAAGGCGGCGGAGTGCGTACTAAGACTGCCAAAATCGAGCATTAATTCCACCATTCTTTCTGCAATGGTAGCAATGCAGCTTCTTGCCTACGAAATAGCACGCTTGCGGAAATGCGATATAGATAAGCCCCGCAACCTTGCAAAATCGGTTACGGTTGAATAATAAGCAACAAAAAACCTATGGTATGTTACTACCATAGGTTTTAGTCGTTTTAGGTTTTTATTTTACAGGGTAGGTCCAGCCGAATTTATCTTCGATTTTACCCCACTGTATACCGGTTAAGGTATCGTATAGGTGTTGAGTAACCTCACCAATTTTGCCGCCGCCAACGGTATATTTTGTACCCTTGTAGCAAAGCTCACCTATAGGTGATACAACCGCTGCAGTACCGCAACCCCAAGCTTCCTCTAAAGTGCCGTCTGCCATTGCTTTGTCAAGCTCGTCTATGCTAATAAGCCTTTCGCTAACCTTGTAGCCCTCGCTTTTTAGCAGCTCGATGCAAGACTTACGGGTGATACCTGGAAGAATCGAGCCCGAAAGCATTGGTGTTACAATTTCGCCCGAAATTTTGAACATTACGTTCATAGCGCCAACCTCTTCAATATACTTGCGCTCTACACCGTCAAGCCAAAGCACCTGAGAATAGCCCTGCTTTTCGGCACGCTCACCAGCCCTGTTACTTGCAGCATAGTTACCACCACATTTAGCGTAACCTGTACCGCCGCGAACTGCACGTACGTCCTCATCCTCTATCATAATTTTAACGGGGTTAATACCCTCTTTATAATAGCTACCAACAGGGGAAGCGATAATAACGAATGTAGCGTTGTTTACAGCGTGTACACCCAAGGATTCATCATTACCAAATAGGAAAGGACGAAGGTAAAGAGAGGTTCCTTCAGCAGAAGGTGTCCAGTCTTTTTCAGTCTCAACAAACTTTGTTAATACCTCTAAAGCCATATCCTCGGGGATTTGAGGAAGACAAAGTCTTTCAGCCGAGCGGTTAAGACGGGCAATATTCTCTTCGGGTCTGAACATCTGCACGCTACCGTCTGCCTTTCTGTAAGCCTTTAAGCCCTCAAAAATTTCAGAGCCATAGTGCAATACTGTTGAAGCAGGATGTAGTGAAATGTTTTGGAAAGGTACTATTCGTGCATCATGCCAGCCATTTTCTTTTGAAAAGTCCATAATAAACATATGGTCGGTAAACACCTTGCCAAAGCCCAAAGTAGAGCTATCGGGTTTTACACTTGGGTTTTCGTTTTTTATAAACTTAATTTCCATAATATTCTCACCTTTTATTCGTAATCAGCGCCAAGCTGCATTGCTTTTAGGTTTACCTCTAACATATCAGCTTTCTTAGGCGGAACAACCTTTGCTAAGGTTGCTTTTACAGCCTCGATATCGAACTCGCCCATTACCTTTAAAAGCTTACCTAAAATAATCATATTAGCAAGCTTGGGTATTCCGTTTTCGCCTGCAAGTTTGGTTGCGGGTACGTAATAAGCAGTAACATCGTCGCGGTTGACCTTGCGTTCAATTAGCGATGAATCGGCTATTATAACGCCACCTTTAGCTACCGCACCCTCGTACTTATCAAGTGAAGGAAGGTTCATGGCAATAAGCACATCAGGTGTAGAAACTATAGGTGAGCCAACGCCCTCGTCGCTAACGATAACACCGCAGCTTGCAGTACCGCCACGCATTTCGGGTCCGTACGAAGGAAGCCAGCTAACCTGCTTTTCCTCAATAAGACCTTTGTAGGCTACAAATTTACCTGTGAAAAGTATGCCTTGACCGCCGAAGCCGGAAAATAACATTTGTGTAGTGCTCATTATTCTTCCTCCTTTTTAGCGGACCTATCCTTGTAAACACCCAAAGGATAGTAAGGTAACATATTATCGTCTACCCATTTTAACGCTGCCTGAGGTGTCATACCCCAGTTGGTAGGACAGGTTGAAACAACCTCAACCAACGAGAAGCCTTTGCCATCAATTTGGTTTTGGAAAGCCTTTTTAATTGCTTTTTTAGCGTTTTTAATATTCTTAACGCTATTAACAGTAACGCGCTCTAAATACTCAGGACCCTCGAGTTCCGAAAGCATTTCGCAAACTCTTATAGGAAAGCCGCAATGGTTTACGTCACGTCCGTAAGGCGAGGTTTGTGTAACCTGACCGGGAAGTGAGGTAGGTGCCATTTGGCCACCTGTCATACCGTAAATTGCGTTGTTTACGAAAATAACGGTGATGTTTTCGTTTCTTGCGGCAGAGTGAACAGTTTCTGCCATACCGATAGATGCTAAGTCGCCATCGCCTTGGTATGTAAATACTATATGATTTTCGGGGTCGGCACGTTTTACACCCGTTGCAATAGCGGGTGCTCTACCGTGAGCCGCCTCAATCATATCACAATTGAAATAGTCATAAGCCATAACAGAACAGCCAACAGGGGC
>JAZNZF010000007.1:0-5749 GCA_045594795.1 Acutalibacteraceae bacterium | reverse complement strand
CGAAAATGACCCACGCATAAAAAGGTGCTTAGATGCCTTAATAGACGGTACTTTAAGTGATGGCGACACCTTGATGTTCTCCGAGCTTTACGATGCAATTTTAAACGGTAAAGATTGGCACAAAGCCGACCACTATTATCTGTTATACGATTTTAACGATTGTATGGATAAAAAGCTAAAGGTAAACCGCGACTATAAGGATAAGTACGATTTTTATAAAAAGTGCTGGCTCAATATGTGCAACGCAGGTATTTTTTCATCAGACCGCACCGTAAAAGAATACGCAAAAGAAATATGGAATATTAAATAATGCACTAAACCACCCTTAAAATATAGGGTGGTTTTTGTATATATTATAGGAAAATATAAAAAACGCTTGAAATTTGTTGAACATAGTAATATAATGTGAAATGCAATTAAATAAATTCTATGTGACGCTTGCAGGAAAGGTGGATAACCCACGCCGAAGGAGTAACACTCTCAGGTTTCCATAACTGGTTGAAGACTGTAAGCTGATAGAACTTTGGAGAATCCCGCCCGAGCGGGTGCCGAAGGTGCAAAGCGTTAAACGCCAATCTCTCAGGCAAAAGGACAAAGTTAATTTTACCGTTATAATACGGGTTATTTGTGCTTGAACTTACAGATTGTGTAAAACGCAATCTGTTTTTTTATTTTATTTTTTAAGGAGTTGTCAGCTATGTTAGACAAAATTGCCGAAATAAACGGCAGTATCAATGGTGTGGTATGGGGTGTATTCGGCCTTATACTTCTTATTGGTACGGGTGTTATTGTTACACTTTGTACAAAAGTGTTTCAAGTTTCACACATTGGACTTTGGTTTAAAAACACCTTGGGAAGTATGTTCAAAAAGGATGTTATTAAGCACAGAAAAGAAAAAGGTACTATTTCACCATTCCAAGCACTTTGTACCGCACTTGCCGCTACAGTAGGTACAGGTAATATCGCGGGTGTTGCCGCCGCTATTTGCATTGGTGGTGCCGGTGCAGTTTTCTGGATGTGGGTTGCCGCTTTCTTTGGAATGATGACAAACTACGCAGAAAATGTTTTGGGTATTTATTTCCGCCGCAAAAACTCCGAGGGTGAGTGGTCCGGCGGTGCTATGTATTACCTTCGCGACGGTTTAGGCGGTTACGAATTTAAAGATGGTAATACAAAAATAAGCTTTAAAACCCCAGGTAAAATTCTGGCTGTTCTTTTCTGTATCTTTACTATGCTTGCTTCCTTCGGTATAGGTAGTATGGGTCAGGTTAACAAAATCGTTGCCAACGTTGCCGCAGCATTTGATGTAAAAGCACTTTCAAGCATCGAAGCTTTTGCCGGTGTTTCGCTTTACAATATTCTTTTAGGCGTACTTATTATGATTCTTACCGCTATAATCACCTTGGGCGGTGTTAAAAGAATTGCTAATGTTGCCGAAAAAATAGTTCCCTTTATGGTTGTTCTTTTTGTTGTTGGCAGCATTGCAATAATAAGCATCAATTACCAAAACATTCTCCCTGCTTTCGCTGCAATATTCTCTAATGCATTTAAGCCTGCAGCCTTCGTTGGCGGCGGCACAGGCGCTATAATAATTGCAATGACTCAGGGCTTTAAGCGCGGTGTTTTCTCTAACGAAGCAGGTCTTGGTTCTTCTGTTATGGTACACTCAAACTCCAGCGTTAAAGAGCCTGTTAAACAGGGTATGTGGGGTATTTTCGAGGTTTTCGCAGACACAATGGTTGTTTGCACGATGACCGCTTTGGTTGTTTTAACTTCAGGCGTATTTAATACCGCTACAGGCGAACTCGCAAGCGGTCTTACCGATGCAACACTTGTTGGCGGTGCCTTCAACACCGTATTCTCTTGGGGCAATATCGGTCAAAAATTTGTTGCTATTGCAATGTTCTTGTTCGCATTTACTACCGTTCTTGGCTGGTCGCATTATGGCTCTAAGGCTTGGGAATATTTGTTTGGTGCAAAAACAACCGTAATATTCAGAATAATACATGTTTGCACAATTATTTTCGGCGCTGTACTTACCTCATCTCTCGCTTGGGATATTTCAGATACCTTTAACGGTCTTATGATGATACCCAACCTTATCGGTGTACTTGTTATGGTACCTTTGGTTGTTAAAATCACAAAGAATTATTTAGATAGAAAAGTAAAAAACAAAGATGTTCAACCAATTGTTTCATACGATGAAAATATACAAAACGAAGCCATAGAAGCCATTAAAAACGGCGAAGAATAATAATTAAACCTTTATAAAAATACAGCAATCGCAAGGTTTTTATAAACTTTGCGGTTGTTTTATTTTATGCCCACTATAGCTTTAATACACAAAAAATGAATAAAATTCGCAAATATGCATAAATAATGTATAAAAATGCATAGTTTATGTATAAAGTTATTGTTATAAGTTATAAAAATGAATAAATATTCGTATTAACCCTTGACAGAGCATTAGCTTGGCGGTATAATATTACCATCGTTTAAAAACACTTGTATTTTGGAGGAAAAAGTAATGGATAAAAAAGATATTAAAAAGGTTGTTCTTGCCTATTCGGGCGGCCTTGATACATCAATAATTATACCTTGGCTTAAAGAAAATTATAATAATTGCGAGGTTGTTGCAGTTTCGGGCAACGTTGGCCAAGCAGACGAGTTAGAGGGTCTTGAAGAAAAGGCTATCAAAACTGGTGCTTCAAAGCTTTACGTACTCGATCAAACCGAAGAGTATGTAAACGACTTTATTATTCCTACTATGAAGGCTGGCGCTGTTTACGAGGATTATCTTTTAGGCACAAGCCACGCACGTCCTTGCATTGCTAAAGGTCTTGTAGAAATTGCTATAAAAGAAAATGCCGACGCTATCGTTCACGGTTGCACAGGTAAGGGTAATGACCAGGTTCGTTTCGAGCTTGCAATTAAGCACTTTGCACCTAATATGCCAATAATCGCACCTTGGCGCGAGTGGGATATTAAATCGCGTGACGAGGAAATCGAGTATGCCGAGGCACATAATATTCCTCTAAAGATTAATAGAGAGACAAGCTATTCTAAGGATAAAAACTTGTGGCACTTATCTCACGAGGGTCTTGACCTTGAGGATACCGGCAACGAGCCTATGTATGAAAAAGAGGGCTTTTTAGAAATGGGTGTTTCTCCTATTGCCGCCCCCGATAAACCTACATACGTTACCTTGGATTTTGAAAAAGGTATCCCCGTAGCACTCGACGGCGAAAAAATGACTGCTAAAGAGATTATCCTAAAGCTAAACGAAATCGGTGGCGCAAATGGTATCGGTATAATCGACATCGTAGAAAACCGTTTAGTTGGTATGAAATGCCGCGGCGTATATGAAACCCCAGGCGGGACCATTCTTTACAAAGCACACAACGTTCTTGAAACTATCTGTCTTGATAAAATGACTATGCACGAAAAGCAAAAGCTTTCTATCACCTTTGCCGAGCTTGTTTACAACGGTCAGTGGTTCACCCCATTGCGCGAGGCTTTAAGCGCCTTTGTTGATAAAACTCAGGAAAAGGTAACAGGTACAGTTAAGCTAAAGCTTTACAAAGGCAATATGATAAACGCAGGTGTTTGGAGCCCGTATTCACTTTACAGCGAAGAAATTGCAACCTTCGGTGAGAGCGATTACGACCAAAGGGATTCTGCAGGCTTCATCAACCTATACGGTCTGCCAATAAAGGTTCAGGCTATTGTAGACGGCAAAAAGTAAAATCATAAACGCTCTGTACGGGCGCACCGTACAGAGCGGATTTCTTGTTTTTAGGAGTAGTAATTTTTTACCCGAAAGGAACGCAGAAAATGGCTAAAATGTGGGCTGGCAGAACCAGCGGTGAAACAAATAAACTTGCCGACGATTTTAATTCGTCAATACATTTCGACTCAAGAATGTATAAGCAGGATATAACCGGCTCTATGGTGCACGCAATGATGTTATCGCGCCAAGGCATAATAACCGAAAACGACTGCAAAGAAATTATAGGCGGTCTTAGCGGTATTTTAGAGGATATAGAGAATGGCTCGCTTGCTATTGATATGGAAGCCGAAGACATACATATGTTTGTAGAGTCCGAGCTTACAAAAAGAATAGGCGAAACCGGCAAAAAGCTACATACAGCAAGAAGCCGTAACGACCAGGTTGCTTTAGACCTTAGAATGTATCTGCGCGACGAGGCAGAAGAACTATTAAGCCTTATAAAACAGTTAATAGTAGCAGTAACCGACAAGGCAGAGGAGTATAAGTCTGCAATAATGCCGGGCTATACACACTTACAGCGCGCCCAACCGGTAACCTTTGGCCATCACCTTTTAGCTTATGCTATGATGCTTCTGCGCGATAGTGACAGAATTTGCGACTGTGTAAAAAGAATGAATGTGTCGCCTATCGGCTGCTGTGCATTAGCGGGCACTACCTACGATACAGACCGCAGATTTGAAGCCGAAAAGCTTGGCTTTAGTGATATTTGCCTTAACAGTCTTGATGGCGTTTCAGACCGCGATTTTGCAGTAGAGCTTATGTCTGCAATTTCTATTTTAATGATGCACCTTTCAAGATTTTCCGAAGAGCTTATTTTATGGTCAAGCTGGGAGTTTAAGTTTGTTAATATTTCAGACGATTTCACTACAGGCTCGTCCATAATGCCACAAAAGAAAAATCCTGATATGGCAGAGCTTGTACGCGGTAAAACAGGTAGGGTTTACGGCGACCTTATGGCACTGTTAACAACCCTTAAAGGTCTACCGCTTGCTTACAATAAGGATATGCAAGAGGATAAGGAAAGCGTGTTCGACGCTCTTGAGACCGCTAATATGTGCCTAAAGGTATTTGCCCCTATGATAGAGACCTTGACCGCCAACATCGATAATATGAAGAAGGCGGCAGGTGAGGGCTTTATTAATGCCACCGACCTTGCAGATTACTTGGTTAAAAAGGGTATGCCTTTTAGAACTGCTTATAAAATATCGGGCAGTATAGTGGCTAAATGTATTGCGGAAAACAAGGTTTTAGAAAACCTGACACTCGGCGAATATCGTGAGTTTTCCGAGCTTTTCGATGAGGACGTATTTACCGATATCGACCTTGGCGTTTGCGTAGACAAGCGCATTTCCGAGGGTGGTACGTCGGTAGCCTCGGTTGAAAAACAGATAATTTATGTGAAAGAGAAACTAAAAAGTTTATGATAAAGGTTTTTATAGACGGTAGCGCAGGAACTACGGGACTGCGTATTTACGATAGATTAAGCGAAAGAAAAGAAATAGAGCTTATAACTCTTGCCGACGAGGTAAGAAAAGATATCGCGGCAAGGAAAGAGGCGCTAAACTCGGCCGATGTTGCCTTTCTTTGCCTGCCCGATGCCGCGGCTATTGAGGCAGTGGGCTTGGTAGAGAATGAAAACACGGCTATTATCGACACTTCAACCGCACACAGAACGAGTGACGAGTTTGCCTACGGCTTCCCCGAGCTTGAGGGTTTTCGCGAAAGAATTAAAAATTCTAAGCGCATCGCAAACCCCGGCTGTCACGCAAGCGGCTTTTTAGCCCTTGTTGAGCCTTTAGTGCGCGCGGGTATAATAAATAAGGACGCCCAGCTTTCTTGCTTTTCTTTAACGGGATATTCGGGTGGCGGTAAAAAGATGATTGCCGAGTACGAGTCGGCAGAACGCGACTCATTACTCAAAGCACCACGTCAGTACGGGCTTGGCGGTACGCATAAACA
>JAZNZF010000006.1:0-9501 GCA_045594795.1 Acutalibacteraceae bacterium | reverse complement strand
GCTAATTCCTTTAGTGCTAAAAGCATATCACCGCCGTATTTACCTTCCTTTGCAAAGGCAGTGTAAACATCACTTGTAACTCTGTTTCTCATAAGGTTAGCAACATTACTGTCTTTTTTCTTAAAAACAGACTGTGCAATTTGTAAAGCCCGAGCTTTGGCGGAGTTCGAGCCACCCTCTTTCGCCCCGTTTTCAAGTAGTATAGGTGTCATTTGCTTAACCGAGCTTTCCACCGCATTTTCAACCAAACGATTAAATACCGAGCCCACCTCGGAAGGCTTGGATTTTTCGGTTAACTTCTCGGCATCCTTAACAATGTTTTTAGTATCACTATCCGCGGCAAGGATTTTAAGCGTTTCTACATTGCTGTTAGAGATTATTGTGTTACCGTTTTTACTGTTTTTAATCTGAGAAGAGGAAAGTCCCACAACCGAACCGCCGGCACCAAACCCAAAACCCATAAGCAAGCCCGAGGCACCCGCAAGAAGCACCTGCTTGCCTACATCCTCAGCCGCCTTTTTCTTTGCTTCATCGGGTGTCATACCCTGCATATAGTAATCCTTAACGGCTATCGCATAGCTTGAAAGCTCACCGTTAATAAGCTGGTCGGAAACAACATTTGCAATTTCGGTAAGGGTTTCCTCGGTAGCATTAACAAGCATCTGCTTGCCGATTTCCGTTGCCGCCTTTTTAATACCCGCTTTGGTGAAGCCCAGACCCGCAAAGCTACTAGGTTTTAAAGAAGACAGATTTCCAATACTAACGTGTTCAAACAGTGATTCAGCCACACCTGCCGCAACTGAGGAAAGTATTGCATCACCGCCCGTTACGCCTCTGTCAAGTGCATCATTAAAGGTGGATGCAGCAGCGGAACCACCGAGCAAAACTTCACCCAAATAAGGTGCCATTGCACTTATACCCGCAGCGGCAATAGAATCCACACCCGACATTCCTGTATCATAGATAAAATCCCAAAACTCGCTATCCCACTGTGATTTTGTACCTTCACGAAAGCCTTGTGTAAGTGTAGCAGTGCGCACCCTTCGGTCGGTCTTTCCCGATAAAAGATTACCCGCATACTCAACACCCGAAGCCAAAGAGGTGCCCACACTTGCAAGCGAGCCGCCAACACCACCTAATAAACCGTCTGCAGAAAAATCATACGCACCCTGCATTAAATCTTGGTTGTATTGTGCATCAAGCCGTATACCGATTAAGTCGTTGTAATACTCCAAAGCCACTTTGTCGCTTTTCTTTTCTGCAAGGGAAGCGGCAAAACTTTTTTCATCATCAGATAAATATTTTAAATATTCATCATCCTTCGTAACAGCCGCCAAAGTTTCAAACCTTTTAAGATCGTTCGAATTTGGCTTACCGTCTTGTTTAAACTTTTCAAACTCATCCGCCCACTTTTTATCAAATTCCTCTTGGCGTTTTTTCTGGGCGGCAATAGTTTTAAGCAATGAAATTTTGTCAAGGTTCGCCTGAGCTTCTTTTTGTGATTCGGTTGCACTTTCAAGAGTAGAGTTAAATGTTCCGTTTTTTATAGCTCGTCTTTTTTCGCCTTCGGTCATAACCCTTTGTTTTTCGGCACTATTCTTTTGTGCTTGCCATTTCTCTTCTCCACCCAACACTTCTATCTCTTGCTGTATTTCAGCAGATGTTGCCAAAGCATACATTTGATTTTTAAGCCATTTTGCCTCAGCTTCATCAATCAAACCCCTACGGCGTTGAACGTTATAGCTATCACTACTAAGCAAATCCTTAATCTGCTTATAGGTGTAACCCTTGTATTTTTGCGAATAGCCTTGGTTTTTAACGTCAGTGTTATACTCATCAGCAGATTTATATTTAGAGTATAAATTAACAGTATTTGAATATTTTGAAACAATATCTTCTCTTTGCTTTGCTTGCTCCTTTAAACTTTTAATTAATTCGTTATAATTTTTTTGACCTATATATTTTTTATAATTAGGTTCATTGCTTTTTAAGGTAGTTAAAATCTCTCCAACATCATCATAATAGCTCTGCACCTCTTTTAAATAACGATTAGAAGATGTGGTATCATTCCATTGATTTGAAAAAACTTCCGAATTTTTCACTACATTTTTTCTTTTACTTTCAAGAGAACTAAGTTTTTCAATTGTCTCTTTTGCTTCATCTTCAAAACTTACTTCCTCGCTGATTTGCGAAATATATTTTTCCCAATTTTTTGCCATAATTCCGCCTACCTTTCACTAATCCTCAAACAAAGAGTTTTGCAAATCAATTATATATTGCCTTCTGTTGTTGCGAATAATATTTTCAACTAAGTTGTTAAGGGTGTTCTCGTCATAGCCAAGCATTTCTAGTTTTGAAATGTATTGACTCAACCCTTTTTCGCCTTCTGCTAGATATGTAGATACCGCGGTATCATAATACTCCTCGGTCAACTTAAGTTTATTAGCCTCTGCTTTAATCCTCGCTTCTTCAGCTTTAGCAGCAGCCTCAATTCTTGCCTTTTCAATAAGTGCATCGTTTTCAAGGCGTTGGTTAGCATAGGAGTCAGCGGCAGAATAAAAATTAGTCATACCCGTATCATAAACAGATTGATTTTTCTGCTCAAGCTCATACCTCGCCTTAGAGGCAATATCTGCCTTTTGGCTTTCACCCGAAGCATAAAGGTCTGCAATCTGCTGTTTAAGTGAAGCGGTTGCGGCATTCATCTGCTGACGGAGTGCGGCATCGGCGTTAGAGCGCTGAATGTTAATGGCGGTCTGCTGAGTGCGGTTAAGACCGCTGTTGGTAAGGCCCATATTAGCCATACGCTCGGCTACCTGTCGCTCGTTAATCTTCTGCTGAATAGCATTGGCATCAAAGGAGGCTTGGTAAGCGGTGGGGAGCTTGTCAATCTCCCCCTGCACCTTATTAACCGAGTTAGAGATATTTTTATCTACTATAGCGTTTCGGTCAGCAACATACTGATTGCTCATAGCTGTATTTTTATTTTGTTGCTCCGCAATGCGTTTTTGCACAGCCGAAAGATTATTTTTCTCATACTCATTATAATAACTTTTATAAGTTGCCATTTACCTGGTCACCCCCATATATTTAAATTTAATTAAAATACCGCCTAAGGCAATTCTGCCCTTGGTGGTAATACGAAGTCCAAATCTAAGAGCCCTTTTAATGCAGGGCAAAAAGCGTTTGGTTTCAACATACTGCGGGGAATGTATATCGCTGCTTGCCTCAATATTCACAGTACCCTTATCCAGCGTTCCGTTTTCGGTTATGTACTGTAAGGCCGTCTCACCCTCTGCCTTACCAAAACCAATATATAACTGCTCAATGGATTTAAACCGTTCCATCGCCCCAAAATCAAACATCTTGGTTTGTATTACCGATTCAATGGGAACCGTTACTACATCAAGCGAAACTCCATCACCTGAATTTATAACGCTTGTTTGTTTCAAACAATCATCTTCCAAACGCTCCTCAACTAACTCGAACATATTGTATTGTGCTGTTTGCGGTGCTCCTGTTGCTATATAAAATGTGCTCACATTAAAAATATAGCAATGATTATTGTTAGAAAAAAACTTTATAAATATTGAATCTTGCATAATTGGAAATTCCCAATAATACCACACAAGTTTCCGCTGAGCCTTTTGAGTATCAGAGTACGAAGGCAACGAATTAAAATAATAATGGTCAAAATCTAAAACAAAAACGTGTTTACCAAGCATTAACAAATAATGCCCGTTATAAATTCCCGAAAAAGCATTGTTAAAATCTTCGCTCGTTACCGCACTAATCCTTTTGTCAATAAGTGCAGAAAGCTTTGCCACGTTTGCTGTGCTGTATTGGTTGGCACTTTTAAGCGAATAAACGTGACCATCCTTACACGCCCACACAAGCCTATTGCCACAAAGTTGTATACTACTGGGCAAATCGCAACCTATTTCGCTATGTATTTGAATTATAGGGAATGTAGCAGATAGTGTTGTTACATCTATAACCTTACCTGAAATAACATCTTCTGCAGTGTATGTTGCACCCTCAACGTAAGTAGTGTAAAAAATCTCGTTTTCTTTAAATATAACAAGCATATCATCTTGCTTTGCAAGTGCTGTTATTCTTTGCGAAGAAGAGCCAATATAAGCGTAATTGTTTTCGGGGAAATATGTTGGATTATTTAAATCCGACCATAAAAGTAGGCTTTTATTTTCTTCACCACCTGTTAGAAATAATCTAGTACCACCACCAATGCCACTTGCAGAACCACCGAACCAACAAGCACAATCCATCCCAACAAAATTAGATTCCGAACGATTTTGTTTAATCCAAGATGATTGCTTTTCATAATTAGAATCACCCTGATTTACTGTAGGATAATAATGATACTGCACTGAAAAAGTAAGATTGTTAGCGATTTTCCCCAATGAGGATGGTAAAGCTGCATTATCACTTTTTTTAATTTCAAAAACATTTGACTTACCATTAGTTTTTACTGTATATCCTGTTGTGCCTAAACTCTCACTTACCTCACCTGTTTCATCAACCTTATTAAGCCAGTTGGTTGAATGTTCCTTTCCGGTATTTGGGTCTATATAACTTACCCTAACCATTGACATATATAAATCTGTTGGAATAGTAAAAGTTGTTGATTTGCCATCTGTAACAAAACAATATTTTTCAATCGCCTCATAAAACAAACTGTGCCCCTCAAACATTGAAGCCGGAGCATAATTAGTTGTTGTATCTGTCGGTAAGCTTGAATACGAATCTCCCTTCCCGTTTATTAAAATATGCGGTGAATAATAATCAAAAGGAGTAAAAGTTTGACAGCTATAACTATTTCCGATTTTACAAACCTCAATAAGCTGTGACAATCTAAGGTCAAATGGTTTATATGTTTGTAATATAAATAAACCTATACCGTCATCCAAAACAGGTTTACCCCAAAACACTAATGAAGAATCCTCAACAAAAGATTCAAAGGCAACTGAAAATTCTTTTCCATTTTCTCCAAGCACAATTATTTCGGCATAAGTGATAACTGTCTCATATGTTCCATCAATCAAAAGGGATGTTTCTTTCTTCTTTTTTATAACAACAGAATATTTTATTCCATCCAAAAAACCAACAACATCGGTAGAATACACTTCCAACTCTTCATTTAGCAAAGTTTCCTCTTCGTCAAACGCTTTTAAATGCCTTATCCCCGGTCTAGTCTGCAATATTCCATCCTTATACCAAACATTTTTACAGTCGGTAAGCTGGTTATCATCAACCAAATTAAGGGCATCGCCCAAATTCACACCGCCCGAAAGAGCAGGAACCGAAACATCATTACGCGGACTTCTACCCATTGCAGTATATCTCATTTAATTACCCCCAAGTGTGCGGTAAACGGTCTTTAATTCTACCAACCCTTTTTCCCCGCACCTTTTTTTGATTATAAATATTCGCATATAATGATTGATTATCAGCATCGCCCTCGCTTTGTGCTAAATACATTGCCACACCGTAAGGGGCAATATCGTTTAGCACGGCGGTAGGAAGGTTAAGTGTATCGTTTATATTGGCAAGGGGGACAAAACTGTCCTCTTCCCCCAATTTCTGCACAAAAGCATAATGTAGTTCAGCATACACATTGTTAATAAGCGTTAAAGCCTTTTTTAGCATATCCTCTCTGCCCGAAATACCTTCGGCAGAAGCATAGCCTAGCATCTCCATAGCCTTTTCAAATAAGCTCATTGCATTCACTGTACGGCACCTCCCATAGCCTGCTGTAGCATTGCCTGTTGCTGTTCGGGTGGCAATTGCTCAAACATTGCCCTTTCCTCGGGTGTAAGACCCGCAATGGCTTCGCCCTCGATTAAAGATTGTTGTCCCTGCATAGCCTCAGCCTGCTCGTTTGCCTTTTGCATCTCTTTAATAAGCGAAGTAACATCGGGCACAGTTCCCTTCGGTAAACGTTTTAAATACTGCAAAACGTTAATAACCTGTCTGTCAAAAAGGTTATCAAGTGTTCTAATGGTCTGTGCTTCGGAATAAAGCGTAGAGCCACCAACATCTATTTTAGCGGTAACAAGCAAATCCTTATATCGCTCACCGTCAAAGGTTAAATACCAAACATTGGCACCCTCCACCATCTTAATACTGCGTTTACCGTATTTCGTCATCCAAAACTCAGCCCAAATTCGTGCAACATCCTCACAGAAAGAGTAATATCTGTTCTGCACCGTCTGAAGTGGCATTGTTGCCGCCTCTCTTACGGCTATAATTGCCGAAGTATTTTCGGGGTTAACATCACCCAAAGCCGCATCGTTCGCACCCGATTGAGTAAGGGTCTGCGAAATAAGTGACATAATATTGTTATCAAAATTAGGCGAGAAGTTAGGCGGTGTTACATACTGTATTGCACCCTTAACTGCTGCCGCATCACCCGTAGCGTGAATAACCTGCCCCGGTTCATTAGTAACCTCATCAAGAATAACGGTATCATCAATAACCATAATCGGCATACCAAGCATAATAACCGCCCATACAGAAGCAGTTAGCATACGGTTAATGGCAATTTGGTTTGGTATCAGATATGTAACCTCGCTTTCACCATAGACGTTGTTACGTCTGCGTTCCCAAGTAAATTTGGCAAGAGGGTAAAGAGTAATCCCTAAATCCCATTCGGGACGAATTATAACCTTTTCGCACATTCTAACCGCTTTAACGGTTATATCACCGTTTTCGTTTTTCTCTTTTTGGTAGCGGGTCAAAACTACAGTCTTTTTAAGACCTTCCTGTTCTCGGTCTCCGTAGTCCCCCGACTGATAGCCGGTATCGTTATCGGCTTTTATTTGCTCCAAATCGTATTCACTTGCACCGTATTTTTTGGCTTCATCTCTTAGCTCTTTAATACTCTTGCGTTGTGCAATGATTATAAAGGGCTGCTCCTGTACATCATCAATGGAAGGGTCACCGAAGTAAACATTCTCCACATCAAGTATTTCGGTTTTAATGTCGCCCTTAATGGGTGCCGTTCTGCTCTCATCGGCATATAAACCCGTTTTAATATCCGCATTCCAATAGGTGTGCAGAATACCGCTACCCGAAATATATGCGTTGCGAAGTACCTGCTCCTTGGCATCGTCGAATTTTAACCTTTCGGCAGTAACCTTAAAGTAATCGCTTAAAGCAGACATAACAAGATTTATTTCTTCCTCGCCCGCCTTTGGCTGTTCAAATCCGCCGTAGGCTTCGCCCTCTGCCATTTGCTCCCTTATAGCCTCAACATCCTTAGCAATACCAACAGTATTCGGTATACCCTCAGCAGTATAGTTTACCGAAATAGGGTTAGATGCTATCATTGAAATTTTATAATCGCCAATTCGCTTAATTACATTGTGACGAAGCAAGGGGCGGTCATTACCGCACTGTGCGCCGTACCATTGGTCCCCAATATAAAATCTCTCGTTCATCTTTGCTTGTTCATAAATGCCCCGATGCCCAATGTTCTGCTTAAAGTTAATGCCGTTTTTGTACTCTTCCCATACCTGCTTAGGCTCAATCTTTTTGTTTTCTTTTTCGCTCATAATTAACTCCCTTCCTTTGATTGCTTGCAACTAAGGTTAATTTAACTTCACTTGCAAAAAATCAAAAGTAGGCGGCGGTTGTTACACCGCCACCCATTGCACCAAAAAATAAAGTTCTTTTAAGCCTTGGATTTTTACTTAGGCTCTTTCTTTTCGGCCTTGGATTTCTCCTTAACCTCGGTATAGCCCTGTTCTTTAAGCCTTTTCGCTTTAACAGGGTCGTTTGTTACCTTTTCAATATTGCCAAACTCACTTTTAAGCCTCATACATATCTCTCCTAAGATTAATAAGTGTATGTAAAGATAGTGCCAAGCTCGCTGTTTTTAACCAGCATATCGTAATAAAGACGATAATCGAACTGCCAAGCATCCTTTTTCTGACACTGCTCAGGGCTAAAGATACGGATTTTTTCAAGCTTTTTAACAAGCTTTGCAATCTTCTTAGGAAGAACAATACAGCCAATAGATTTAGCGGCACCTGTTGGAACAAAACCGCCATCCTTTTGACCGTCGGTAATACCGTCATTAAAGGTATACTCAGTTTTCATACGTGACATAGGAACGGGGTTAATCCAACATTCATCAAGCTTGCGAACCTTGGTAGAAATCTCACCCTTTTTGAAGTCACCAATATCAAGACGGCGGGTAAGCTCGGTGGTGCTCATAAGTGCGCCGTAGAAGTCGGAATCACAATAAGCTACAAGCTCCTCATCAAAACCGACTGCATTTTGCACCTGCTTAATAGCATCACTGAGAATTTTAACGCAACCGTTTTCCATTGCACCGGCAATTACCTGGTTATTTTTAGTAGCAATACCCGCAAGCTTAGAAAGACAGTAAGCATCCATTTCGGGGGCAACCTTGGTACGAACAAACTCGCCCATAATCTGACCCGAAAGCCCTGCAATACCAACCTCGTCCATATCCTCACGGTCGAAATAGAAACGTCTTGCACGCTCCTGTGTGAGGGTATAGGGCTTATGGTCTACAGTAATACCGCCCTCGGGGAAGCCTTCTGCACGGTCATAATCGCCAAGACCAACAAAGGAAACATCGGGCAGTAAAACGGTCTTAGTGCCTACAAACTTTGAGGCGAAACCGTTATCTAAAAAGCCGGTAACAACCGACTTCTGTACAAGAGCCTTATCCAGCTCGTTTGAAAGCTCCTCTCGGAACTTAAGGGAATTTAATCCCGAAGTAGTAAAATCAGCCATTTATTTTTTCTCCTTATCATTGCCAAATGCCCTTTCGCATAGCATCAAGAACAGAAGAAGTGCCACCCGATGTATCGGTGCTAGCCATACTTCCTGTACTGCTCTTCGCTGCCGCCGCCGAGGACATTTCAGCTTGTTTTATTTTTTTGTTTTCGGCGTGTAAAAATCTTAGGTGTGCATCCAAAAGCGATACCTTTTCCTTTTGAGCTATTTGAAGCACCGTTTTAGGCACTTCCTTAAACTCTTTTAAATCGGGAAACTCTTTCTGCAGGGCAATAAACTCATCTGCAAGTCTTTCGTGCTCGGCTTCATATTCAGAAGCGAAGGCCTTCTTTTCATCTTCCTCAATAATGCCTGCGGCACTCCTTATTTTGGCGGTTTCAGCAGCAAGAATAGAGTTAAGTAATTCCTCGTTACCTTCGTCAACTAGCTGACCTCTAAGGCTTTCGAGCCTTGATGCTTCAGCAGTAGATTTAAGGTTTTCCATAAACTCCTTAACCGACTTAAAGCCATCCTGTGCAGCGAGGTATCTAAGTTCTGCCATAATCGGCTCTGCCTGTATACCTCTCTGTGCATAGCTTTGAGCTTCTGCCCTGGTGAGCTCCCTGTCCTCGTGATTGTAACGAACCGATAAAAAAGGAGCCGAGGCGGTATCGTCTGTACCTGCACTCTGCTCCGTAGCTTCGTTATCTTCACTTGTTTGGTTTTCGGCAT
>JAZNZF010000005.1:0-7124 GCA_045594795.1 Acutalibacteraceae bacterium | reverse complement strand
CCAAGCACGGGGGTAAGTGTGGTGAAATGGTAGTTTGCTATTTTTGGCTTGGCTTCCGACACAACCGAAACCAAGGTGGATTTACCAACGTTGGGGAATCCTACAAGACCTACGTCGGCAAGTAGTTTTAGCTCTAATCTAACATCAAGCTCCTCGCCCGACATTCCTGGCTTTGCAAACCTCGGCACCTGACGGGTAGAGGTGGCAAAATGCCAGTTGCCCCAGCCACCGTTACCGCCTTTTGCGATAACTGTAGGCTCATCGTCGGATATATCGGCAACTATTCTGCCTGTTTCGGCTTCCAACACCAAGGTGCCGCGCGGAACTTTTATAACAAGGTCGGGTGCAGATTTGCCTGTGCAACGGTTCGGTCCGCCCGACTGTCCGTTTTCGGCAATATATTTGCGTTTGTAACGGAAATCGGCAAGGGTAGAAAGGTTATCGTCGGCAACCATTACAACGTTGCCGCCTTTACCGCCGTCGCCACCGTCGGGACCGCCTGCCGCAACGTATTTTTCGCGGTGGAAGGAAACCTTACCGTCACCGCCGTTACCGGCTTTAATATGCACCTTTGCTATATCTACAAACATAATAAACTCCAATCAAAGTAAAAATATTTAGACCTAAACCGCCAAACAAATATAAACTGAAATTAGCCGTAAAGGGCAAAAAATCGTATTTCAAAACCTAATGAAAGTTTGTATTTGTTTGGCAATTTAAATAAAAACGCGGTTGCAAGTAGCAACCGCGCCTAAAATCCATAAATGTGGTAATTCTGAGTAGCGATTACTGCTCTACTGCGTAAACACTAACCTTTTTGCGATCTTTACCAACACGCTCGAACTTAACCTTTCCGTCGATTAAAGCAAAAAGAGTATCGTCCTTACCGAGCCCAACATTGTTGCCGGGATGGATGTGGGTGCCGCGCTGACGAACGAGAATGTTGCCAGCTAAAACGAACTGACCGTCGGCACGCTTAAGACCTAAACGCTTTGACTCGCTATCGCGACCGTTTTTGGTTGAACCCATACCTTTTTTATGGGCAAAACGCTGTATGTCTATTCTAAGCATATTGTTACACCTCCGAAGAAACTGTTATATTTTTAGGATATTGTTTTGAAAGCTGGGTAACGTGCAGCTTTAAGCCCGCGAGAGTTACTTGACTTTCGTTGATTTTTGATAGTAGCTTTAGCTTGAAAGTATCACCACTATCGGTGCAATCTACCTTTGCGCCCAAAACCTCCAAAAGAGTGTTTGCGGTAAGGTATACTGCTGAGGAAACCGCCGAGCAAATTATTTTACCCTCGATATCCGTGACCCCAAATGTTGCGTGACCGCTAACCGTAAACTCGGTTATGCAGTTATTACTTTGGGAAAAGTTAATTTTAATCATTTTAGATTCACCAATTAGCCGATTTCAGTAATCTGAACCTTGGTGTACGGTTGTCTGTGACCGAGCTTGCGTGCGCTACCCTTTTTGGGTTTGTAAGTAAATACGGTAACTTTCTTAGCTTTACCGTTTTTAAGTACGACGCCGCTAACCTTTGCACCCTCAACGTAAGGAGTACCGGCCTTAAAACCGTTATCGTCGCAAATAGCAACAACCTTATCGAAGGTAACGTTAGCATTTTCCTCGACATTAAGCTTTTCAACGAAGATTTCGCTGCCGTTTTCTACACGGTACTGCTTGCCGCCGGTTTCGATAATTGCGTACATTTTCTGGCACCTGCCTTAATATTAGTCTCGCTACTATTGGGCGGAAGAAACCTTCACTTATTCATAAGCCCATAATATGCGGCTATAGTATTATACTGCAAGTCCGGTACAAAGTCAAGCATTTTTTTACTCGTTAGAATTATTTTTAAGCTCTTGGAATTTTTGTTGCATAGTGGGGTTGTTTTTAGTAAGTCTTTTAATTGTAAGGTCCTCGGCTTTGTTATTTGCCAAGCGCAGATTATTTTCAGACGAGAGCAGAGCGTCCTTGGTTTTTTGCAGATGGTCTATGGTCTTGTCAATTTCCTCTATAGCCTTGCGGAACTTATCACTTGCAAGCTGATAATTCCTTGCAAACTTTTCTTTAAACTCTGTTATGTTTTCTTCAAAATGGGTTATGTCGATGTTCTGGTTGCGAATAACCTCTAACTCGGTGCGGTATTTAAGCGAGTTAAGCGCCGCGTTGCGAAGCAAGGTTATTAGCGGAATAAAGAACTGTGGGCGCACAACGTACATTTTTTCGTAGCGGTAGGAAACGTCTACAATGCCGCCGTTATAAAGCTCGTTGTCGGCTTCTAAGAGGGATACGAGCACGGCGTATTCACATTTCTTTTCGCGACGGTCTTTATCAAGCTCTTTAAAAAAGTCTTCGTTTTTGTGCTTGGTTGCGGTGGTTTCCATCTCGTTTTTCATTTCGAACATAATCGAAATGAACTCAATACCGTCTACACTTTCGCGGTAAATAAAATCGCCCTTGCTACCCGTTCTCGCATCATTGTCCTTTTCAAAATATGCGTTAGGGAAGGCGGTAGCGCGGAGCTTATTGAACTCAATTTCACAGTGCTGCTCAAGGCTTTCGCCCACCATTTTGGTTGACTGCTTTGCCTTAAACTCTTTGTAATGCGCAAGCTCTTCTTCCTTTAGCTTTAGCTCGGCATCGTGCTTGGCTTTCAGACTTTGCTCTTTTAAGACTGCCTCGCCGCGCAAAAGTTCTATTTGGTTTTTGAGCTCTAAAATTTCGCTATTCTTGCCCTCTAAGGCGGTCTTAACAGCTAAGTCGGAATTAGCGCGCTGAAGCTCAATATCACCCTTTAGCTTTGCTATTTCGGTGTTCTTTTGCTCTAAGGCGCGGTTGCTTTCTGAGGCGGCTTTGGTAACGGCAATTTCCACCGCGTTTTGCTTTTCGGTAGCAAAAGCGCGCTCACGCTCGTTTATTTCCTTTAAAAACTCGGTATCGCGCACCTGCTTTACTATCGCCGCATAGCCCGATTCGTCTACCTGAAAGACCTCGTTGCATTTAGGACATTTGATTTCACGCATAATTATTTCCCCTAAAAATTAATATTTTAATTTATTTTAACATAAAAATAGTAAATTTCCAAGTACAAAAAAGTTATGCCTTTTCAAAGTTCCGTTTATACATTATTAAAAAAAGCAAAGCGCCCAAATTACCTTATTATATAAGCAAAAAGTTACTTTCGTTTGACAAATTTGGTGTTTGCGGTTATAATGGGCTTAAATATTTTTTGGAGGAACTGATATTATGAAAAAGTTTATCGCATTAGTTATGGCAACCTTAATGGTTGTAGCAGCTTTCGCAGGCTGTGGCGCTAAAGAGACTGGCGCAGACAAAAAAGTTTACACCATCGTTTCTGACAACGCATTTGCTCCCTTCGAGTCTTACGACCAGGAAAGCGGCGAGTACGTAGGTATCGATATGGATATCCTTGCTGCTGTTGCTAAGGACCAAGGCTTCGAGTACAATATGATGAACGTTGGCTTCGACCCTGCTCTTGCTAAGGTACAGGCAGGTCAGGCAGATGCAGTTATCGCAGGTATGACCATTACCGACGAGAGAAAAGAAATTTTCGATTTCTCAGACGGTTACTTCGAGGACGGTCAGGTTATGGTTGTTGCAGAGGATAGCAAAATTGCTTCCTTAGCAGACCTTAAAGGCAAGGTTGTTGCAACAAAGAACGGCACAATGGGTGCTGAGTATGCAAAAGAGAACGAGAAGAAGATTGGTTACACCACCAAGGCTTTCGAGGGCTCTAACGAGCAGTATCAAGCAATTATCAACGGCAACTGTGCAGCCTGTTTTGAGGACTACACCGTTATCGGCGATGCTATCAAAAATGGCGTAAAGCTTAAGACTGTTGGCGACAAAATCAACCCCAGCATGTACGGTTTTGCTGTTAAAAAGGGTAAGAATGCCGAGCTTATCGAGATGTTCAACGAGGGTCTCAAAAACATCAAAGCTAACGGCGAATACGACAACATCTTAAAGAAATACGGTCTTTAATTCTTAAAATACAACCTACCGAATTAGCACGGTATTCTTTTGCCGTGCTAATTTTAATTGTTTATTTGGGCGGAAGATATCCGCCAATCCACCACTACGGAGTTAATTTATTATGGATTTTATTACGGTTTTAAAAGAAGCCTGGCCAATGCTATTAGACGGCTTACAGCTTACAATATTTATATCGGTACTGTCACTGCTTGTAGGTATGCTTGTTGGCTTAATCTCTTGCTTAATGGGGCTTTCAAAGGCTTGGCCGCTAAAGGCAATATCGGCAGTTTATGTCTGGCTTATCCGCGGCACACCTATGATAGTTCAGGCGTTTATCGTTTATTATGGTATTCCCATTATTGTGCAGCAGTTTAACCCCAACTTTATTATATCTGAGTTTATGGCGGGTATGATTACCTTAAGCCTTAATGCCGGTGCATATCTTTCCGAAATTTTCAGAAGCGGTATACAAGCGGTTGATGTAGGACAGGTAGAGGCTTCACGCAGCCTTGGTATACCTTCGGGCAAAACTATGCTAAAGGTAGTGTTGCCACAGGCATTTAAAATTACAATACCGTCAATAGTAAACCAATTTATTATAACTGTTAAAG
Organism: Acutalibacteraceae bacterium; assembly: GCA_045594795.1. GTDB lineage: Bacteria > Bacillota > Clostridia > Oscillospirales > Acutalibacteraceae > UMGS1532. The sequence goes on along the minus strand of JAZNZF010000005.1, from coordinate 2,507 downwards.
ATACTTCCATTCTTTCGGTCATCAGCCTTGCAGAAATTTGTAATCAGGCAAAGCAGTATTCGGCAAGCACCTACAGGTTCTTTGAAACCTATATACTTGTTGGTATAGCTTACCTTATAATCATTTCAATATTAATGATAATTTCAAAATATGTGGAGAAAAGGATTAGTTATGACAGAAAAAGTTAAAGTAACAAACCTTAAAAAAAGGTTTGACGATTTGGAAGTGTTAAACGGAATAGATTTAACCGTATACGAGGGCGAGGTTGTCTGCCTCATAGGTCCCTCAGGCTCGGGTAAGTCTACCTTTTTGCGCTGCTTAAATAAGTTAGAGGAATCTACAGGCGGCGAAATTATTGTTGACGGTTATAAGATTTCTGATAAAAAAATTGATATTAATAAGGTGCGCGAAAACATCGGTATGGTGTTCCAGCAGTTTAATCTTTTTGCCCATATGAACGTGCTTAAAAACATTATGTTTGCACCCGTAGAGCTTAAGAAGATGAACGCCGCCGAGGCTAAGGAAAAGGCTTTGGCTCTGCTCGAGCGCGTAGGGCTTTCGGATAAAGCCGAGGCGTACCCGCACGAGCTTTCGGGTGGTCAAAAGCAACGTGTAGCAATAGCTCGTTCACTTGCTATGAATCCCGATATAATGCTTTTCGACGAGCCGACAAGTGCACTTGACCCCGAAATGGTGGGCGAGGTTTTACAGGTTATGCGTGAGCTTGCCGAGGGTGGTATGACAATGGTTGTTGTAACACACGAAATGGGCTTTGCCAGAGATGTTGCCGACCGCGTAATCTTTATGAGCGACGGCGTAATCGTTGAAGAGGGTAAGCCAGAGGAGATTTTTCAGGACCCCAAAGAACCACGCACCAAAGAATTTTTGGCACACGTTTTATAAAAAACAAAGCGGCTTCTTGATTTTTCAAGACGCCGCTTTTTGTGTGCTGTTTGTGTTTTTGTTAAGTTTTAGATTTTTTTAAGAATTTTGGGTGCCGCCCAGCCTTGACGGGTGCCGCCCTTTTTTGCCGCTACGCCATAGTAGTATTTGTAGGTTTTGCTGTCTACAATATCTACTATGTACATAGTGGCGTTTTTCTTTTTTATTTGGTTTCCGCCGTTGCCACCCCAGTAAATATTGCCGTTTACTCGAACCTTGGTGCCAATTTTAAAGGTGGTGTCCACCTTTTTAGTAGTTTTCTTTTTAGGCGCGGTAATAACCTTTTTGTCGTAGTCGGTAAGGTGGAATTGCTCTATTAAGGTAACAAGCAAGTTTTCGTAGCTTAGAGAGGTTGCCCAACCGTCCTCGCGGATAAGTCTGCAAGCCTCTTTGTAATCGGTAACGCCAACAAGGTTTTTGTAGCGCGGATACTGTAAAAATTTATAGTAGCCCTCAATTCCTTTTTGCAAAGAGGAATATTTTCTAAACTTTGCAGTTATAGTGTAGTAAGAGCCATCTTTTCGCTGTTCGGCAGTTTTGTAGCTAACATACTTACAACCACAGCCCTCTACCCATTTCATACCAAAGTAGTTATGGTGTTTTTTGGAAAGGGCAGAGCTACCCCAACCGCTTTCAAGAATAGCTTGCGCAATAGTAAGGCTTGGCAAAATTTTATAGGTGGGATAATGCTTTATTGCAGCAGCACCTATTTTTTTAATAAAAACACTGTTGGTCAAGCCCTTAACCCTCCTTCATATTCATAACCGCTGCAAGCCCGGCCGCTACCGCTGCGGTAACGAGTCCCAAAAAAGCAGAGGCGGTTTCGCTCTGTTCAATGTTTGTAAAGTATATTACAACATTAGCAGAGGCAAAGCCGACAGCCGCTTGCAAAAACGTGCGCAAAGCACGTACTAACCAGTTTTTCATTTTATCAGTCCTTTTTAAATTTTTTGTTCGTGGTATCTTTCAAGGTGCTCTATGCGTTCCTTATGGTCGTCTAATTCTGCTTGCATTAAGGGGATTTTAGTTGCAAACCCATTATGCTTTTCTACCTTGTTTTCAAGCTGTTGAATACGGTAGTTGGTAAGCTTTGACGAGGTGAGTATACCACCAAAGCTGCCTATCATTGTGCCAAAAAGCGCAATTAAAGCGACCGCGATATCGGTCATTTAGTTGCACCCTCTTCCTGCTGGGAGGACGGTTCTGCTTCTTCCCAAGTCTGCAAAATAACATTTTCGCCCATTATATATATGGGTATATATGCTTTATCGTCTTCGGGGTAATCGGTATTAAGCACCTTAAAAAAGCCTTGTTGGTTGTGGATTTCTTCACTTGTAGTAAAAATATCCTTGCCATCAAAATTTAGTGGTCTTGGTGCTTTTTTTACTGTGTACTTATCAATTAATTTAAAAAACATTTATACTTCACCGCCTATTTTAAATTTGCCTGTGCCTTCATTTTCGTAGAACTTGCCTTCTACTAAATCGTACAAACCGGCCACTTTATCGGATTTTCTATAGCACGGAATGAAATCTCTAACGAGTTCATCACCGTCCCAAATTTTA
>JAZNZF010000004.1:0-14715 GCA_045594795.1 Acutalibacteraceae bacterium | reverse complement strand
CTTAGGAGGGGTTTGTTATATCCATTTAACTAAGAGGGCAAATTTATGTGCAATTAGTATATTACCGCAAAGTGTTTTGTTTGTCAAGGTGTATAAGGTAAATTTGCTTTAAAAATATAGGAAAAATTGGGGGGTTGGCAGCGGCAATATTTTATGTTAAAATATATGTAGAGAAGTTTACACACTGGTATTTTATGCACCGTTTTGTGCATATAGTAATATGGCGGTAAAATCGCGTATTTTGTGCAAATAAAGGGGGCTATTTTATGAAGGATTTATTATTCCGAGGCGCAGCAACCGCACTTATCACACCCTTTAGTGATAATAAGGTTGACTTTGACGCATTAGAAAGACTTATAAATTGGCAGATAGCTGAGGGTATCGACGGACTTATAATCTGCGGTACTACAGGCGAAAAGGCAACCCTTAACGATACCGAGCATTGTGAGGTTTTAGAAAAGGCGGTAAAGTTCGCAAAGGGTCGTGTGCCCATTATCGCGGGCACAGGCTCTAACGATACGGCGCACGCGGTGTGGATGACTAAACAGGCAAATAAATTAGGCTGCGACGGTATGCTTGTTTGCACACCTTACTACAACAAAACCACCCAAGAGGGCTTAGTACAAATGTTTAAGGTTATTGCCGATAGCAGTGATAAGCCTGTAATTCTATATAACGTACCCTCGCGCACGGGTGTTGCTATTGAGCCTGAAACCTATTTAGCCTTGGCAGACCACAAAAAAATTGTTGGCATTAAAGAGGCTAATGGTGATATTGGTAAAATTGTAAAAACCTTTTCATTAGTAGGTGATAGTCTTGGCATTTACTCGGGTAATGACGACCAGATAGTGCCCATAATGTCAATGGGTGGCGTGGGTGTTATTTCGGTGCTTTCCAATTTAATGCCTAAAAAAACAGCACAGATGTGCAAACTTGCGTTAGAGGGTAAATTCTCTGAGGCTGCTAAAATCCAAATGGAAGTAACACCGCTTGTAAATGCACTGTTCTCAGAGGTAAACCCGATACCCGTTAAAGCGGCAATGTCAAAAATGGGCTTTTGTGAAGACACACTTCGCTTACCACTTGTACCAATGTCTGAAAATAAGCGCAAAACACTTTACAAATGTATGCAAAACTTAGGGATTATTTAAAATTTTTATAAAGGAGTTAAAAAGTGAACGGTATGCAAAAAAAATTAATTTCGTTTTTTCTCACCGCAATACTATTAATAACCTGTGCATTTGGGTCTGTAAGCGCCACCGAAACTGACGATGGGTATACAGTAATTACTACTGTAGCCCAGCTTGATGACATTAGAAATAATATAGACGAAAATGGTAAAATCTACGGTAAATACCGTCTGGGTGCTAATATTGTTTTTTCAGAGGATGAAACCTTTGTGCCAATAGGCAACTCAGCTACGGGTCGTACTCCCAGTATGTTTATAGGTGAGTTCGACGGAAACGGATATACAATTAAAAACCTTACACTTAAATCTGATGTAGCATCACACACCTCACTTTATTTAGGGTTATTTGCCTATAATAATGGTACTATAAAAAACCTTATAGTCGATAATGTTAGTATGGAAATAACTAAGTGCAATTATATGAACGGCGGCGCAATAGCAGGCGTTGTGGCAGGTATCGACGGTAGGGGTAAAATTGTTAATTGTTATGCCAAGGGTAGCTTTAATCTAAATAAAACAAGCAACGCAACTACCACAAAGTTGGGCGGAATCGTTGGGCAATCCGCGGGCGGTCAGATAACCAAAACAGTATCTGATGTTAATATAAATTACGTATGTAATGATGTAGAGGATATATATATCGGCGGTATAACTGCAGAAAACAGCGGCAAAATAAGCGGTTGCGGCAATAAGGGTAATATATACGCTATATCTAAAAACGAAAGTGTTATTGCAGGCGGTATTGTTGGTAAGCTAACAGGTACTACCTCTGCTATACAAGATTGTTATAACGTAGGCGCTGTTACAGGCGAGTCGGGAAGAACAATGTGCCTTGGCGGAATTGCAGGTGCAATGGGTAGCAGTAGCAACAAAACAAAAATTATTCGCAACTGCAACATTGGCAAAATAACGCCTACTGCAAATTTTTCGGGCGGTGGCTTTACTTCTACTATGGCAACCATTGCTTCGGGCGCTATTATAGGCAACTTTAACGGTGATAGCTCGGATAACTTTTACCTAAAGGGCACATATTCCGTTGCCGCCACAAATGTAAATCTAAGTAATACGGCAGGCAAAAATCTTGCTGCAACAGAAATTGAAAATGCAGAAGATGTTCGTACAGCCGATGCTTTAGATAAAACTACAACCTGGTATCTGCCAACAGATACATCGGTAATACCACAGCTACAGGCTTGGAAGAATATCAAAGATTTTAAGCTTTGTTATGCAAGAGAAATTGATGAGAAATACAACGCAATAAACGTTACACAAAAGCCAACAATAAATGTAGAGTTTGACGATGACACATTTGTCACCGAAAGCAAGGTGTTTGTTTCTGAAGTTCAGCTTGGTAGTAATAAATTAACTGTATCTCATAGAGGCGTCGAAAAGGAAATAGAATATTTAGGATATGTTTTAGGCGATGTTAATTTTGATGCTAATATTACAGTTACTGATATCACTAAAACGATTGGCGCTATTGCAAACGGCGAAGATTTGGAGTCAGGCATCGTTCCTGCAGATATGGATAATAATGAAGATATAACTGTAACTGATGTTGTAGAGATAAGAAAAATAATTTTAGGTAAATAATAGAACTATAAATTAACAGCCCTAAGCTAACATTAAGTAGCATAGGGCTGTTCTTTTTTGTAAGTATTATTATTTACACTCAGAGTTTTCGGATAAAAAGGTTGCAACCTTATCTTGTAGCAGTACGGTTTCTATATATTCCTTGCCATTAGCCTCAACAAACTGGCTTTCGGTGGTGCTATAGGTAGAAGCATAATTTTTAACTGCGGTATTGTATTCGCTTGTTGTAAGTGAGATATCCTCAAGCTTTGCAATAGCATTTGTAACAAGCTCGGTTTTAACCTGTAGTTCGGCATTGGATTTTAGGATTTTTTCAAAGCTTTCTGTGGTTTGACCTGCGGCTTTTAGGTAAGAGTCTAAGCTATCATAACCGTAAGAGGCAGCGTTTTGTGTGTAAATTTCGCGGAATTTAGTAACGTAAGTATCAACACTTTTCTCGGGTAGCTTGTCAACCTTGGAATTTTCAACTACGTGGTTTATAAGGGCGTTTTTAAAAACGCTTTTCTTTGCAGACAATTTATCTTCGTTTGAGTATTCTTTCTCTGCAATATAATTAACCTTTACCTTAAAAACAACCGCTTGCCCAGCAAGGTCGGTGCTTCCATAATCTTCGGGGAAGGTTAGGTTAAGATTTTTGGTTTCACCCGGCTTAACACCAACAAGACCATCTTCAAAGCCAGGTATAAACGAGCCTGAGCCAATACCTAAATCGTAGCCTTTGGCCTCGCCGCCCTCAAACTTAATCCCGTTTTTGTAACCTGTGTAGTCTATGTTAGCAGTGTCACCTTTTTTAATCGCGCGGTCGGTTATTTTTTTTACGGTGGGTTCAAGCTCACCCAAAGCGTTTTCTAATAAGGTAGAGTTTGAGGTGCTCGCCCAGTCAATCTGTATGTTTTTATAAGCAGCAAGCTCTATTCCGTCAACCTTGGCTGTGGTTGAAACTTCTGATGAATCGTTGCCCTTTTTGCCACAACCACAAAAAAGCGTAAATGCAAGGGTAAATAATAATAAAATTGATAAAGCTTTTTTCATAAATAAAACCTCTTTTAAAAATAATTTATATACGGTATCTGCCCCGAATTAGTGTATCGTTTGTTAGATTAAGCCTCTTTTCTTCGCATCCTATACTACCAAAAACTATAACGTAGAATACGCCGGTTTGTATCCAGAAGAATGTTATATCGGTAAAAGAGTGCGAAATTATTGCGGCAAGCACGGCAATAGCAATAGCTGCAAGCTCGTTACCGTTTTCTGACATATATACACGAACAATGCGGCGGATTATATAATAAAGCATACTGCCAAGCAAAAGTGTACCAAAAATGCCAAAGTTAAGCAAACTGTCGAGTGCTAAGTTGTGGCTGTGCACAGTATTGTAGCTTCCCTCGTATAAACCTTTAATGAGGTTATAACTCATAAAGCCCTTGCCAAAAAATGGGTGAATCTTAATTTCGCGTATTATAATGCCCCATATATGCACGCGGTAACCCGTAGCATCGCCCGATTCGGAAAGGCGTGGTAAAAGCTCGGGCATCGTGGTAATAAGCATAATGCCTAAAGAACCGCAAATTACCATAAGGCAGAAAAGGCGGTAATGCTTGGTTAAAAGAAGATAAATTGCCACACCCACCACAAGCTCGATTATAGCAAAAAGGCTACCTGAAAGATAAATATTTATAAGCGCTACAAAGGCAACGATATAGTAGAATAATGCCCTGCCGTTCTGCGAAACAATTTTGTGTGCACAAATTATTATTACAGCCGCCATAAGCGCACCGAAATAATTTGCATTACCAAAGTATGCTGTACAACGATATACCTCGTCCATTTGCGGTGCGGTAAGTGTTTCGGCAACTGCATGAATAAAAGCAGGGAAGACCATATAGCATATTGCGGTATAGCAAGTGTTAATAGTTTCCCGAGTTATAAAGGTACGCACAAAGCAATATAAAATTAAAATACCAAAGAAAACGGGTGCTATCAAGATGCCTAAGATGTTGTGATTGTAAAAAGCAATTAAAAAGGCGTAAGCACAAAATAAAGGTATTAAAAAAGCACCGCGAAAGCTCAATAAACCGCGTTGTAGCTGTGGGTTAAAAGCAATAGCCACAAGAGCAATAATGGCAAAAATTGCTGTAAAAACAAAGGGCGCAAAGCAACCGACAGCTAACATTATAATAATGTTTTGCGGAGTAAGTGCATTTTTTATGGCCTTATAAATTGCCGTTGCTTCCATACGGTACCTCCTTTAATTAATATAATATAGTATTATACAACAGTTATAGTAAAAAAACAAGGGGTGTTACAGGTAGTAGGTTGTATGAAACCATAAATATTGAATTCTACTCAGGGTAGAATCAGTTTTCCGTCTTGCAAATAAGCAAAAATTAGTGTATAATTATTAAAAATAACTTTAAGTGGTTGGAGGCAATAATGACAGAGCAGGATTTTCGCAAAGTAGTTTCAAACAATCTTTCTGCTTACAGAAAGCTTAACAACTTAACACAGTTAGAGCTTGCCGAAAAGCTTAATTATTCCGACAAATCGGTTTCTAAGTGGGAGCGTGGCGACGGTCTGCCCGATGCCTTTGTTTTAAAAACCATTGCAGATTTTTACGGCATAACCCTTAACGATTTAGTATCAATCGGTAAGCCTAAACGCCATAAGCATATTCGTCGCAAACACGTAATAATACCGCTTTTATCTGCGGCTATTGTTTGGCTTGTTGCAGTTATCGTTTTTATGGTGCTTAATATGTTGCCAACACCCGTAGCCCATGCCGATTATACCTTTATATACGCAATACCGGCAACCGCTGTTGTGTTTACGGTGTTCGCATGCCTTTGGTGGAATCAGATTTTACAGCTGCTTACCGTTAGCAGTATAATCTGGTCGGTTGCCCTTAGCATATACATAAGCATAAGTATTCACGGCATACACCTTATTTGGTTTGTTGCTACCGTTGTGCAGGTTATGGCAATTCTTTGGTTTATACTTGTACTTAAAATTTCTACAAAGCCAAAAAATAAAGAAGATAAGTAAAATTTATGCCGCCATATTTGGCGGCATTTTAAATAAAGGAGATAGGAATGAAAAGAATAGTAGCATTTTTGGTGTTTATATGCCTTTTGCTTTGTGGCTGTGGAGAAAACAAAGTGGAAACTACCGTCTCGTATCCACTTGATGAAAGCAAGGCGGCAATGGGAGATAGTATCGATAGCTATACTGTAGCGATTAACGGAAAGGTGTTTGCATTCCCTACATACTATAGCAGTTTTGCTACAACCGGTTTCGAGCTGGGCTCCAACCTAAAAAATGCCACACTACAGTCGGGACAATATAGCATATATAAAGTAAGTAAAGGTGAAGTTCAGACCGAAATATATATCGCAAACCTAAGTGATGCTGAGCAAAAGCTTACCGACTGTATTGTATGTGGTGTAGTAGCAAAAGAAAATGGCAATGCGGTTATAGAATTACCAAAAGGAATCAGCTTTGGTGCGCCTATAGATGCGGTTAAAAATAAGTATGGCACTCCAAAAGGCGAGGAGAAAAGCGAAGAGTATCCAAATATACTTTGCTATGGCACAAAAACTGAGGGCGCAAGGCTATGCTTTAAGGATGACAAGCTTTTTGAGGTTTTTTATTTTAGAATTACCGACCCCGAAACGCTTTTGTTTTCCGAAACAACGCCCGATGAGATTAAAAATTATCAAGACCCCGAGGTGCTATCAAGCAAGCTTTCTGATTTTACATTTTATTTGTACGGAACGACCTACACTATGCCGCTGCCCGTAAGCCGACTTGTTAGCGCTGGCTGGATAAAGGTTGCAGAGGAGGAGTACATACCTGCCAATACAACCGTCGAGAATGCCGTTAAACTAACCGCCGCTAACAGTACACTTACTTTAGGTGTAAAGAACGTTGCCAATTATCCCACAACTGTCGGTAATTGCCTCGTTACCTCTATTAAAAGCAACATCAACCAAAAGCTTGATTTAACCCTTGCAAACGGGTGTAGGGTAGGCGCCACAGCCTATAACTTAGAAAATACCTTCGGCAAAGAAAACTTCACCAAAATAGAAAAGGGCAAAGAAAATACTTATTATGTTTATATTCATAAAGATGAGGCAAAGCTTACGGTAACCGCAAGCAACACGACAGGCTATATAACCGAAATTAAAATTGAGCTATTATAGAAATCCAACCCCGCCGATATCAGTAAATGTTATCGATGGGGTGCTTTTTTGTAAAAATATAATATTGTTTTTTATTGGTTAACAAATATAAGAATTGCAACATATTATGTATATATAAAATACGAAGGGTGAGTTTTATGAGTGAGCTTAAAAATCAGCCTATGTTCTTTTTGGGCGCTAATTCTCCGCAGGGCTTTGTATCAGGGTTTGCCAGCTCTTATTCCTGCTTTGGCGGTTGGCATACATATATTATAAAAGGTGGTCCCGGCACGGGCAAATCAACGTTGATGAAAAGGGTTGCCGAATATTTTTTAAATAAGGGTATGCGCCTGCATCTTTGTCCTTGCTCGTCGGACCCGACCTCTTTAGATGCAGTTATTTTTCCGGGTGTTAAGGTGGTGCTTTTGGATGGTACCGCGCCCCACGTAGTAGAGCCTACATATCCTGGCGTTTGCGAAGAAATAATAAATTTAGGCGAGTGTTGGGATACTAAGGCGCTTATAGATAATCGCAAGGCAATTATAGATTTAACTAAAGAGAATAAAGAGTTCCACAAAAAAGCAGCAAGCTATCTTTCGGCGGCGGGTTGTGTTATAACCGATACTTGCGAGGTTGCGCGCAATAGCCTGTATACCGAAAAAGCCTTACAGTTTTCAAAAAAACTTGCAAAAAAATATTTACCAAAGCTAAAAGCTAAGGGTATAGAATGGCAGAGGTATCTTGGCGGTGTTACACCAAAAGGGCTTATATTTTTAGGTGGCACGTTAGATAAAATAGTAGACACAAAAATTGTTATTTCGGACGAATTTGGCGCAGCATCGGCTACTATACTTGGCAAAATAAAAAGCGAGGCGCTTTCGTTAGGGCACGAGGTTATCAGTTGTTATTGTCCTATGTCACCAAACAATAAGGTTGAGCATATAATTATTCCTGCATTAAAGCTTGCATTTTGCACCTCAAACCGCTTCCACAAAATCGAGTCTACCGAAAGGGTAATACACGCACGCAGATTTATGGATATTACAAAATTCCACCAAGAGCGTGCAAGGGTAAGCTTTAATCGCAAGGCAGCTTTCGAGTTCTTAAATCTGGCTGCTGATACTCTAAGCGATGCAAAACTGGTGCACGATAAATTAGAAACTCTTTATATAAAGGCAATGGATTACAAAAAACTTAACGAAATTACAAAACGCGTAATAGCCGATATTACTGATATAATATAATAAATAAGCCACCGATAGCGAGACTTCTTTTTGAGGAGTTGGCAATCAGTGGCTTTTTTAAGTTTTTGTGGATGTTATAGTTTTTTTAATATTAAAGTGCCTTTAAAAAGTTCATTATCATATTTGCCATAATTACGTGACCTGCATCGTTGGGGTGCAAGCCGTCTGGCACAAATTTCTGTTTGATAATTTCAATATTAGGCTGCATTCCTGAGTTGGCAAAAAAGTCAAGCACAGGCAGAGAATAGTATTCCGCAACCTCGCGGATAGCATTTACATAGTCTTTAAGAGGTTTGTAGCCATAGGCACGGCTAACTACTCCGTTGTCCTCATTAGTGCGGTGTAAGGGGGTAATTACAATTATGGGCACGCCCGGATATTTTTCTATCAGGTTTGAATAAACGGTATGTAATGCGCCGTAAAAGGTCATAGGCGTACGGTCGCTAAAACAACCAAAGGGTGCGTCGCCATGGTCATAATCGTTAGTGCCACCAAAAACAACTATGCAATCAGCATCTTCTTGCATTTCTGGCACACGCATGCAGAAATCCTTATCGGCCTGTACCTCAGGGTTGTAATTGTGTTGGCGGGCATATCTTGTTCCACCTATACCATAGTTAACAAAATTGGCGCCAAGACCTGCGGCTACAAGGTTTGTAAATCTTTTTGACGTATCGGTAGTGCCATGACCTTCGGTAATGCTGTCACCTAAAAACAGTATCGTTTTGTTTTTTAAATCCATAAAAAATCAACCTTTCTTTATTGCCTTAACTTATCAAGAAACGGGCAATAGCTTAAAAAAAATAATAACATATATATAATTCATTTTCAAGTATAAAAAGCAACAATCACTTGCCTATTGCTTCAAATTGCCAATAACTTTTTTGTGAATAGTGAAGAGGTAATAAGTAAAAATCCCAAAAACTTAAAATTCTTGGGATTTTTGGTGCGGGTGACAGGTGAGGTTGCGAGCGCGTCCTGCGGACGAATAAGCGAGCAAAACGAAGCGCCGCGGTCGGCAAGTGTGCCACGCTCCAAGTGAGCACAGTTGTCGGGCACCGCAAGAGTGATAAGAACCGTAGGTTCAAGTCCGTAGATTTTGCACAAATAAAAAACAAAGCACCCAACTCTGTTAGAGTTAAGTGCTAAGTTGGTGCGGGTGACAGGACTTGAAGATGATTTTATACATTTTGTATCTTTTAATATCTTCAAATATCCTCAGTAAATAAAGGGTTTATAACAAAATATCTTCTAATATCTTTTGTTATCTTTGGGGCTTACTGTTAACTTTCTTCCCCAAATAAGCCCCAAGGTTGCACCATAGTAACCTGCCCGTGAATTTATAATTCTTCAATCATATTGCCAAGCTTATATTTATAATGGTATAATATTTACAGAAATAAAGGAGTATGAGCAATATGTGTATATATTTAGGAGCCAACTATGAAGATGATAGAAAGAGTGAAGAACACATCTTCCCTGCCTGTATAGGCGGTATCGAAAAACTTAGCAACGCGGAAGTTTCAGCTGAAGCGAATGGAATTTTTAAGCCATTGGAAGATAAATTTGCTCACCAATCTGAAATTGTGTTAACTAGAAGTTTTCATGGACCCGGAAAAAGAGGAAAAGGCGATAAGAACGAAACCCGAATTGTTATAGTGTATGATAAGATTCGCAATTGTAACGAATTGGGCTACATGTTCTTAGGTGAAATGTATTCTATACCTCAGGTTCTGATTGACGAAAAAAACGGAAGTATATCTTTTACTTCGCCAGAAGAAACAGAACAAAATGCTAAGATTGCAGCCGATAACCTATTTGAAGAACTATCTAGTTTCGATGTTTTTAATAAAAAGTTCGTTCATTTGAAAATAAAAACAGAAAATTCTAAACCTGATTTAATTCTGGGAACTAGCAATAAAAAGATTTTCATTGCCTCACATTGTTCACGAGAAAAGTTGGATTTGTCTAAAATTGATAAAATACTAAAATCTTTTGCAAACGTTACATACTCTAACGTATCGATGAAAATTATAGAGAATCCCAAAATATCAATTTCTGTCGAAGTAACGAATGATATAAATCGAGTTTTTGCAAAAATAGCATTTAACTGTTTATGTTTCCTAAAAGGAGCTAGTTTTGTTAACAATAAAGCCTTTGACAAATTTCGGCAATGGATTATTACAGGTGAGGGACGTTCTGATAAGTGGATAAACGAAGATATTATACAAACACCTAAAATGGCCGCTATTTTTCCAACGAATTCTCATTGGTGTTTATTTACAATAGTTGATAAAAAAGTTTGTGCAATAATCTGTTTATACGGCCGTTGGACAAGAAAATATGTACTTGGAAAGCTACCAGAAAAAGAGAGTTTATCGTTTGTTGGGTATATTTGCGACTATCTAAACAAAAAGGAATATACACTTTCTGAATATATTGAAATGTTAACTATAGAGAACCATAAGAAATTAGAGGAAAGCAACTAATTTTTATTTTAAAGTTCTTCGATTATATTACCAAAACCATACTTGTTAGTGATATTTAATAATCTAATATTATTATCCGCCTTTGGTAAATCCTCTATATTAATTTCATTGGTTATTAAATAAACTTTATTGCAGGTCTTTCGACAGTTAATAATCTGTTGCTTTAAAAAAATAGTTGTTTTATTATCAGTAAATATAAAACCAAATCGTTTATCTTCAAAAAATGCAACCACATCTGCAGAATCAATAGAAGGTTCGGTTGCACATATTACATCGCAACTTCCCCATTTTGTAAAACACCAAAGCTTGATAGTTCCTTGTAAACATTTGTATTGTTTTTTCATTTCATGCCCACCTTTATTTGTTGTACAAACAGTATAACATTTGAGGTGGGCGTTTTTTGTTATACAATTAAACCGTGACTTAAATGAAAACACAGTATATCAGCAAAAAACTCACAAAATTGCCAAAATAATGGCTTTTATGCCTTGAAAAGTCCTGTCTTAACGGTCAGTTTTGTAAATTTCTAACAAATTTTCCATTTTACTCTTGACAAAACGAAATGCTTGTGTTAAAATGTCTTTCAGTAAGGGAGTGGTGAAAATGTTGGTTTCGTTTGAAGTGACCAATTATGGACCTTTTTCTGGCACTGTTGGCATCTCTACACAAGCTGACTTAACTAAAAAGGAATTTTTAGAAGATAACACATTTGTAGATGGAGATAAAAGATATAACTACGTTAGTTATATTTATGGTTTTAATGGCTCTGGTAAAAGTAATATCTTTAAGGCACTCTTAAGCATGAAGCAAATTTTAACTTTATCACCTATTATTGCAACTAACAACCAACAAATACTTGATAGTTCTCAAATCAACTATGAAGTTACAGGTCAACGCAACTTTTTTAAATTTAAGGATGATTGCAAGGATAAACCCACTTGTTATACTATAGAGGTTAGGATTGATAACATACAATACCTATACGGATTCGAAATTCTTAACAAAAAAGTTATTAAAGAATATTTGTATAGAAAGAATAAACGCAAAGAATTATTACTTGAACGCACTTCTGAAAAATTTGAAGATATTATCGTAAAAAGTGATTTAAAATCTTTTGAAAACTTTAAATCAACTGTAAAAGAAGACGTATTATGTCTTTCGATGGCAATGTTTTTAAACAATGATTTAGCGGTAAGACTTTATCAAGAAATTGACAGTATTACTGTTATAAATATGGCTTCCTTAAATAGTGTTCAGGGATTTACCGAAGATATAGAAGATGACGACCTTGAACTCTATATTAAATTCATTCAACTAGCAGATGAGACTATTAAACGATTAAATATTTCTCTTGAAAAGGAAGAAGTTAATAATAAAATTCAACTTAGCAATGATTTTGAGAGCAGAGAATTTGTTATTAAAAATTTCAAGGTTGATATAGAATCAGTACATAATATATACAGCGGAACTACGGTAACCGGGGAAGTTACATTGCCGTTTTTACAATTTGAGTCTAATGGCACAATTAAGCTATTTGGTATTCTTCCTGCGATTTTCGATGTATTAAAGAATGGTGGAACTATATTAGTTGATGAAATTGAAAACGGTCTTCACCCTAATCTTACCAAAGTTTTAGTTGCATTATTTAATTCTTCTGAAACTAACCCGTTTAATGCTCAATTAATTTGTAGTAGCCATGATACATTGTTGTTGAAAGAAAACATAAGACGAGACCAGGTTTGGTTCCTACATAAAAACAAATATGGTGAAAGTTCTATTAAACGTTTATCTACATTTCCGGGCACTAGAACAAGTGATGATATAGCAAGAAAATACCTTAATGGTGCGTTCGGAGAAATACCTAAAATATAAAAAAAGAGGGCGACTCCCTTAAAGTCATCCTCTTTATATAGGGAATAATGACGGTTGAACCCGTAACATACTCCACTAGCATTAAGTATGTTAACACAAAAAATCTTATTTGTCAACGACTTCAAGGTTAATTGTGCGCCGTCAGGAAAGGAAATTTTTGGATATGGCTAAAACTAAAACCAGTGTTAGAGGTAAGCCACAAAAGAAGATTGTACCTGTAAAGCCTTATAAAAGGTCTGACGGAACAAAGGTTGGTGGCCACCGCAGGTCTACCCCTAACTAAAAAAGATGAAGAACAATTTAACCTTGAAGGGAGGAATAGGAATGTACACAACTGGCGAAAAACCTGGCAAGGGCACTTATAAGTGTACTTATTGCGGTACTTATGTAGTGCTTGATGACGATACAGACACATTACCACCGTGTCCAAAATGTCATAACACAACATATAACAAAGGCTAACAATAAGGATGTTGCTATTGAAACTTAGTTTTTTAGCAACATCCTAAAAAATTTTATAAGTATATTAAAATTAAGATTGGAGATGAACCAAATGAGTTTACCCTGCAAAGGTTGGAAAAATAAAGTTGGAACAAGCGACCGCTCGTGTGCTTGCGGCAGTTGGAAACAACACTGGATTAATACCAGTAGTAAAGAATGGCCTACATACTGTTCAGTAGAAGGATGTTTTAATAGAGCTACTCTAGGCGCCCACATTTATAATTCTGATGTATCTGGCGAGCGAATTGCAGCTATGTGCGAATCGTGCAATAAAAACAATCGTGAGTTTTCACTCAAAGGCGGAATTACTTTAGTTTCTGCAAACCAAGCTAAAACTTGTGGTTAAATAAACGAAGCCACCTCACAAATAATATTTGGAGGTGGCTTTAAATTTATATCTAAGCCCATATTTTACGAAAATTTGTTTTTAAATTATACTAGCGCGGTTCATTCAGTATAAACATATTTGCTCCGTATTCATCAACGAGTTTTTCTAAATATTCAGTATCACCGTTTTCAACAATGAAATTTCTTTCGTTTTCATATAGCGGTATTAATGTTAAAAAATTTATATTTCCTATATCTGATATCTCAACAGAAAAACCACTATAGGCAAGTAAAAAGTAATCATATCCAAAAACTTCCTGAAACTTCCTACTTGCATTTACAGTATGCCCTGGTCCAAACCAAGTATTATTACTGAATGGAAGTTTAGTTAATCTTATTATCTCATTTGCTAAAAGTAATTCATCTTTGCTTTTAAGTTTGAGTTTTTTAGAAGCAAATCCCATAATCTCAATATTTTGAAAACTATCGTTAGGTGCATCCATTCGCCTAGCCCCCATACCTATACTGGTTATAACTTTTAAATCTTTGGGATTATCAATTATTAAAATATCCGTATGAACGTATTTGCTTTCAATCTCGTGCGCTACATAATCAGTTGCATTGCTGCCGAAATTAGTTGCTATGTAATTTTCAATTTCCATTAGTTGTTCAGGTGTATACATAGTAGGTAATTCTATCATAATTAAATACTTCTCCATTCTTTAAACCATCAGTCTGTTTGATTGATGGTTTATTTTTTGCTCTTATATACAAAACATTGTACAAATCTTAGGTTTTTGAATTTATTGAGCGTTTTAATGCTCTTTTAAACAAAACACTTGCAAATATAAATTTTTCTTAAAACCGCGATAAAACCTGAAACGTTTTCCTAAATATACTATTGAAAACAATAGATAAAAATTAAATATTTTTATTTAATAAGGAGTTTAGTAAATATTTTGAAAAAACGATAAAGATAATTATAGAGAAATGTTTATTTTTAGAGGTGAGTTTTATGAATTAATTTATTTTTGGGAGTGATGGTTATATATGATTGTAGTTTTTTTTAGTTTGATTTTTTAATTATTTATGTTCTTTGAAAATTGAATCCTCTTATGAGATTAGATATGACTATGCGATGATATGAGCGTGGCGACATCGCGGTGAGATTCCGGGATAGGTAAGTTAAAAAGGTTGCTCAGGTGTAGAGGGAATATATCATTATGTATTTTCTAATACTTTACAAGAAAGGAACTAATATTTAATGGCAACAAAAATTAAAATTGAAAATAATTATGGTAAAACTATATTTACAGTAAAAG
>JAZNZF010000003.1:0-6259 GCA_045594795.1 Acutalibacteraceae bacterium | reverse complement strand
GTTTGAAATCTGGCGCTTTTCCAAAGACCTTAAAACCTCAGGGTCAATAAGCACGCATTTAGGCTGATAAAATGCACCTATAATATTTTTAATTCCCTCAAAATTAATTGCAACCTTGCCGCCGATTGATGAATCCACTTGAGAAAGTACGGTAGTGGGAATATTGTAAAAATCAATTCCGCGCATATATGTAGCCGCTACAAAGCCGCTTAAATCCCCCACAACACCACCGCCTACTGCTATAACGCAGTCTGTACGTGTAAAGCGGTAGTCGGTAAGCTTTTGCAAAAGGTATGTATACTGCTCTATACACTTGGTCTGCTCGCCCTCAGGTACTGTGCATATATATGGCTCTTTGCAAACTGCGGCTACAGTTTCTGCATACTGTTTTGGCACACCACTATCGGTAACAATAAGCACCCGACGGTCAAGATTAAAGTGTTCTGCGGCACGGTTTATTTCACCGCGTCCTAAATATATATTGTAGCTTTTTTCACCAAGATTTAAAGTTATAATCATATTTCCACCTTGATTTAAAGTTTTTGTTCCTGTGTATACGTGCCAACTATTTTCAGGTCACTACAGACGTTTTCAAGTTCTGCCTTTAGTTTATTTATGTTGGCTTCCGTTAGGTCACCCACGCCCTCAACATAGAAGTAATACCTAAACGAATGGTCTTTGGTTGGGCGGCTTTTTAAAGCCTGCATATTAATTCCGCAGTTACCAATTACGGATACGGCTTTGCTAAGGCTTCCGGTTTCGTTTTTAACACGGAAAAACATAATTAAATGCTTATCCTCTGCCGACTTATTAGGTGTTCTTGAAAAAACTGCAAATCGGGTTGTGTTTTTACTGCTTTTGTTTATACTGCGTTCTATAATTTTAAGTCCGTAAAGCTTGGCAGTTTCCTCACTTGCAATAGCGGCTATAGTTTTATCGCCCTTTTGAGAAATTGACTTTGCCGCCTCAGCAGTATTTGAGGCCTCTGTTCTTATAAATCCGTTTTGCGAAATGTATTCTGCACACTGGTCAAGCGCTTGGGTATGGCTGATAACCACTTTTATATCCTCTAACTTTGCCTCGGGCAAGGCTAAAAGATTTTGGGTAATTTCAAGGTCGTACACACCGTTTATGTATAACGAACCAAAGAAACTAAGGTCCATTACCTGCGCCACATCACCCGCATAGCTGTTTTCAATAGGCAATACTGCACAGTCACATTCACCGTTTTCTACCGCCCGATACGCCTCTTTAAAATTAGTGTACGGCACAAGCTCGCCATCGGGGAAAATCCTCAATGACGCTATGTGCGCAAAGGCACCCTCTACACCGCTATAGGCTATACGCATACCGCCGAGTAATCTGCGCTGATAATCGCGGCTCAAAGCCATATTGTTTTTTATAAAATTAACATAGTAGTCGGCAATATCTCGGTCCTCAATAAGTGCGGCATTACGGTTTATAACCTCTTGTTCTCTACCCGAATTTTGCACGGGCAGTCCCTGCTCGCGTTTTGCTTCAGCTACTTGTCTTACGGCTTCCATACGGCGTTCGAACAGCTTTGCCATACTGCTATCTACTTGGTCAATTATTTCTCGCGCCTTAGATAATTTATCCATATATTAAGTCTCCGTTATTTATATTCGTCGAATAGCTTTTTAAATGCGGGCATTGCGTTTTCTATCTGCTCGGTCTTAACACAATATGCAATTCTTACGTAGCCCGTAAAACCAAAATCGTCACTCGGAACAAGCAACAGCTCGTGCTTTTTAGCCTTTTCGCAGAAAGCATAAGCATCAGGCTCTAAAGCCTTCATAAATAGGTAAAATGCGCCGTCAGGCTTTGCCATTTTATAGCCTATTTCTGAAAGGCCGTTTAATAGTAGCTCTCTGTTTTTCTTATACACGTTGGTGTCTGCAGTAAGGCCTAAGCATTCTTTAACCACAAACTGCCACATACTCGGCGCACATACAAAGCCAAGTGCTCTGCCTGCACCGCATACGGCGGCAAAAAGGTCGCCACAGTTTGTAGCCTTGGGTGACACTAATATGTATCCAATGCGTTCGCCCGGAAGCGAAAGCGATTTACTAAACGAATAGCAAACAACCGTGTTATTGTAGTACTTAGTAGCGTATGGTACCTCTTCGTCTGTATACACAAGCTCGCGATACGGCTCGTCGGCTATAAGGTATATATCTGTGCCAAACTCTTTTTGCTTTTGCTCTAAAATATCACCGAGCTGGGTTAGACAAGCATCACTTAAAATAACACCCGAAGGGTTATTGGGCGAGTTGATAATTATACCCTTGGTGTTTTTATTAATAGCCTTTTTTAAAGCAATAAAATCTATTTGAAAATCTTCCTCGTTTGATTTTACTATAACAGCCTTTGCGCCCGCTTTTTCTATAAACACGCGGTATTCAGGGAAAAAGGGTGCAATTATAATTATCTCGTCGCCCTCATTTACAATAGCGTTCAGGGTAATTGTAAGGGACGCCGCAGCACCACAGGTCATATAGATTAGCTCAGGTCTAACGTCGGCTGCGTATTTATTATTGATGTAGTCGGCAATAGCTGCCCTTACGCCATTGTCACCTACCGCAGAGGTGTATCCGTGAAGCGCAACTGGGTCAACCGTATCCACTAATTTCTTTATAACCTCGCCCACCTTTTTTGGTGCGGGTACGCTTGGGTTACCAATACTAAAAT
Source organism: Acutalibacteraceae bacterium (assembly GCA_045594795.1). Taxonomy (GTDB): domain Bacteria; phylum Bacillota; class Clostridia; order Oscillospirales; family Acutalibacteraceae; genus UMGS1532. The sequence goes on along the minus strand of JAZNZF010000003.1, from coordinate 3,550 downwards.
CGAAAACCTTATCGTCACCAATTTGGGCCTTGCGCTTTTTACTATACTCGAAAATCTCTCTTATTACCGAGCTCTTTTTACCAAGATTCATCATTTTTTCAGAAATCATTTTTAACCCACCTTTAAAAATAAAAATACCCGCAAATCCTACTTTTTTAAAAGCGGAAAAGCGGGCTTACTATACTAAGTTTAAACCTTTTGAGATTTAATACTTCTGCACAGAAAGCTCGCGCTACTAAAGTAATAAAAATATTTATTTGCAAAGCACATTCTGCGCATCTCCTTTTTTAAAGTTTTTAATATTATACACCCCTAAAATAGCCTTGTCAATACCTTTTAGGCTGTTTTTCTACATTTCAAGCTTTTAATTTTGAATAAACAATGTATATTATGTATAATTATTAACAAATAAAGCTATTGACATCTCTTTGGTTTAGTGCTATACTTTTTACAAATGATAAACCTATGAGTAAGAGTAGTAGCTTTACCTTAATTTCAAAGAGAGTCGCAGGTGCTGGGAATGCGGCAAAGGCGGTACAAGTGAATGGACTTACGAGGGCGACCGAAAGTGTTTTTAAACACAAGTAGCAGTCGACGGGATACGCACCCGTTACAAAGCGTAGCGTATGTTAGTACGTGTTAAGTGGGCGGAGTATTCCGTCAATTTGGGTGGCACCGCAGGATTTTAGAGTTCTTGTCCCATGTATTTCATGGAACAGGAATTTTTTATTTTGCACAGTGAGGTAATTATTATGTTAGATAAACGATGGCGAAGCTCTATGTAAGAAAATAAAAACATATTTTAAGGAGAGTTAATTATGAATAAGTATAAAGATTTTGATAACTATTTAAAGGAATATCCAAGCGAAGACGGTTATTTTGGCGAGTATGGTGGTGCTTACCTTCCACCCGAGTTGGTGCCTGCTTTCGAAGAAGCAAGTAACGCCTACCAAGCCATTTGCCAATCTGCACAGTTTATTAACGAGTTAAGACGTATTAGAAAAGATTTTCAGGGCAGACCAACACCTGTATACCACTGCGAGCGTTTGTCAAAGTTATTCGGCAACTGCCAGATTTACGTTAAGCGCGAGGACTTAAACCACACCGGCGCACACAAGCTTAATCACTGTATGGGTGAGGGCTTGCTTGCAAAATATATGGGCAAGAAAAAGCTTATTGCAGAAACTGGCGCGGGTCAGCACGGTGTTGCACTTGCTACCGCCGCCGCATACTTTGGTATGGAGTGCGACATTTATATGGGCGAGGTTGATATTGAAAAGCAAAAGCCCAACGTTATCCGTATGAAAATGCTTGGTGCAAATGTTATTCCTGTAACAAAAGGCTTAAAAACACTTAAAGAGGCTGTAGACGCTGCTTTCGAGGCTTATATGAACGAGTATGAGGATGCTATCTACTGCATCGGCTCTTGCCTCGGCCCTCATCCGTTTCCACTTATGGTTAGGGACTTTCAGTCGGTTATTGGCATAGAAGCACGCGACCAGTTCTTAGATATGACAGGTCATTTGCCCGACGCTGTAACAGCTTGCGTTGGCGGTGGCTCAAACTCGCTCGGTATGTTCACACCATTCCTTGCAGACCCAGTTGAGATTTACGGTATCGAGCCACTTGGCAGAGGCTCAAACGTTGGTGACCACGCTGCAACAATGCAGTTCGGTACTAAGGGTAGACTGCACGGGTTTGACAGCTATCTTTTACAAGACGAAAACGGCGAACCACTTCCTGTTTATTCTATTGCAAGCGGTCTTGACTATCCAGGCGTTGGCCCCGAGCACGCATTCTTGCGTGACCAAGGCAGAATCCATTACGACGCCGTTACCGACGAGGAGGCTATGGAAGCATTCTTCCTACTCTCTCGCTACGAGGGTATTATCCCCGCAATAGAAAGCTCGCACGCAGTAGCCTACGCAATCAAGTACACTAAAACCCACAAATCAGGTTCAATCCTCGTTTGTCTTTCTGGCAGAGGCGATAAGGATATCGACTACGTTTACGAAAACTACGGCTGCGGCGAAAAGTTTTTTAAATAATTTATAAAGCAAAATCTCTCAAAGATTAGCTAAACTGAGCTTGATAAATTAAAAATAATTAGTTATAATAAGAAAAATTTTTCAGCTGAAATTAAGGCAGAACGGAGTTAGGCATGAATATTTGGCACGATATAGACAAAGAAAGAATAAAATCTGACGATTTTATTGCAGTAGTTGAAATTCCAAAGGGAAGCAAAAAGAAATACGAGCTTGACAAAGAAACGGGGCTTATAATTCTCGACCGTGTTTTACACACCTCCACCAGCTACCCCGCAAACTACGGATTTATCCCCCGTTCTTTTGGCGATGATGGTGACCCCTTGGATGTTTTGGTATTATGCACCGAGTCGCTCGAGCCTTTGACCCTCGTACGTTGTTATCCAATCGGTTATATTTCTATGCTCGACGACGGAAGAAACGACGAAAAAATTATTGCTATTCCCTTCGGTGACCCGGCATATAACCAATATAAAGATATTTCAGAGCTTCCGAAACATATTTTTGACGAAATGTTACACTTCTTTAACGTTTACAAAGCCCTCGAAGATAAAGAAACGGTTGCAAAAGAGGTAAACAACCGAGAGGCTGCAATAGATGTTATTTCAGCTGCACTTGACGGATATGTTGACAGCTTTTGTAAAGAATAAGTTTAGTAAAAAACAAGCACTCAACGAGTGCTTGTTTTTCTGTACAGACTCTTATAGCCGTATATTGTATAGTTTTCACTCTTGAGCCGCGCTCAGTTGGAGAGCAGCTAAGACTGTTAATCAGGTAATACACTTTTTTCAGTGCGTGTTAATAACTAAAAAAAAGAACAGACACCGTAGGGTATCTGTTCTTTTTTGGGACCGACACTCAAAATGGAACCGGTCATAAAACCTGATTTTCTTTTATTTTTTCTTTATTGTTACCTTTGCACCCACTTCAATATCGTATGTATCGCAAAATCTTTGATTATAAATACAAATATTAGTGTTATGGTCTTCTTTATCAAAAAATAGTTGAAGTTTTCCGTCTTCAGCAATAAGAATATCCACGAAAGGCATTTCTTCACTAAAGTCACCGATTGTAACTAAAACCGTATCACCAACTATGATATTTTCCATAAGTTTTTGTGGCATTATATCAAGTTCTGCGTTGCCATAGGTAGATTCACGAACAACACTGCCCTTGACAGTTGTATCAGAGCAAGCAGAAAGAGAAAACAATAGCATAAAAACAACAATTATTGAAACAAATCTTTTCATCATATCACCGCCTTGGGTGTATTATATGCTTGTGTCAAATCAGGAACAAATTAGCCCTTGGCTCCCTCTGACGAGGGAGCTGTCAGCGAAGCTGACTGAGGGAGAGAAAACTACCCCTCCGTCAAAACTCCGTTTTGCCACCTCCCCTGACAAGTGGAGGCTCTTTTTTTACAACTTGTGGAAGTCATTTCCACAAGTTGTAAATTCCGCATAACATAAGTCGGATCGTAGCCATGTCGTTCTGTGAGCCAAGGA
>JAZNZF010000002.1:0-3502 GCA_045594795.1 Acutalibacteraceae bacterium | reverse complement strand
ATCGCAAGACGAACCAAGTTTTTTAAGCTGAGAAACTATTCTGCGGCCAAACTTATCGCGCCAATCCCAAGCACGTTCTAAAAAGCCATCTCTACCGATATCCTCTTTAGAGATGCCCTCTTTACGCATAGCCTCAACAATTTTCGCTAGGTAGCTATAGATGCGTGGTCGGTACCGGGCATCCATAGAGCTTCATAGCCTTGCATACGGCGCCAACGAATAAGGATATCCTGTAAAGTGTTATCCAAAGCGTGACCCATATGAAGCTGACCTGTTATGTTTGGTGGAGGTATAACTATTGTATAAGGCTTTTTATCCTTGTTTACCTCAGCGTGAAAATAGCCGCCATCGGTCCAAAATTTATAGATTCTGTCTTCAACGGCTTGTGGCTCGTATTTTTTTGCAAGTTCCTTTTGCATTTTTTATTTCCTCCCAATAATTTGCGGACAATAAAATTAATATAAAACAAAATTTAAATATTGTCAAATACTTTGTATATTTTTTTAATTAAGTAACATAATATAAATGTCGGCGATGTTAATAAAAATGCGTTTGCTTAGTGTATCGCAGTATAGATTCTATACACTACCGTTGCCGACCACCGCAAGTTTTTTAGCTTGCGGTGTTTTTTTATATCAGCTTTAATTGGTTTCCGCTATCCTCACTACTTAAAAGGCTGCCCGCTGCGGGTAGATTCTTTGCTCTGTAGCGGTGTGGCTTTTGCAAAAAGCCCTCGGTATAAACCTTAGCAGAAGCTACCTTCTGACCTTTTTTCTGTGTCATTACAGCAACGCCCGAAGTGTTCTTGGTTGTTTTAACCTGTAACATTGCGGTGTTTACAAGCAGTAATCTGCCACCCGATGACGCAATAAGCACGTCTGTATCTTCTTTTAAGTACAGTGCTGCGGCGAGTGGAAACTTTTCACAGTAGGCATTTATAAGCTTTTTACGGTTGGTTTTTGTTTCGTAGGATTTCATACTTACTTTTGCTACCCTACCGTTTTCGAACACGAAAAGCATAAAGCCGGCGTAATCGTCAACAATGGTCATATTAACCGTGGTTTCACCGTCGTCCATCTGTAGCTTACCCGGTACATAGTCACCTAAAAGACTTGCCTTGCTATCGTCAAAATCGGCAACGCGCGATTTATAAACCTGTTGCATATTGGTAAAGAACAATAGCTCTTTAGCGTTACTGCTTTCGGTTATTGTTATAAACTCGTCGCCCTCTTTTAGCTTCTGCTCGCCACTCATACGTAGTGACTGAGGTGTGATTTTCTTGAAATATCCGTCCTTTGTAAAGAACAAATGCACGGGATAATCTGGCACCTCTACAGTAACAACCTCGTCAGCGGCAACATCTTCTGCGCTGATAAGCTTGGTTTTACGCGGTTTGCCGTACTTTTTAATTATCTCCTCGAGCTCTTTAATAATTATTGTATAAACCCTTGTGCGAGATTTTAAAATTGCCTCGTAGTTCTCAATTTCAGCTTCAAGCTCTTCGATATCTTTTAGCTGTTTTAAAATGTATTCGCGGTTGAGGTGGCGCAATTTTATTTCGGCTACATATTCTGCCTGTGTTTCGTCTATGCCGAAACCTATCATAAGGTTCGGAACAACCTCACGTTCCTCTTCGGTTTCACGTACAATTTTGATTGCCTTATCTATATCTAAAAGAATTTTTGAAAGGCCCTTTAGTAGATGCAACCTCTTCTGTGCTTTTTCTAACGAATGATAAACGCGCCTTCTTACGCACTCGGTACGGAAAGCAACCCACTCGTCAAGAATTTCGCGCACGCCCATAACCTTTGGATATCCCGAAATAAGAATATTAAAGTTACAAGCAAAGCTATCTTGAAAAGGTGTTAGCCTAAACAGCTTTTGCATAAGCTTTTCGGGGTCGGTACCGCGTTTTAAATCTATTGTGATTTTAAGACCGCTAAGACCTGTTTCGTCGCGAATATCGTTAATCTCGGTAATTTTTTTAGCTTTAATTAACTCTACTACCTTTTCGATAATTGCCTCAACAGTAGTGGTGGGTGGAATCTCGGTTACGTCGATACAGTTTGCAGATTTATCGTAGTTATAAACTGAGCGTACCTTGAAGCTGCCGCGACCTGTTCTGTATATTTCTTCCATTTCCTCACGGTTGTATAAAAGCTGACCGCCTACGGGGAAATCGGGTGCTATTAAAGTATCGGCAATATTAACATCGTTATCGCGGATATACTCTATTGTGGTGCGGCATACCTCCTCTAAATTAAAAGGACATATATCACTTGCCATACCTACCGCGATACCCTTGTTTGCATTTACAAGAATCGAAGGGAAGGTTACGGGGAATAGCACAGGCTCTTTTTTTGTAGCATCGTAGTTATCTACAAAGTCTACTGTGTCGCTACCGATATCACGGAACAACTCTGTAGCAATGCCCGAAAGCTTTGCCTCGGTGTAACGTGATGCGGCGCACTGCATATCACGCGAATATGCCTTACCAAAGTTACCCTTTGAATCTACAAAGGGGTGCAAGAGAGCCTGATAGCCCTCGGACAAACGCACCATTGTATCGTAAATAGCGGCATCACCGTGGGGGTTTAACTGCATTGTACGACCTACTATATTAGCAGATTTTATTCTTGCTCCATTAAGAAGCCCCATTTCGTACATAGTGAAAAGTAGCTTTCTGTGTGATGGCTTAAAGCCGTCAATCTCGGGTATTGCGCGCGAGACGATAACACTCATGGCATAGGGCATATAGTTGCTTTCAAGTGTCTCGGTTATGGGCTGGTCAATAACCATACCCGCACCGGCTATATACACATTATCAGCAAGAGCTTTTTCTGTGTTAGCTTCAACCGGTTTTTTCTTTCTTGGTGCCAAAGTATTCGCCTCCTTATACTAAATCTAACTCGTCTAAATAACGGTATCCGTTTTCGGCTATATATTCTTTTCTGCCTGCAAGGTTATCGCCGAGTAATAAATCGAACATTTCGGCAGTTCTCTCGGCGTCGCGTGCAAGCACCTTTATAAGTCTACGCGAAACGGGGTTCATAGTGGTCATATTCATCATATCGGGTTGGTTTTCACCAAGTCCTTTAGAACGCTGAATGGTGTACTTCTTTTCCCCTATCTCTGCAAGAATCTCGTTTTTCTCGCTGTCGTCATAGGCAAAATAGGTTTTATCCTTAGTGTTAATTTCATAAAGCGGTGTTTCTGCAATATACACCTTACCTTCTTCTATTAATGTTGGCATAAGCCTATACATCATAGTTAGAATAAGGGTTCGAATTTGGAAGCCGTCGTAGTCGGCATCGGTACAAATTATAACCTTGTTCCAACGCAGCTTGTCCAAATTAAAGGTGGATAGGTCTTTATTTGCCTTGGTCTGCACCTCTACACCGCATCCAAGCACCTTTATAAGATTTGTAATTATTTCGCTTTTAAATATTTTGCCATACTCTGCTTTTAAGCAGTTAAGTATTTTACCGCGCACCGCCATAAC
>JAZNZF010000001.1:0-87037 GCA_045594795.1 Acutalibacteraceae bacterium | reverse complement strand
CTAAACAATTTCATTTTCTTCATGCTTTCTTGTTTAACTGCCTCAACTGCAGCAGGGATAAGGTCAATCAAGCCCTTGTCCATACTTGAGAACTTCTCGAACTCGGCTTTAACAGCAGCTACGTTGATATCGGTAAATATATTAACCTTGCTAATACCTTCTTTAATTGCTTGTTTAAAGTCGTCGTCTGTCAGGCCTGAGCCACCGTGTAAAACAAGGGGAACGTCAACGGTATTTGCTATAGTGCGGATTCTCTCGAAATCGAGTTTTGGCGGTAATTTATATGCACCGTGTGCGTTACCAACTGCAATTGCCAAAGCGTCAACACCTGTTTTTTCAACAAAGTCTTTAGCAAGCTTTGGGTCGGTAAAGAATTTAGATGGGTCGGCAAGATGGTCGCTACCTTCTGCAGAACCCTCGTTATCACCAACATGACCTAATTCGCCTTCAATGGTTGCACCGTATGAGTGTGCAATGTCAGCCATTTCTTTAACCTTACGCACGTTATCTTCGTAAGAATCGGTTGAACAGTCGTACATAATAGAGCTAAAGCCAAGTTCGAGAGCCTTAATGCAAAGTTCGCGAGAAAGGCCGTGGTCGAGGTGAACTACAACGGGCACAGAGGCTTTCTTAGCCATAGGTATAAGGTAGTATGAAACCTCCTCTAACGGACCGTATGGCAATAACACTTCAGCCGTTCCCATAATAACGGGTGACTGGGTGCTTTCTGCAGCATTAATAATACCGCGAGCAAGCTCTAAATTAACAGCATTGAAAAGACCAACAGCGTATTTATGCTGTTTAGCAGGCCTTAAAACTTCATTCATATTAACTAACATAGTTTTGCCTCCAAAAAATATCTATTTAAGCTAAAGATAGCTTTAGTTTTCAGTTTTAATAATTTGTACCTCGCACTCGTCGAGGGTGGATTTTAGTTTACCTGAAATTTCGGCATTAGTTATAAGGTAATCAATATCATTAAATGTTGTTATACGCATATAGCCAACTTTGCCGATTTTTGTTTTATCGCATAGATAAAAGCTTACGCGAGAGTTTTTAACCATGCTTTGTTTAATAAAGCACTCCTGCTCGTTGCTTTCAAGAATGATAGAGTTGTCACTAATACCTTTGCTTGAGAAAAACGCTTTATCTGCAAAGAGGTTGTCCTTAATATAATTTTCTGTCATAGCGCCAACAAGTGACTGATTGTTACTAACAATGCCACCTACCGTAATAACCTTAAGGCCCTCGATACCGCTTAATTCATTTATTACTCTAATAGAATTGGTAATAACCGTAACGTTTCTCATGCCTTTTATTTCTTTTGCTAAATAAAAGGTGGTAGTAGATGCGTCAAGAAAAATTGTATCTCCAGTTGCAATATACTGTGCAGCTTTTCGGGCTAACGCTTGTTTAGTTTCAACATTAAGCTCTTTACGCTTTTCAAGAGAAAACTCGTAGTTGCCTTCATCAATTGGCAGGGCGCCGCCGTGAGTTCTGCGCAAAAGCTCTTTCGACTCTAATTTTTCTAAATCTCGGCGCACGGTTTCTTCGGTAACGCCAAGCTCTGCACTTAGCCTGCTTACCATAACCGAGCCTTCGGCATTTAATAATTCTAATATTTTTTTCTGCCTTTCAAGAGCAAGCATTTAATCCCTCCTAAAAAAGCGAATTTAAATAAGGAATATGCTGTTGCTGAAGGCGGGAGTTCCGCCTTCAGCTAAAGATTTAAAATTACTTTAAAGAGGGGAGAAGCTTTTCAACATCTGCGTGGGGTCTTGGAATTACGTGGGTAGCTACAACCTCACCAAGTGAAGAAGCGGCACTACCGCCTGCTTCAACTGCAGACTTAACAGCTCCAACATCGCCACGAACCATAACGCTTACTAAACCGCTACCGATTTTTTCGGTACCGATAAGCACTACGTTTGCAGCTTTAACCATTGCGTCAGCAGCCTCAATAGCGGCTACCAAACCTCTTGTTTCAATCATACCTAATGCTTCCATTTTATTGTCCTCCTATAAAATGTTTATATTAAGTTTCTTTTAGAAACCTATTTAACTGTTCAGATAAGTTATTAATTCGTTTACTCCAAAACCGGTAACAGAATCAATTATAAATACCTTTTCGCAACCGCTGAGTCTAAGCCAATTTTCTGCTCGTTTTGGATTAGCACCGTCCTGCTCGGCTTTGGTAACTATGCCGATTACCTCGCGGTTTACCATACAGGTAACACAAGGCGGGAAAAGTGAGTAAGGCTCTAAAGCGCTTACAAGAAGACCAACAATATCGGCCTCGTACGAGTATAGAGCAAGTGCTCTGCCAAGATGGTTGGTTTGAGCATATTCACCAGGGGTATCAATAAGGCAGTTTTCAAATTTTATGTATTGCGTTTTATCGTAATTAATATCTTCGCCACGCAGAACTTGAGTGAGGGTTGTTTTACCGCTACCGCTTCTGCTCATTAAAATTAACTTTCTCATTATGTTTTAGTAATAGGGCATACCGCAAACTTAAGCACGTCATGACAGTAGTCAACAAGTGCGTTAAGAGATGCCTCAACGTCTGAAATACTGCCTGTTACAATAAGGGTGCCGCTGAATCTATCAACAAAACCTAAATCAGCACCAGAGGCTTTTGTAGCAATATCACCTGCAATAATTGCGGTTTCGGCAGGGGACATGGTTACAATGCCAATGGCGGTTTTTGAATATTCGATAGCAGGGTCAAGACCTAACTTTTTATATAGCACTTGGTCAGGGTTAGCGATTATGTGCGCTAAGGTGATTTGCTTACCGGGAACAAGCTCTTGCACTATACGCATTTTATCGCCGCTAAAAATATTATCTGCCATATACGACCCCTCCGTTTAAAATGTAATACTTTTACACACAATTTTACATATTTATAATAGCACAACAAAAACAAAAAGTCAACAGTTTTTCAAAGAAAAAATAACAAAAACAAAGAAAAAATAATAATTTAAATATCTGGAAGTTACGATTACTAAATAAGAGTTTTTGTGTTTTTCATTCCTTGACACTTGTTTATTTTAGAGTTATACTTAAATAGCACTTTTTGGCTTACAGTATTATGGCGACGCCTGTAATCAACTACTATTTAAAGTGCGCTTGTATTTTTTTGAAAGGATTTTTTAAATGACAAAAATTGATATTTTTTCCGGTTTTTTAGGTGCCGGCAAAACTACCTTAATTAAAAAACTTATTAAAGAGGCATATAGTGGCGAAAAGCTTGTGCTTATAGAAAACGAGTTTGGCGACATTGGTATAGACGGAGGCTTTATGCAAGAGGCCGACATTGAGGTTACCGAAATGAATTCGGGCTGTATTTGTTGCAGTCTTGTAGGTGATTTCGGCGAGGCGCTTAAAAAGGTTTTAGATACCTATAATCCTGATAGAATTCTTATAGAGCCCTCTGGTGTTGGTAAATTAAGTGACGTAATAAAAGCTGTAAAAGATATTAATTCAAACAATATTGTTTTAAATAGCTTTACAACGGTAGTTGATGCAAAAAAATGCAAGATGTATATGAAAAACTTTGGCGAGTTTTTTAATAATCAAATCGAAAATGCTGCCACTGTAATTTTAAGCCATACTTCTTTGCTTAGTTCTGATAAAATTAATGAGGCGGTCAAGCTTATTAAAGAACACAACAGCGAGGCACAAATTGTTACTACCGAATGGGATTTGCTAACGGGTAAACAGATACTGTCTGCAATGGAAAAATGTAATACTTTAATAGATGAATTACAAGGAATGCTCCACGAACACGAACACCATCACCATCACGATGAAGAATGCGGTTGCCACGAGCATCACCACCATTACGATGAAGAATGCGATTGCCACGAGCATCACCACCATCACGATGAAGAGTGCGATTGTCACGAACACCATCACCATCACGATGGAGAGTGCGGTTGTCACGAACATCACCACCACGACGGAGAGTGCCATTGCCATGACCATCACGCCGACGAGGTGTTTACAAGTTTTGGCGCGGAAACTGCAAATGTCTACACAAAGGAGCAAATCGCAAACGCATTAAAGGAATTAGATAATTCTGAAGTTTACGGTAACATTCTACGCGCTAAAGGTATAGTAGCCGGTGAGGGTGAATGGATTTATTTTGACTATGTACCCGGTGAGTACGACGTAAGAAGCGGCTCGGCATCGGTAATTGGTAGGCTTTGCGTAATAGGCGCAAATTTTAATAAAGAGAAACTACAAAAACTTTTTAAAATTTAAGGGGAGAAAAACAATGGATATCCCTGTATATCTTTTTACAGGTTTTTTAGAATCGGGTAAAACCACCTTCATACAAGAAACCCTGCAGGATAAACGTTTTAACTCGGGTGATAGCACCCTTCTTTTAGTTTGCGAAGAGGGCGAGATTGAATACGAGCCCGAATTGTTTTCAAGTAACGCCGTAAAAATGGTTATAGTGGATAGCGAGCAAGAGCTTACCAACGCAAACCTATCTGCTTGGGTTAAGGAATGTAATGCAAAAAGGGTTATTATTGAGTATAACGGTATGTGGCAGTTAAAAACACTTTTTGAAAATATGCCGAAAGAGTGGATAATTTACCAAGAAATGACCTTTGCAAATGCTAACGACTACCCGAGCTACAATAAAAATATGCGTAGCCTTGTTGCAGAAAAACTTAACGGGTGCGAGCTTGTAGTATTCAATAGGTGCGATAAAAGCACTAACAAGGAAGAACTGCATAAAATAGTGCGAACGGTTAGCAGAAAAGCAGATATTGCATACGAATTCCGCGATAATCATGTTGAGTACGACGATATAGAAGACCCATTACCGTTTGACATAAATGCAGATATTATTGTAATCAACGACGACGATTTTGCAATTTGGTATTATGACCTTATGGAGAATACCCAGAGATACATTGGCAAAACAATAGAGTTTTTAGGACTTGCGGCAAGGGACAGAAAAATGCCACGCCTTGAGTTTGCTATAGGCAGACATATTATGACCTGCTGCGAGGACGACATTCAGTATGGCGGTGTGGTAGCGCAATGGGAAAATGCTGCCGATATTAATACTGCAGACTGGGTAAAGGTTACGGGAAAACTAAAGCTTGAATTTAACGAGCTTTACGGTCAAAAAGGGCCGGTATTAAAAATTACTAATGCAGAAAAAATAATACCACCTTTAAAAAGAGTGGTTACGTTGTATTAACTATTATTTGGAGATGTATTTTTTATGAGAAAAAAACAGTTTAAAGCCGAGTCTAAAAAACTATTGGATATGATGATTAATTCTATCTATACCCATAAAGAGATTTTTATTCGCGAGCTTATTTCTAACGCAAGTGATGCCTTGGACAAGCTATATTATCGTTCACTTTCTGATAATTCTGTTGGCTTTTCGAGAAATGATTATCAAATCCACATAGATGTAGATAAAGACAACAGACTGTTAATAATCAGTGATAACGGCTGCGGAATGACTGCAGATGAGCTCGAAAATAACTTGGGTACTATTGCAAAAAGTGGCTCATTTAACTTTAAAAAAGAAAACGAAAAAACTGACGATGTTGATATCATCGGTCAATTCGGTGTTGGCTTCTACTCTGCTTTTATGGTAAGTGACGAAGTTAAGGTTGAGAGTAAAGCATTTGGTGAGGATAAAGCGTATCGCTGGATTTCGAATGGTGCGGACGGATATAGCGTAGAAGAGTGTGATATAGATAAAGTAGGTACCGTAGTTACCTTGCATATTAAACCTGACACCGAAGAAGAAAAGTATAGTGAGTTTTTAGATAGCTATCGCATTAGCTCGCTTGTTAAAAAATATTCGGATTATATCCGATATCCTATTGTAATGGATATGGAAACCCGTAGGCTTAAAGAGGGAGCCGAGAACGAGTATGAAACTGTTAGGGAGCAAAGAACTCTTAACAGTATGGTCCCTCTATGGAAAAAGACAAAGAGTGAGCTAAAAGACGATGATTATAATAACTTTTATAAAGAAAAGTTTATGGATTACACAGACCCTACACGTGTAATTCATAGTAAAACCGAAGGTCAGGTTACCTATGATGCGTTGTTGTTTATACCTTCGCATCCGCCTTTCGATTATTATACTAAAGAGTTTGAAAAGGGCTTGCAGTTATATTCTAACGGTGTGCTTATTATGGATAAGTGCGCAGAGCTTCTGCCCGATTATTTCAGCTTTGTAAAGGGATTGGTTGATAGCCCTGATTTATCCCTTAACATTTCTCGTGAGCTTTTGCAACACGATTATCAGTTAAAGCTTATTGCCAAAAACATTGAAAAGAAGGTTATATCCGAGCTCTCTAAAATGCAAAAGAATGAACGTGAAAAGTACGAGGAGTTCTACAAACATTTTGGTGTTCAGCTGAAATATGGAATTTACGCTAATTTCGGCGCAAATAAAGACACACTTAAAGATTTATTGCTGTTCTATTCGTCTAAAGACAAAGCCTACGTTACCTTAAAAGAGTATACAGAAAGAATGGCAGCGGAGCAAAAATCAATATACTATGCAAGCGGTGAAACCTTAGATAAAATTGATATGCTTCCACAAGTAGAGTCTGTTAAGGTTAAAGGCTACGAGGTGCTATATCTAACAGATAACGTTGATGAATTTGCCCTTCAAATGCTACACGAATATAACGAGAAAAGCTTTGCAAACGTTCTTTCTGACAAGCTTGATATTGATACTGATGAAGAAAAGGACAAGCTTAAACAACAGAACGAGGACGCTAAAAGCTTGTTTGAAACTATGAAAGAGAGCATAGGCGAATCTGTGCATAGCGTTAGATTCACAAGTAAGCTTAATAATCATCCGGTTTGCCTTGCCACTGGTGGAGAAATTTCTATAGAAATGGAAAAAGTGCTTAACTCAATGCCTACCGACCAAAAGGTAAAAGCAGAAGTAATTTTAGAAATTAATGTAAATCATCCTATAGCACAAAAATTAAAAGAGCTATATGTTTCTGATAAGGAAAAGCTTGCAGTATATTCTAAGATTCTTTATTCTCAAGCAAGGCTAATTAGCGGTATGTCGGTTGATAATCCAACCGAATTATCAAATATGATATGTGAGCTTATGGTTTAGCATATGAGTAACGAAAATTTATCATTAAAGGTAATTGCTAAAATATATACCGACTTTAATGAAAAGTTTGGAATACCTCGCCAAAGCGGCATTGTTGATACAGAGGCGGTAATTATATTCGAACCCGAGTATCGTAATCCCGATGCTGTGCGAGGACTTGAGGGCTTTTCGTATTTATGGTTGTTGTGGGAATTTTCAAAGGCAAAAAAAGAAAAGTGGTCACCTACAGTTCGTCCGCCAAGATTAGGCGGTAACAAAAGACTTGGTGTATTTGCAACCCGTTCACCTTTTAGACCAAACCCTATTGCTCTTTCTTCGGTTAAGCTTTTAAGGGTTGAGCTCAGTGAAACAAAGGGTCCTATGCTTTATGTTTCTGGTGCTGATATTTTAAATGGCACACCTATTTATGTTATTAAGCCCTACCTTAAGTATGCTGATTGTCATATCGATGCCAACAATGGATTTACTGATTATGGGCTTGGAAGACTTAATAAAGTTGATGTTTTGCCTACGACTAATTGTTTTATTGATGATAAGGATTTATCTATTATTAAACAACTATTGCTTGAAGACCCACGACCATCGTATCAAAGTGATATTAATAGGCTTTACAATTTGTGTTATAAAGACTATGACGTAAAATTCTGTGTAAACGGCGACGTTGCTACTATTGTTGAAATTAATAAAAAATAAAAAATGTCCAAGTGCTTATGCTTTGCGCTTGGACATTTTTGTTTATTGTTTAGTTGCGTTTTCAAATTCAATTCGTTTGCTATACGAGTTTACGGGAGCAGTAACACCATCTTTAATATAGAAAACTTGTGAACTTTGATAAAGCGGTTTAATATACAGATTGTTTACTATTATGTTTGATATTTTTTTAAGCTGTTTACTTGTTGTGGAACTGTGTAGCTTTTTAGTAGCGGTAAGCAACTCATCAGAATTAAGTGAGAACAAATCAAACATTTTGTTTTTCGTAAACTGCTCAATGTAAGAATGTGATGACGGCAGATTTGCTTTTATGGGAATTATGGCAAAATCAAAGCTTTTATTTAATACTCTGCCGTAAAGCTCGTCGGCGGTATTAGAGGCTTCAATATTAACAGTTATACCAAATTTACCTTGCCATACACCTGCAATTTCCATTGCGGCAGCGTGCGATACAGGGTCATCTACATAAATTAAGGTAAGCGGCGGAATTTTAAAATCTTCTTCAAACTCCTCGCAACCATCTAAGAATAAATCTTCTGCACTGCTTTTATATTTATCTGCATTATCCTTGGTGTTTATCTGCTCGGCACCTATTATGCTTGAGGGGTATATCGAGTTAAGCTTGCTGGTACCGTAGCGGTCTGTAAACGATTTTTCGTCGGGCATATCAGCCACCGACATAAGTGCGTTTACTGTGCTCTGGTTAGCGACTGGACTATTCGGATTAATCGCAAGTAGATTTACAGTATCACTAACAAAACTAAAATTACCCATAACGCCGTTATCGTAAGCTGTATTAAGTAGGGTGTAGCTGATTTTAGTTATATCTACGTCCTGCCCTTTTAGACTTTCTAAATACTTTTCTGTATCATCAAAGTAAAAATAAACCGAGTTATTTTCGGATTTAATGCCTAAATAGTTTTCGTTCCAGGTAGATAAAGTGTATTTTCCGCAGGTAAGTATCGCTTCGTCGTTAAGTCCGTAATAACCTTTGGTTTCTATGAAAAACTGTTCGTTGCACGGCATAGTTATTGGTGTTGTTAGAATTTGTAAAAAATCGACACAGGCATAAGAAAGGTTTATCTCTAACGTTTTAGAATCGAGCGCTTTAACACCAAGGCTATTAACGTCTTTATTACCTTTATTGATTTTTGTTGCGTTTACTATCGGTGAAAGTGAATGTGCAAAGGGAGCTTCAGTTTCGGGTAGAACGGCGCGCTTTAGTGCAAATTCAAAATCATATGCCGTTATTTTTTCACCGTTTGACCAGGAAGCATCTTTAGAAATTGTAAAGGTGTATTTTTTATTATTATTAGAAACGGTGTAGCCACTTGCAAGGTCGGGCAGTAGATTACCGCCACTATCAAACCTCATAAGACCGCTGTAAATACTATAAGCAACCTGCAAATCGGTTTCACCGATCAAGGTCTGTGGGTCCAACGTTTTAACAGGTATAGTAGTTTCGTATATTAAATTTTGCGCTGCTGTTTCTTCACAACCCGAAAAAACAGTAATACCCATTATTAAAATGAGTATTATGCTAACAAATTTTGTTAAGTTTTTCAAAAAAGAGTACCTCCGGTACAGTCTATTCCCACAATAAGAGGAAAGTCTTTAAATTCTAATTTTTTTACTGATTCACAACCAAGCTCGTCGAATGCAACAACTTCACATTTGGTAATGCATTTTGCCGATAGAGCGCCTGCGCCACCAATAGCGCAAAGGTAAATGGCTTTGTTTTTAATAATTGAAGCTATAACCTCTTGACTTCGCGGACCTTTACCAATCATACACTTTAATCCTAAATCAAGTAGCGTGGGTGAGTAGGGGTCCATTCTACTTGATGTTGTAGGTCCACAACTACCGATAGCTAAACCCACAGGTGTTGGAGTAGGTCCTGCATAATAGATTGATGCATCTTGTATGTTAAAGGGTAATTGACTATCGTTTTCTATTAGGTTAATAATACGCTTATGTGCAGCATCACGAGCGGTATAAACCGTTCCGCTAAGTAAAACCTTATCTCCGGCTTTCAGCTTTGTTGTATAATTATTAATTTCGTTTGAATTTATTTTATATTCTGGCATACTTAAACCTTAACTTTTTCGTCGATTTCGTTTGAGATGCTATTAATAGTATCCTCAGTTGTTTTAAACGAAGCAACAAGCTCTTCGATTTCTTCACTATATTTTTTAGATGTGAGCATAACGTTTTCTTTAGTATTTTGAAGTTTTTGTTGAACGTCCTTAATTGTATTAAGGGTGTTTTTAATTTCGTAAAACGCACGTTCACTGCTTTCTTTGGTGCTGTTATTAATAGCCTCGGCATTTGATTTAGCAACAAGATACATTTTGGCAATATCCTGACTAACGTTTTCTGTTTCAGCACGCAGTTGCTCAAAATCAGAAATCTGTTTTGCAAGCTTTTCAACAGTGGCTTCGCTAATTTCAAGTTCAGCCTGCAAAACGGGGATTTTCTTAAGCTCATCAATTAACTCGGCGTTGCGTGCGTTGAGTTTTTCTAAAGACGTGATAAGCTCTCCCTCACGAGCACTGTTATCGTTTTGAATCTTTCTAATATATTCAATTACATCTTCACGATTAAAGCCAAGTAATTCGCGTCGGAATCCTACTTTCGACATAATACCACCCTACATATCATATTTATATTGATTATAACATAAATAAATTGGCTTAGCAACTATTTTATACATTGGATGTATATTTTTTCAAAATTATGAATAAAAGCATTGCAATATAGCAAGAAATGTTATAAAATATATAAGTGTATAAATGTATATTTTTTAACAGTAGGTGTTTTTATGACAAGAAAAGACGAACGCCAACAGGCATTTGCAATTATATTTGAAAAATCTTTTAAAGATGATTCGGTGCTCGATATAATTAACGACGCACGCGAAGCCGAGGCTTATAAAGAAAGCGAATATTGTGATACCGTAATAAATGGCGTGTTTGATAATATCGAAGCTATAGATGGCTTAATATCCAATAACCTTAAGGAGTGGACACTTGATAGAATTTCAAGGGTAGCTTTAAGTGTTATGCGTCTTGCGGTGTATGAGTTAAAGTATATGGACGATATTCCTGTTGCCGCATCAATTAACGAGGCGGTTGAGTTAACTAAAAAATTCTCGACTATAGAAGATTCGTCGTTTGTTAACGGTGTGCTTGGAACTATAGCAAAGGGCTAAATAGCTATGGCTGTTTTAGGATTTGACACCAGTAACTACACTACCTCGGTTGCTGTATTTTGCCCCGAGGATAATACGGTTATTTCTAAAAGGCAACTTCTAAGTGTCGCAGAAGGTGGCAAGGGGTTACGGCAAAGCGAAGCGCTTTTTCAACATACTAAAAATTTACCCGTTGTTATTAAATCCGCATTCGATAATGTCAATGAAAGTATTACTGCGGTAGGCGTTTCGGAAAAACCTCGCGATATAGAAGGCAGTTATATGCCTTGCTTTTTAGCGGGTGTATCTGCAGCTTCTGCTGCCGCTACTGCTACAAACAGTAGACTTTATCGTTTTTCGCATCAACGTGGACATATCGCGGCTGCGGTATATTCAGCAAGCGCTATGCATTTACTTAAAAAAGAGTTTTTAGCTTTTCACATCTCGGGTGGCACTACCGAGCTTTTACACATCATTCCCGATAACGATTTAATTTTCAAATGTAATTTGTCTGCCGCAACGCTCGACCTTAATGCAGGGCAGGTAATAGATAGGGTAGGAGTTATGCTTGGTCTTTCATTCCCGTGTGGCGCCGAACTTGAAAAACTTGCAAATTTAGGGAGTATCCTTAAAAAATACAAACCTGTTATAAAGGATGGCAACTGCTGTCTTTCTGGTATTGAAAACTTGTGTGCAGATATGCTAAAACGTGGCACCGATAAATGCTATGTTGCTCGCTTTTGTATAGATGCTATCTCCAAAACTATTCTTAAAATGACCGAATATGCACTTAATAAACACGGCAATTTGCCTATTGTGTATGCAGGTGGGGTTATGTCGGATGCAATTATTAAAAACGATATTGAAAGTAATTTTAATTGTGTTTTTTCAAAACCCGAATTTTCGTGTGATAACGCCGTAGGGATAGCTGTTCTTACAGCAATAAAGGAAGGTTATATTAAATTATGAGCCCCGATGTTTTAACTGTTTCGGCACTTAATTTTTATATTAAAAGCATCTTTGAGCAAGACCTTAACTTAAATAATGTTTTCGTAGAAGGCGAGATTTCGAATTTTAAAAACCACTATTCAAGCGGACATTTATATTTTTCCCTTAAAGACGAAAATTCTGTAATTAAATGCGTAATGTTTAATAGGTCAGCGTCAAGGTTAAAGTTCGTTCCCGAAAATTCTATGAAGGTTATAATTCGGGGTAAGGTATCCGTATACGACCGCGATGGACAGTATCAAATATATTGTGAGGATATGCAGCCGCTTGGCGCAGGTGCTTTGGCGTTAGCTTTCGAGCAGTTAAAAGCTAAACTTTCTAAAGAAGGATTGTTTGATGCCGATACCAAAAGACCACTACCAAAAAGTGTTAACAGAATAGCGGTTGTCACCTCAAACACGGGCGCTGCTATTAGGGATATTATTTCGGTTTCTCACAGAAGAAACCCACTTGTAGAGCTTGTTATTTGCCCTGTTTTAGTTCAGGGCGAGGGCGCGGCCGATAGCATGATTAAAATGCTTGATAAAATTTATTCGTCCGAAGGATTAGATGTAATTGTTATTGGTCGCGGCGGCGGTTCTATCGAGGACCTTTGGTGCTTTAACAATGAGCAACTGATAAGAAAGCTTTATGAATCACCAATTCCCGTTGTTTCTGCAGTCGGTCACGAAACCGATTTTACGCTTTGCGATTTTGTATGTGACCTAAGGGCACCCACGCCGTCGGCTGCCGCCGAAATTGCAGTACCTGACATATTCTCTAAAATTTCAGACCTAAGTAAAACACAAAACCGCATTTCCGAACTTTTTGTAAATTATATAAACCGCTTGTACGAACGGCTCGATAGGGCGATAGATAGCAAGGTCTTTGCAAGTACGGGTAGTACGTTTATAACTAAAGAAGAAAAACTTATAAATCTACAGAATAGACTATATGATTTAGCTCGATTAGGCTATTCGAATTATGAAAACAAAACTAATTTATTATTAAAAAAATTAGAATCGCTTAATCCAATTTCGGTTATGTCACGCGGATTTGCTGTGGTGTCTGATAAAGATGGCGTAGTTTATAACGCAAATAAGCTAAACTCGGGCGATGATGTTAGCATTAGGTTTATAGACGGAACTGCAAATTGTAAGGTTATTGACGTTATAAAGGAGTAAGGTTATGAGTGATAATACTTTTGAAAAAGATTTAGCACGACTCGAAGAAATCGTAAAGCTTTTAGAAACCGGTAACGTAGCTTTGGATGAGTCGGTTTCTTTATATGAAGAAGGCTTGAATTTAGCCAAAAACTGCACAGATAAATTAAAAACAGCAAAGCAAAAAGTTATAGAAATAGACGAGTATTTAAAGGAACAAACCATTAATGAGTAATGAAATAATTTCGAGATACAAACCGCTTGTTGACAATAGACTTAACGAGTTAATATCGGCTGATAGTAGTTTATATGATAGTGTGTTAAATGCTATGAGCTACAGTGTTAGCATTGGTGGAAAGCGTATAAGACCCTGCTTGTTATTAGAGTTTGCGCGTATCTGCGGAGGCAATGAGGACGACGCTTTGAATTTAGCTTGCGCTTTGGAAATGGTGCACACCTATTCTTTAATTCACGACGATTTGCCGTGTATGGATAACGACGACCTAAGGCGCGGTATGCCGTCTTGCCATAAAAAGTTTGGCGAAGATATTGCTTTGCTTGCGGGCGACGGATTATTAACGTTAAGCTTTGAAATTATCGCTAAGTGTAACAACTCGAAAGCAGATAATGTACTTAAATGTATAAGCATTTTATCCTCGTTTGCAGGTGCACGTGGCATGATAGGCGGTCAGGTAATCGACCTTCAAAGTGAAGATAAATCGATAAACCTTGAAACTTTAGAGCAACTCTGCGAACTTAAAACAGCAAGATTACTGCAAGCGGCTTGCGTTATGGGATGCGTTATCTCGGGCGCAGATGAAGCTTTAGAAAAAGCGGCGTACCAATATGGATATTATCTTGGAATAGCTTTTCAAATAATTGATGATATTCTTGACGTAACGTCCACGACAGAACAGCTTGGCAAACCCGTTGGCAGTGATAAAGAAAACAACAAGTCTACCTTTGTTTCAACGCTTGGCTTAGATGCTGCTATTTCTATGGCTAACGAGTATACTAATAAAGCAATAAACTCACTTATGCCTTTCGGTAAAGAGGCCAGTGAATTGAAAGAATTAACCCTTGAACTTTGTGATAGGAAAAAATAAAAAGGAAGCAAAATATTTTGGATTATAAATATCTAAACAAAATAAATAACCCAGAAGACCTAAAAAAACTCAATATTACTGAAAAGAATGTTCTATGCGAGGAAATTAGGGATTGCATAATCAACACAGTTTCTTCTACCGGTGGGCATCTTGCATCTAATTTAGGCGCGGTAGAACTTACCGTGGCTATACACAATGCGTTTAATTCGCCCAAGGATTCCATTATTTTCGACGTAGGGCATCAATGCTATACACATAAGCTATTAACCGGAAGGTTTGGTGGCTTTTCTACCCTGCGACAAAAGAACGGTATAGCTGGCTTTATGCGACCCGAAGAGAGTGAACACGACCCGTTTGTAACAGGGCATAGCAGCAACTCTATTTCGGCGGCTTGCGGTATAGCAAAGGGTAATTCATACCTAAAAAACGGCGCATATACAGTAGTTGTTATAGGTGACGGTGCGCTTACGGGCGGTATGGCTTTAGAGGGGCTTAACAACATTTCTTCCATAAAAGGAAGAGTAATTGTTGTGCTTAACGATAATAAAATGTCTATCTCTAAAAACGTTGGCGGATTTGCAAAGCACCTTAATAAAGTACGAACAAACCCTCGCTACTATAAACTTAAAAACGTAATAGAAAAATTTGTTAGGAAAATTCCGTTTGTTGGCGGGAAACTTCGCGATAGCCTATATAACTCCAAGCTTATGCTTAAAAACGTTATCTATCATAACAATATATTCGAGGGTATGGGTTTAAATTATTTAGGACCCGTTGACGGCCATAATCTCCAAAAGCTCGACCAGGTTTTAGATATAGCAAAACGCTCTAAACGGCCCGTTGTTATTCACGCGCTAACAATTAAAGGCAAGGGCTATAAATTTGCCGAAGCTTCACCCGATTATTATCACGGAGTATCTCCATTTAATGTTGGCGACGGTGTGGATAACGAGCTATCTAATAATTTTTCGTCTGAGTTTGGAAAAGCACTTTGTCATTTAGCAGAAAAGGACGATAAGGTTTGTGCCATAACCGCAGCGATGACCGAGGGTACGGGGCTTACAGAGTTCGCTATTAAGCATCCTACAAGATTTTTTGATGTTGGTATCGCAGAACAGCATGCGGTTACTTTTGCCGCTGGCCTTGCAACCAAAGGCTTTAAGCCGTATTTTGCAGTCTATTCATCCTTCTTGCAACGCGGATTTGACCAAGTGTTTCACGATGCCGCAATTGCAAAACTTCCAATAACCTTATGTATAGACAGAGCGGGTCTAACGGGTAACGACGGAGAAACTCATCAAGGCGTATATGATGTTGCTTATTTATCCGCAATACCTGGGGTTAAAATATTCTCGCCTTCAAGCTACGAGGAACTTAATAACCTTGTAATAAGAGCTGCGAAGCGTGATAGTGACGTTTGGGCAATTAGATATCCAAGGGGCAAGGAGATTAATATAGAAGGCGAATTTACTGTAACCGATAATGATTATGATGTTTTTGGTAGTGGTGATACCGCTGTTGTTTCTTACGGATATACATTTGCTGAATGTGCTAAAGTTTTGAAAAACAGCAATGTTGTATTGGTTAAGCTAAACTGTATAAATAAAATTGAGCCTGAACTTATAAAAACACTTGCAAACTATAAATGTGTTATTGTGTTTGAGGAAGCGGTTAAATCGGGAAGTATTGGCTCGGTAATTGCAACAGGATTATTAGAGAACGGATATAGTGGCAAATTTAAGCATATTTCGGTAGATAATTGCTTTGTTAAACAAGCTACTCAAGCTCAACAACGAGAAGATGCGGGTTTGGATTCTGCTTCAATAATTAAAATAGTAAACGGAGAAGCTAATGAGTGATAAAATTAGACTTGATAATGCGGTAGTAAACGCAGGTTATACCGAAAGCAGAGAAAAGGCAAAAGCCTTAATTATGTCTGGCGTGGTGTTCGTCAATAATCAAAAGGCGGATAAAGCCGGACTAATGATTAAGCCAAGCGACCTTTTAGAAGTTCGCGGCAACCCTTTAAAATACGTTAGCCGCGGCGGACTTAAACTTGAAAAGGCTATGCAGGTTTACGCTATTTCATTGGATAATTGTATTTGTGCTGATATTGGCGCATCAACCGGTGGCTTTACAGACTGTATGCTTCAAAATGGTGCTAAAAAAGTTTATGCGGTAGACGTTGGCTACGGACAGTTAGCGTGGAAATTAAGGACTGACGAAAGGGTAGTAAATCTTGAAAGAACAAATTTCAGGTATGCCGACAGCACTGTTATTCCTGACCCACTTGATTTTGCTTCAGTAGATGTTTCGTTTATATCCTTAAGTAAAATCTTACCACCGCTTTATGCTCTATTAAACGAGAACGGCTCGGCTGTTTGCTTAATAAAACCTCAGTTCGAAGCCGGCAAGGAAAAGGTAGGTAAAAAGGGTGTTGTTCGTGATATAGCCGTTCATTTAGAGGTTGTAGAGGCGGTGACCGAATTTATGTTAAGTCAGGGCTTTTCTGTAATCGGGCTTGATTTTTCACCAATAAAAGGACCTGAGGGCAATATTGAATATTTGGCCTACATAAAAAAAGAAGAAAATGCACTATATAAAGCTAATCTCACACCTGCTGAAGTAGTGGATATGTCACATTCGGCGCTGGGTTAGAAATAAATTATTACAGTGAAAGGAGTAGTTTATGAAGATTTCATTAGTTATTAATTTTGAAAAGAATTCTGCACACGAAATTTCAAATAAAGTAATTGATATATTACATAAAAATAATGTTGAAATCTTGTGCGACTCTGATACTAAAGAAATATTATGCAGCGACAAAGTTACTGCTGATGCAAAATATTTGCAAGAGTGCGATTTTTGCATTGTTATCGGCGGCGACGGCACAATTATTCACGCAGCAAAAAGGGCGGCTCTTTATTCTAAAGCGGTTCTTGGAATTAACGTTGGCAGAATAGGTTATCTTGCTGCAATAAAATCTTGTGAGCTTGAGTATTTACAGGACGTTTTAGACGGTAAGTATGCAATTGAAGAAAGAATAATGCTCGACGTTATAAAGACCTCAGGCGAAAAAACACAAAAATATACCGCTTTTAACGATGCGGTTATAACTAAAGGAACGCTTTCACGTATGCTTGATATGAAGCTTTCGGTTGACGGTCATGATATCGATTATCGTTCCGATGGTCTTATAATTGCTACACCCACAGGCTCAACTGCCTATTCACTTTCTGCGGGTGGTCCCGTTATCGACCCAAGGGTTGACGATATACTTATTACACCAATATGTCCATACTCATTTTTCACAAGACCAATGATAGTGCCTTCATTCTCTAAGATATTAATTACAGTAGACGTGCTTGATAATAAAGAAGCCTACCTTACAGTAGATGGCGAGGTTGCGGTAAAAATAGATGAATGTGATAAAATTGAAATTTCACGCTCAAATACTTCGGTTAATTTAATCGCATTATCCCAAAGACCTGGCTACTTTAGTCTTGGAACAACTATTAAATAAAGGTGGTGTTATTTTTGAAAGGTAATAGACAGGTTGCAATTATAAATCTTATCGAAAATTCGGTTATAGATACACAAGAAAAGCTACAGTCCGAACTTCAAAAAATGGGCTATAGTGTAACTCAGGCTACCGTTTCTCGCGATATTAAGTCGCTAAATATTGTTAAATCACTTGATAAAGACGGCAACTACAGATACGCTGTAAATCGTACACATTCAAGCGATAACAGCGGCAGGTATACAGACATATTTAAAAACTCTGCGGTAAGCATTAAATCGGCTATGAACGATGTTATAGTGAAATGCTATGCAGGTACGGCGTCGGCAGCATGTGCGGCAATTGATAACTTATATTCCGATATGTTTGTTGGCACCCTTGCGGGTGATGATACCATTTTAATTATAACAGCAGATACAGATGCGGCTTTGCGCTTGGTGGAACAACTTAATTCTATCTTGGGTAAATAGTTTTAGCGTGTTTGTATAAAAAACAAAGGAGCAATTTCGGTGCTTAAGGATTTGTTAATCAACAATATAGCAGTAATTGAAAATGCCGAAGCGGTTTTCGATAATGGCTTTAACGTGCTTACGGGTGAAACGGGCGCGGGTAAGTCTATTATCGTTGATTCTATAAATGCAGTTTTGGGCGAACGCACTTCACACGATATTATTCGTAGTGGGTGTGATAAAGCACGCGTTGTTGCGGTTTTTAATGATGTGTCGGCTGCTTGTAAAAAAGCATTCGACGAGCTCGAAATTGAGGCTGATGGTGGGCAGTACATTATCCAGCGTACTATTACGGCATCAGGAAAAAACAACTGTAGGATTAACGGTGTTCCGGTAAATACCTTAGCTTTAAAAGAGCTTGGTAAATATTTAATTAATATTCACGGACAGCACGATAATCAACAGCTTCTTAATGTAGAAAATCATTGCAGTTTTTTAGATGCGTTCGCAGAAAACGCAACTCTTTTAAACGATTATAAAAAATCTTTTAATGAGTTCAAGGGTGTTAGGAAAAAACTGAGAGAGTGCATCGAGTTAGAAAGTCAACAGAAGAACAGAATTGATATACTAAAGTTCCAAATAAATGAATTAGAGTCGGCTGATATAAAGGTCGGCGAGGTGGAGGCTTTAAAAGAGCGCAAAACGGTTTTAGAGAATAGTGAAAAACTGAGCTCGGCCATAGAGATTATATCGGGTAACGAGCTTAAAGAAACCGACTTTTTATCAGAACTTGAAAGTGTAGACAGTAAACTGAATAAGCTTAGCGGTGTTTCGGCAGAAATAGGAGAGTTTTATGAACGGCTTAGTTCTGCAGTTTTAGAGCTTAAAGCTTTAAGGTCAGATGCTAAAAAACTTAACGATACGTTAGATTTTAGCCCAGAAGAGTTAGAAAAGATACAAAATAGGCTTGACTTTTTGCATACCCTTATGCGAAAATATGATGGTGACGAGCAGCACTTAATAAGTTCGCTCTCTAACTATAAAAAAGAATTAGACGAAATAAGCATTAATTCTAACAAAAAAACAGAATACGAAAATCAGCTGGTTGTTATTCAAAATCAGCTTATTGAAAAAGCTAAAAAATTATCGGTAAGGCGGCAGTCGGCAGCCAAAAATCTATCAAACGATATCTGTGCTGTACTACAGTTCTTGGATATGGAGAATGTTATCTTTAGCGTTCGCATTAATCAAGGTAGCTATACTGCAATTGGTACGGATAAGGTCGAGTTTTTGATATCAACAAACAAAGGACAGTCGCTTATGCCGCTTTCCAAAATTGCATCAGGTGGCGAACTTTCGCGAATTATGTTATCAATCAAAAGCGTACTTGCCGACAAAGACGACGTTGACACCTTGATTTTCGATGAAATTGATACAGGTATTAGTGGTAGGGCAGCGCGCAAAATTGGCATACAGCTTAAAAAAGTTTCTGCCTTGCGGCAGGTTATATGTATCACCCACTTAGCACAGATTGCAGCTATAGCTGATAACCATCTGCTAATCTCGAAGAGTAGTGATGAAAACTCTACCTTTACATCGGTTGAAAGTTTAACGGGTGATAAGCGTGTTTGCGAGGTTGCTCGAATAATGTCGGGCTCTGAGATTACAGAGAACCTGTATAATACTGCAAAAGAACTTATAGAAACAAAAGTGTAAATTATATCGAAAGGATATGTAAATATGACTTTATTTGAAGAACTTAAGGCTCGTGGCCTTTTGGCACAGTCTACCAACGAAGAAGAGGTAAGAAAACTTATCGACGGTGATAAGCCTGTTACTTTTTATATTGGATTTGACCCCACAGCAGATAGCCTACACGTTGGCCATTTTGTTGCAGTTGTTGTAATGTCGCATATGCAACGCCACGGCCACAGACCAATTGCCCTTTTTGGCGGTGGTACCGGTATGATAGGTGACCCATCGGGCAAAACAGATATGCGTAAAATGCTAACCCGCGAGGATATCGAGCATAATATCGAGTGCTTTAAGGCTCAAATGTCTAAGCTTATCGATTTCACTGACGATAAGGCTTTAATCGTTAACAATGGTGACTGGTTGCTTGATTTGAACTATATCAACTTTATTAGGGAAATTGGTGTTCATTTCTCGGTTAATAGAATGCTCAGTTTTGAATGCTATAAACAGCGCTTGGAAAGAGGACTTTCGTTCTTCGAGCTTAACTATATGCTAATGCAAAGCTACGATTTCCTTACCCTTAACAGAAAATACGGTTGCTTAATGCAGCTTGGCGGCGATGATCAGTGGAGTAATATGATAGGCGGTGTAGAGCTTATTCGCAAGTGTGACAACCGCGAAGCATATGCAATGACCTGTAATTTGCTACTAACAAGTGAAGGCAAAAAAATGGGTAAAACCGAGAATGGCGCGGTTTGGCTTGACCCTAATAAAACCTCTCCATATGATTTCTATCAGTACTGGCGCAACGTTGACGATGCCGACGTTATTAAGTGCTTAAAAATGCTTACCTTTGTTCCGCTTGAGGAAATTGCTAAGTATGAGAGTCTTGAAGGTCAACAGCTTAACCCTGTAAAAGAGTTGCTTGCTTACGAACTTACCAAACTTATACACGGTGGAGATGCTGCAAATGCAGCGCAAAAAACAGCACGTTCTTTATTTGGCGGCGCTATGGATATTTCCGAAATGCCAACAACCTCTCTTTCGGGTGATGACTTTACTGATGGTAAAATTGCAATTCTTGACCTTATGCTAAAGGGTGGTCTTATTCCATCAAAAGGCGAGGGTAGAAGGCTAATACAACAGGGCGGCGTTTCGGTTAATGACGTTAAGCTTTCCGACCCTAATACTTCTTATGACGTTGCTGATTTTGCCGATGGTATTATTGTTAAAAAAGGCAAAAAGGTTCACCACAGATTTGTGACTCAATAATACGCAGGAGGCTTGCTTTATGGATAAAAAAGGTATAGTTATAGCAGGTAATATTATTATCGATAACTTAAAAATCGTGGAATCCTACCCCGAAAAGGGTATGCTTGCAAAAATCATTTCTACCGACAAGGCGGTTGGCGGTTGCGTAAGCAACACAATTATCGATATTTCAATTATTGACAATGAAATGCCACTTGCCGCAGTTGGCAGGGTTGGTGACGACGATAATGGTAGTTACATAATTTCTCAGTTTCAAAACCATAATATCGATACAAGCGGCGTTCTAGTCACAAGCGGTGTTTCAACTGCATTCACCGATGTTATGACCGAGAAAATTGGAGGTGCACGTACCTTCTTTACTGATGGTGGTGCTAATGATTTGTTCTCACCCGACGACGTTTCGGTTGAAATTCTTAATTGCAAAATGTTGCATATCGGTTATATTCTGCTGCTTAAAGCATTTGATATGCCCGATGATGAGTACGGTACCGTTATGGCTCGTTTCTTAAAAAGATGTCAAGATAACAATATTAAAACCTCTTTTGATGTTGTTAGTGACAACACAGGTGCCTATAAAGAAAAAATTATTCCGGCCCTCAAATACACTAACTACTGTATTATTAATGAAATTGAGTCTTGCGGTGTTACCGGCTTAGACCCACGTAATCCCGATGGCACAGTTAACGTAGATAATATTCGCAAAACAATGGAAAAGTTTTTTGAATTTGGTGTTAAGGATAAGGTTATTGTTCACTGTAAGGAAGCGGGATTCTGCTTGAATTCGGATGGTGAGTTCACAAGTATCGGTTCAATCGATATACCGCGTAGTATGATTAAGGGTACTTGCGGTGCTGGTGACGCATTCTGCGCAGGTTGTCTGTACGGTCTTTACAATGGTATGAGTGACCTCGAGATGCTCGAATTTGCTTCGGGAGCTGCGGTATGTAATCTTACCTCAGCTGATTCTATAGGCGGTATGAAATCCAAAGAAGAAATTCTTAAGATTTTAAAAACCTACGGCAGAATGAAATTTTAATTAGAAATTTAAAATTAATACTTTAAAAAAAGCATTATATGAGTTATAATAGACTTATATAGTGCTTTTTATTTACTTTTTTTGTAAAGGGGAAATAGCAATGGCAAGGGTTATTATTGAAGAATATACTGTTAAAAACCCGATTACTATGATTGGTAGTCAAGCAGGTGTATGCTGGGGAGGAGATATAACCGACCCCGAGAAAAACTATAAACGTGGCATAAGCTGTTTTGAAAGTGAACATGGCAGAACTTTCGAATTTCCTGATGTTTATATAATATTAGACGGATATTCCGCCCGTGTTATTCGCGAATGGTATACCCATATTGGTGGTTCGCCAACACGCTTGCAGGCAAGCACAAGATACATTGACTACCAAAAAGGTTTCGATTACGTTATACCTCCATCAATAGAAAAAGATGAAAATATTAAAAACGAATATATTAGTGCAATGGACAATATACTTTCATCCTTGCAAAAGCTTGAAGCGGCTGGCGTGCCAAGAGAAGATTCGGCATTATTGCTACCGCTTGGTATGACCACCAAGGTTGTTTGCAAACACAATCTTCGTAATTTAATGGATATGTCAAGGCAGAGAATGTGCACTCGAGCATACCATGAATATCGCAGACTTTTTAACGATTTGTGTAAGGCTTTAAGTGAATATTCTGACGAATGGAAATACGTTGTTGAAAACTATTTTATGCCTAAATGTGAATATACAGGCTTTTGCCGTGAAAAGAGTTCCTGCGGCAGAAAACCAAAACTGTAATTTTGCTAAAAGACTTGTATACTTAGTTAATTTTTGTTATAATTAACAATTATATTTTACTTATGTTAGGTGTTTATAATTGCTCGTTTTAGCTTCAAACTCGCCAAGGCGAAAAGAAATTTTAGAAAAGCTACAATTTAATTTTATTTGTGACCCCGTTGATGTTGACGAAACTGTTCGTAGTAGCGTTCAGTTTTCGCAAGTTGCAGAACTGTTGGCATTGCGCAAGGCAAAAGCGGGCTTTATATTACATCCTAACGACACGGTTATTGGGTCTGATACCGTTGTGGTGATAAAGGATAAAATCCTTGGCAAACCCAAAGATAAAGTAGAGGCAAAAGAAATGCTTAAGCTTTTGTCGGGTAATATTCATAAAGTATATACGGGTGTAGCTATAATTAATTCGAAAAAAACTATTAGCTTTACCGAGTGTAGCGAAGTTGCCTTCGATAACTTAACTGACTCGGAAATAGAAGATTATATTAGTTCGGGAGAGCCTATGGACAAAGCAGGTTCGTATGCCGTTCAGGGCTTGGGTTGTAGGTTTGTTAAATGGATTAAAGGCGATTATTATAACGTTATGGGGTTGCCTGCCAATAGGTTATATAGAGAGTTGAAAGGGATGGATATATAGTTATGTTTACAAGAGATATTGGTATAGATTTAGGCACTGCTAATACCTTGGTTTGTATAAAAGGTAAAGGCATCACAATGCGCGAGCCGTCGGTTGTAGCGTACGATGTTCGAAGTGATGCTGTAAAGGCGGTAGGTACCGAGGCTAAGGAAATGATTGGCAGAACTCCTGGCTCTATCGTTGCAGTTCGTCCCTTAAAAGATGGTGTTATTGCCGACTTCGACGTTACAGCTGCCATGCTAAAAAGGTTTATTAAAGAGGCGCTAAAGGGTTCGCTTTTTTCTCGAGCACGCGTTCTTGTAAGTATCCCTGCCGGTGTTACCGAGGTTGAAAGCCGCGCTGTTCTTGATGCCGCAAGGCTTGCCGGCTCAAGTGATACCGATTTAA
Source organism: Acutalibacteraceae bacterium (assembly GCA_045594795.1). Classification (GTDB taxonomy): domain Bacteria; phylum Bacillota; class Clostridia; order Oscillospirales; family Acutalibacteraceae; genus UMGS1532. The sequence continues at coordinate 62,986 of JAZNZF010000001.1, read as the reverse complement.
TTGAAGAGCCAATGGCTGCTGCTCTTGGCGCGGGTATTGATGTTAACGATGCGCAAGGTAATATGATAGTAGATATTGGCGGTGGCACGTCAGAGGTTGCTGTTATTGCACTTGGTGATATTGTAACATCACAATCTGTGCGTGTTGCGGGCGATGATTTAGATGATGCAATTATTAACTTTATACGCAAAAAGCATAATATGTTAATTGGCGAACGTACTGCCGAGGAAATTAAAATTAAATTAGGCTCCGCACTTCCGTACGATGATGAGCAGACTATTGAGGTGCGCGGCAGAAATCTTCTTGACGGATTACCAAAGAACATTGAAATTAATTCTGAAGAGGTACGCGAAGCAATTACCGATACTGTTATGCAAATAGTTGATGCAATCCGTTCTACGCTTGAAAAAACTCCGCCAGAACTCGCTTCCGATATAATTGACAGAGGCATTATGCTTACGGGTGGCGGTGCGCTGCTTCGTGGTCTTGATAAATTAATCTCGCAAGAAACAGGTATATTTGTTACTGTAGCCGATAATCCTTTGGATTGCGCTGTTTTAGGCGTTTCAAAATGGCTTGATAAATTAGAGACGTTTGATACTTATATTGCAAGAAAGAGTAAAAGATACAGATAATAATTGTTAATTAGAAAGGGGTGGGGGACACCGTGAGATTTTTTCTTAGAAGTAAACGTTTTAAAATAATATGTGGAGTTGTTGCCTGCCTGATAGTTATTTCAATAATTATTCGCATTATTGGCGGAACAATTTCACCACAAGCAAGCATTATCGGCTCGATTACACAGCCAATTCGTTCTTTTGCCACATATATTTCCAATAGTATTAATGATATAAATACACGTTTGAACACCGGCACAGAGCTTATGCAAAAAAATGACGAGTTGCAAAAAAGGGTAGACGAACTTTCTTCGCAAGTGGTCGATTATAATAACATTAAAAAAGAGAACGAGTTTTTAAAGGGATTTCTTGAAATTAAGGAAGATAATAAGGATTTTAATTTTGTAAATGCAACCCTTATTTCGCGTGATATGGGTGATAGTGGGTATATGTTCACCATTAATAAAGGCTCGGTAAACGGTATTACGGCGGGTGATCCTGTGATTACTTCATCAGGGTTGGTGGGATATGTTACTGAGGTAGGGCCAAGCTATTCTAAAGTTACTACCTTGCTTAGCGACAAAATCAAGGTCGGTTGTTTAGATTACCGCACATCCGACGTTGGTATTGTTAGTGGTTCTCCAAAGCTTTCAAAGAACGGTCAAAGCTATTTTTATAATCTGCCGCGCAGCTGTTCGGTTGCGTTAAACGATATAATTGTAACCGCAGGTGGCGGCATTTTCCCAGAAGGTTTGGTTGTAGGTACAATTAGTCATCTGTCGTCTGATGAAAATCAAACATCCATCACGGCTACTATTGATTGTTCTGTTGATATTTTAAACGTTAAAGATGTTATGGTAATTACTTATTTTGAGGGTCAAAGTTCTATTACTGCAAAATAGCGCTCACCCGTGTAAAGTTGGTGTATAATATGAAAAGAAATAAGGCTTTAGATTATCCACTTATTGTGGCTGTTTCTATTGTGTATTTTGTTATATATGTAATTCAATACACCGACGGTGTTTTTCCAAAGAATCTTTATTTTCCTCAACTTATGCTGCCTGCTGCTTTGTTCAGCGGTATGTTCTTTGGAGATAGGGTAGGTGCGGTGTTTGGTTTTTTTATAGGCACGGCTGTTGATGCTGTTGCTGCTGATACTATATGCTATAACGGTATTTTTATGTTACTTGCAGGCTATTTTGGTGGAGTGCTGGTACAGTTTGTAATAAATAACAATTTTCGTGCATCGTTAATTGTCAGCTCTATTTCTACGTTACTATATTATTTCGGTTTGTGGGTAATAAACAGATTTGATATACCAACACTAACTTTGTGTTATATTCCTGCGTTTTTTTCTACTGTATTTTTTTCTGTGTTTTTATATTTTTTATTGTTATTATTTTTTAAAATCCGTAAAAAACAGCTATTAAATAAAAATTAAAGTATTAAGGAGTGCAAAAATTGAGGAGTAAGAAAAAACTTAATATCCGCAATGTTGCACTTTCTTTTGTTCTTATTGCGGTTTTTGTTATTTACACTGTTCGCATTGTTGATTTACAGATAATCGACCGCGATAAATATTTGGCTCAAGCCAATGGCATTTCAAAACAAACCTCGGTAATTAAGGCGGCACGCGGTGAGATTCTTGACACCTATGGAAGACCAATTGCGGTAAACCGCGACGGCTATAATATTGTCTTTAATATGGCATATATTGATATGGATAATATCAATTCTACAATTACCATTTTAACTAATTATCTTGCAACTAAAAAATGCGAGTGGATAGATAAATTACCTCTTAAGGATAACGAAAGTTTTAAGACTAAAGACAACAATAAAATTGCACAGTTGAAAACTACGCTCGGCTTAAACAGCTACGCAACGGCGCAAAATTGCTATGATAGTATGGTTACACGCTATCAGTTAGAGGGATTAAACTCAAAGTTACAGCGAACAATAATGGGCGTCAGATATTCAATGGAAATTTCAGATTTTTCCGTTTCTTTCCCGTACACCTTTGCAGAAGACGTTGGTAGCGAAATTATGACGGCTATATACGAGTCATCGGAAAAACTAAATGGTGTAGAAATAAGTACCGTTCCCGTAAGAGATTACGCCGGTGGTAACGTCGCAACACACCTAATCGGCTCTGTTGGCGCCATACCAGTTGAAAGTTGGGAAGAATATAAAAGCAAGGGTTATTCATATAACGATAAGGTTGGCGTAAGCGGTATAGAGTATGCTTACGAAAGCTATCTTAGAGGAACCGACGGCGAGATTACCTATAATCTTGACGGTAGTGGGAATATTATCTCATCAGAAATTACTAAGGAGGCTATACCGGGCAATACAGTTATATTGTCGTTAGATAAAACATTACAGCTTGTTGCACAGAATGCGTTATCTAATTTATTAGTAGAGCTTAAAAATAAAAACAGCGAAATTTCGGGCGCGGCAGTAGTTGTTAGTGAGGTTAAAACAGGTAATATTCTTACCGCTGCTAACTATCCTAATTACACTATGGAGCAGTATTTTGAGGATTATTCAAGCCTTGTAAATAATAGCGATAATCCTTTACTTAACCGCGCTTTTCTTGGCACGTATCCGCCGGGTTCTTGCTTTAAACCGGCAGTTGCAAGTATTGGATTACAGCTCAACAAAATCACTCCAAATGAAACGGTATACTGCAAACAGATTTATGATTATTATGAGGATTCTCAACCTGTCTGCATGGGTTATCATCGCGACGTTAATATAGTTAACGCACTTTCGGTTTCGTGTAACTATTATTTCTACGATCTTGGCAGAAAAATTGGTATAACCGATATGAATAAATATTGCTTGCAGTACGGTCTTGGAACTAAAACGGGCGTAGAAGTTCCTGAGAGTGCAGGCATTCTTGCCGGTTCAGACTATTCTGATAGTGTTGGTTCTATTTGGTCGCCCGGTATGACCCTTAGTGCCGCGATAGGTCAGTCGGATAATATGTTCACTCCGCTTCAGCTTTGTATGTATACAAGCGTTATTGCCAATAATGGTACAAGGTATAAGGCAAGTCTTTTAAAAGAAATTAAAAACTACTCACTAACCGAAACGGTTAAAACATATAAACCTACCGTTCTTAACAAAATTGAATTTAGTGATTCGGTATTCTCAGTGGTTAAAAACGGTATGCTTTCGGTTACTACAGAGGGTACAGGTAGCACTGTTTTCGATAATTATGAAATCAAGGTCGGCGGTAAAAGTGGTACTGCTGAAAACCCGGGCGGTGACCATAGTGTGTTTATAGCTTTTGCACCCTTTGATTCACCCGAAATTGCGGTTTCGGTTGTTATCGAGCATGGCTTAAAAAGTTATATAAGTGCATCGGTTGTTAAGGAAATTTTTAATGAATATTTCTTAAAACAGTATAATGAAAAAAATGACACCGTACCCGACAATATTTTAAAATAGCTACCTTTACAAATAATTTTAAATGTGGTATAATTACCAAAAATCAACTTTCAGGAAAGGCGGCAATGCTTATGGGTATGTTATCTGTTGTAACATCCGGCAAGGGTGGTACAGGCAAATCTACTGTAAGTGTTGGTTTAGCTACCGCTTTTTCTAAGCTTGGTAAAACTGTTCTGCTTATTGATATTGACGAGGGTCTTCGTTGTCTTGACCTAATGCTTGGTGTTAGTGATAGGCTTGTTTTCGACCTTAATGATATTATTTTATATAACAAACCGTATCACGAGGCAATGTTGCATGTTAATAGCAATATTAATTTAATTCCTGCACCGGCTTCACCAGGTACCCTTAATAAAGAGCTTTTTGGTAAGTTTTTATACTCGGTTTCAGACGATTTCGATGTTGTTATTGTCGACTGTCCCGCCGGCATTGATACCGAGCTTTATCGTGCGTTACCAAAGTTTTCAAGCGTAGTTGTAGTAGAGCCACTTAATGCAATAGGTTGCAGAAGTGCCACCGCTATAGAAGCTGTGCTTAGCTCGGCTAATGTTAACAACAAATTTTTAATTTTAAATAAGTTTGATTACTTTAATCATAAGCATAATGGCGTAATGTCGCTTGATGACATTGTTGATAAAACAGGCTTAATGCTAAAGGGCGTAATACCTTACGATCCACAGCTGTCGTTGCTTAGCGCAAATGGAAAGCTATACGAACGCTGTTTATCTTTTAAAGCATTTTATAGGGTTGCAAAACGTTTGTTATCATCAAACGTACCGCTGCCAAAGCTTAACAATTTATAATTTTTTTCGGAGGGATATAACTTGAACATTGCATTAATTGCTCATGACGCTAAAAAAGAACTTATGGTGCAGTTTTGTATTGCCTATTGTGGTGTTTTAAGCAGGCATAATATAATAGCTACCGGCACAACCGGTAAGCTTGTATCTGAATCAACAGGCCTTGATGTTATTAAATTTTTAAGCGGTAATCAGGGCGGCGCTCAGCAGATTGCTTCACGCATTGGTTGTGATGAAATAGATTTAGTTTTATTATTCCGCGACCCTCTAAACCCCAAACCCCACGAGCCCGACGAAATGGCTATACTTCGCCTTTGCGATGTTCATAATATTCCTGTTGCTACAAACATTGCAACTGCCGAAATGCTTATTCACGGTCTCGAACGCGGCGACCTTGAATGGCGCGAAATTGTTAGGGCAGATAAAGAGTAATATTCGGGCGGTTTACTATACCGCCCTTTATTGATTAATATATTGAATGGAAGATGGTAATGGCTGAAATTAACAAAGCACCTCGCGGCACGTCAGACGTGCTTCCTGAGGATAGTTATAAATGGCAATATCTTGAAAAAACTATGCTTGAAACTGCATCTCTTTACGGATATAAAGAGGTTCGTACGCCTGTATTCGAGCATACTGAGGTTTTTTTACGCAGTGTTGGTGACACTACCGACGTTGTTCAAAAAGAGATGTATACCTTTAACGATAAGGGTAATCGTTCTATCACTTTGCGCCCCGAAATTACTGCGGGCACGGTACGTTCTATGATAGAGCACGGAAATATTTGTGGCACTCTTCCTGTTAAAACTTGTTACGTTGGCTCTTGCTATCGTTACGAAAAGCCACAAGCAGGTAGATTGCGTGAATTCCACCAGTTCGGCGTAGAGTGTTTTGGTACTGCAGATGCTTCTGCCGACGCAGAGATTATTTTGCTTGCTAACAATGTTTTAAATAATCTTGGTATTAAAGACCTTTCGTTAGAAATTAACTCTATTGGTTGTCCCGAATGTCGCGCAAAATATCACAAGGCACTAATTGAGTATTTTAATAACAAAAAAAGTAATTTATGTGCAACCTGCAATGATAGATTAGAGCGTAATCCTATGCGTATATTTGACTGTAAATCTCCCGTTTGCAGTGAAATTTGCGAGGATGCACCAACGATTATTCAGTATTTATGCGATGACTGTAAGGAGCACTTCGAGCTTGTTAAAAAGCATCTTTCGGCAGCAGAAATTAGCTTTACGGTTAATCCAAAAATAGTTCGCGGACTTGACTATTATACTAGAACGGTTTTCGAGTTTGTTTCGGGCTCTATCGGTGCGCAGTCAACAGTCTGCGGTGGCGGTAGATATGATGGTTTAGTATCGCAAATGGGTGGCGCGTATACACCATCGCTTGGTTTTGCTATGGGTATGGAACGTTTGTTGCTTGTTATGGAAAACCAAAATACTGAGTTCCCAAAACCACCAACCTGCGACCTATATATAGGTGCTATGGACGATGAGGCAAGAGTTTGTTCTACCAAGCTTGCAGGAATGCTACGTAGTGAAGGCTTTTCAGTAGAAACAGATATAGTTTCGCGCAGTGTAAAAGCACAGATGAAATATGCAAATAAAATATCCTCGAAGTTTAGCGTTATTATCGGTGAGAACGAGCTTAACTCTAAAACTGCCGTTTTAAAGAATATGCAAACCGGAGAACAGATTGAGGCGTCTTTGCCTGATGGTTTAATCTCTGCAATATACGGCGCGCAGGTTAATTGCGCTATGGATAACTTGACAGAGTCGATTAGTGATTTAGATGGCATTTTGTCAACTATAAAATAGGAAGTGTTATTATGTTAGATTTAATGAACGGAATGAAACGCACCGACTATTGTGGTACCTTTACAACCAATGATGAGGGCCGCGAGGTTGTTGTTTGTGGTTGGGTACAGCGTCAGCGCGATTTGGGTCAGCTTATTTTTATTGACCTAAGAGATAGAACGGGCATAGTACAGCTTGCGTTTGATGATGCAACCGACCGCGCGGTTTTTGATAAAGCCTTCTCGGTTCGTTCCGAATATGTATTAATGGCAAAGGGTGTTGTTCGCCATCGTTCTGCAGAGAACAATGAAATCCCTACTGGTAAAATTGAAATATTTGTTACCGAGCTTAAGGTTTTGGGCAAGGCTGAAACACCCCCGTTTGAAATACTAAATCAAACCGACGTTAAAGAAGAGCTTCGCTTAAAATATCGCTTTTTAGATTTACGCAGACCCGTTTTACAAAACAACCTTATGTTAAGGCATAAGATTACCAAGGTCGTTCGCGATTATTACGATGAGAACGGTTTTATCGAAATTGAAACACCTATTCTCGTTAAGTCTACTCCCGAAGGCGCACGTGATTACCTTGTTCCTTCAAGGATTCACGAAGGCAAGTTCTTTGCATTACCACAGTCACCTCAGATTTACAAGCAACTGCTGATGGTTTCGGGTATGGATAGATACTATCAAATTGCCCGTTGCTTCCGTGATGAAGACCTTCGTGCTGACAGACAACCCGAGTTCACACAAATCGACCTTGAGATGTCTTTCGTTGAGATGGACGATATTCTTTCGGTAAACGAGGGCTTTGTAAAACGTCTGTTCAAAGAGATTTTAGATGTTGAAATCGAGACCCCTATTACTCGTATGAAATATAACGACGCTATCGAGCAGTATGGATCGGACAAGCCTGACACACGTTTTGATATGAAAATTATAGACGTATCAAAGGCGGTAGAAAACTGCGGATTTTCCGTTTTCTCGGGCGCGATTGCGAGTGGTGGTACCGTTAGGGCTATCAATGCTAAAGGTGGCGCGGCAACACTTTCGCGTAAAGAAATTGATAAGCTAACCGAAATGGTTAAAGGTATCGGTGCTAAAGGTCTTGGCTACATTCGTTGGGTTGAGGATACACCAACATGCTCGTTTGCAAAGTTTATGACAGAAGACGAAATGCAGACCATTTTTGAGCTTACTGATGCTAAAAAAGGTGATGTTGTTTTCTTTATTGCAGATAAAAAGAATATTACTTTATCAGTGCTTGGTGCGTTACGTTTAGAGGTTGCTAAAAAGCTTGATATTATTCCAAAAAACAAATGGAACTTCCTTTGGATTACCGAGTTCCCATTCTTTGAGTACGACGAAGAAAATGATACTTATGTTGCTATGCACCATCCGTTTACTGCACCTACAGATGAGAGTGTTCAGTATCTTGATAGTGACCGTGAGAAAGTATACGCAAAGTGTTTCGACCTTGTGCTTAACGGCATCGAGCTTTCGAGTGGCTCGATACGTATTACAGACCCGCATCTACAGGGCAAAATGTTTGCATCACTTGGGCTTACTGAAGAAGAAGCACACGAAAAATTTGGCTTCCTTACCGATGCATTTAAATATGGCGCACCACCTCACGGCGGTATGGCAATAGGTCTTGATAGACTATGCATGCTAATGCTAAATTGTGAATCGTTAAGAGAGGTTGTTGCATTCCCCAAGGTTGCAAACTCAGGCGAACTTATGAGTGGTTCCCCCTCGACAGTTGACGATACTCAACTAACCGACTTATCAATTAAAATAATTGAAAAATAGCTATTAGAAGTCGATTCTGCATATAAATGTAGAGTCGGCTTTTATTTACAAATATTTAATTAATTTAATATAATTAGGAAATTTTTGTAATGTAGTATTGTTATTGAAAGGTGGCGTAATGAATGCAAAGAAATATTGTTGCCTGTGTTACTGCACAAATAAGCTGTAAAGAGATAATATATGCTGCATCAAAATTAGCAAAACTAATTGACGCTAATTTAATAGTTGTTACATCACAAAAAGATAAGGCAGAAGCAAAGTGTAGAGCTAACGACCTTAAGGTGCTTAATAAATTATCTCATATTACTGGCTGCGATATTGATATTATTTATAGTGAAAATCCCACTACTGCTTTGGTTTCCTATATCAATAAACTAAAGCCATATCATATATTTATCGGCAGCCCTAAAGTAGATAGAACTTTTTATAATTATTTTGTAAATAATTCCAATTCGGTTCCAATAAGCATTGTTAACACTAAAAATACTTGTAGTGTTCCTATTTGCATAAGTTAGTTTATATTTTACCATAGCACATTAAATTTAGTGCTATGGTTTTTATTTAGTATATAGCTTTTAAACTTGAAAAATTTGCTAATTATAGATATAATATTATTATAATTAATAAGGAGTGATTAAATGAGCTTTTTGTATTTCTTAGAGGGAATTCGTACGCCTTGGTTAGATTCGATTGTTTCTGTTATAACTCGTCTTGGCGAAGAATTGGTTTTTATGGCTATCGCCTTAGTGGTCTTCTGGTGTATAGATAAATTTGAGGGTTATTATATTTTATCGGTTGGATTTTTAGGCACGGTAATTAATCAGTTTTTAAAGATAACGTTTAGAATTCCGAGGCCTTGGGTTATTGATAAAAATTTTTCTATTGTTGAATCTGCACGAGCAGAGGCTGGCGGATATTCCTTCCCAAGCGGACACACACAAAGCTCGGTAGGCACTTTTGGTGCATTGGCTTATTGGAATAAGTCAAGTGTTGTACGTATAATCAGCATCATATTATGCATTCTTGTACCGTTTTCAAGAATGTATTTGGGTGTGCACACTCCAAAAGATGTTATCGTATCTGTTGCTATAGCACTTATTCTAATTGTTGCTTTAAAACCCATTATAGAAAAGGGCAGAACGAATAAAAAGGTTATGTGGTGGTTTTTAGGCACTACTACCATTTTAACCTTTATTGGCACACTTTATGTTTTGTTTTATAATTTCCCAGCGGACGTTGATGCCGCAAATCTGCAATCGGCTCAAAAGAACTTTTGCAAGCTTTTTGGGTGCATTGTAGGTATGCTTTTTGTATATTTCATTGACAGCAGATATATAAACTTCAAAACCGAGGCAACGTTACTTGGACAAATAGTTAAGCTTTTAGTGGGCTTGGCAATTATCGTAGCACTAAAAGAAGGTTTAAAACCGTTGCTTAATTTAGCAATTGGTAACACGGTTATTAATAATGCTATTAGGTATTTTTTGATTGTTGTTTTTGCAGGTGCGGTATGGCCTTTAACGTTTAAAAAGCTTTCGACTCTCGGTAAAAGCAAAAAATAACAAAAAACCGCCTATTTTCTGTGATTTTATGCCTTTGCAGTGTTGACAAAACGCCGCCTGATTTGGTAGAATATATAGATAGAAATTAAGTTTAATGTATAAAAGGGGAGAGGCTTATGGCAAATAGTATGACCGGCTACGGCAGGGCGCAACAAACGGTAAACGATTATACAATTACTGTAGAGCTACGTTCGGTAAATCATAAGTTTTTAGAGTTTACACCCAAAGTACCAAGGGCGTGTATATTTTTAGAGGATAAATTAAAGAGCTTGCTTGGGCAATACGTTTCTCGCGGTAAGGTTGAAATGTTTCTAACTATCAGCAGTAACGCCTTGGGTGAAACAAATATAGAAATTAATCATACCTTTGCAAAGCCTTACATAGATGCACTTAAAGAGCTATCAGAACAGTACGGTTTAATTAACGATATTTCGGTTTCTACCGTTGCTCGCAATTCTGAAATATTTACGGTAAGTAAAAGCGAAATTGATGAAGAACAGCTATGGACAGACGTAAGCGCAGTTGCAACAAACGCAATTTTAGCTTTTATAGAAATGCGTAAAACCGAGGGAGGAAAGCTGAAATCCGATATTTTAAACAGGGTAGAGGTAATTAATGAAAAGGTTAAGTTTATCGAAACCCGTTCGCCCGAAACAGTTCGTCTTTATCGAGAGAAATTAGAACAGCGTATGCACGAGCTTTTAGGCGACGTTAAAATTGATGAACAGCGACTTATTACCGAAACCGGAATTATGGCGGATAAGCTCGCGGTTTGTGAAGAAACAGTTAGGCTTAATAGCCATATGGAGCAGTTGTGTTCACTTTTAGAAGTAGACGTACCGATAGGTAGAAAGCTTGATTTCATCGTTCAAGAAATGAATCGCGAAACAAATACAATCGGCTCAAAAGCTCAGGACGTTGAAATAGCACGCGCGGTTGTAGAAATTAAATCTGAAATTGAGAAAATTCGCGAGCAGATACAAAATATCGAATAGGTGTAAATATGGAATTAATTAATATTGGCTTTGGTAATCTTGTTTCTGCCGAAAGGGTGATATCTGTAGTTTCTCCCGAGTCTGCACCGGTAAAGCGTATGGTTCAAGAAGCTCGAGAAATCGGTAAGCTTGTTGATGCAACACAAGGTAGAAAAACAAAATCGGTAATTTTAACCGACAGCGACCACGTTATATTAAGCTATCTTACAACAGATGCGCTTGAGGATAGATTTAGTGGCAAAGTTAAGGAGGATGCATATGAGTAAGGGAAATCTGATAATTCTTTCAGGGCCCTCGGGTTCGGGTAAGGATACTGTACTATCCGAAGTATTTAAACTGCATCCCGAAATACGTCTTTCGATTTCCTCTATAACCCGTGATATGCGGAAAGGAGAAACGCAGGACGGAAAGTATCACTTTATTTCTTGCGATGAGTTTGAGGCTGCAATTAAAAACAATGAAATGCTTGAGTATAACGTGTACCAAAATAATTATTATGGCACACCAAAAGCACCGGTAGAAAAGGCAATTGCCGAAGGTGCTGAGATAGTTTTAGAGGTTGACGTTAACGGCGCTGCAAACGTACGTAAGCAATACCCGAACGCGATAAGTATTTTTATTATGCCACCTTCTTTTGAGACTCTTTCTAATCGCCTTAATTCAAGAGGTACAGAAAGTAAAGAACAAATTGAAGGCAGGCTAAAAGCTGCATTAGAAGAAATCAAACACGCCGAAGAGTATGATTATATTGTTGTAAACGATAATCTAACCGATGCAGTTAATGATATAATTTCAATTATTGTTGGTAATCGTTCTATAAAAGAACGTCAAATAAATATTATAAAAGAGGTGCTAAAAGATGCTGAATCCTGCAATTGGTAAACTAATTAATTCGTATAAAAATCGTTACGAGCTTGTTCTCGAAATTGCAAAGCGTGCTCGTAAGATTTCTGAGAAAGCCGAAAACGAGGGCGAAATTATAATTGAAAAGCCCGTTACACTTGCTATGAACGAGCTTTCAAGAGAAAAGCATTTATAATAATTAATTCAAATCACTAAAAAAAGGGGGGCTTGTCATGGGGGACGTTATGATAGTGCGCGTTGCAGTTAGTCAAACGATATACCGTATAGACAAGCCTTACGACTATTTGTTACCGAATAGTTTGCTGCAAACCGAGCTTATTGGTTGCCGTGTTCTTGTCCCTTTTGGTAATGGCTCTGCAACAAGGCAGGGCTTAATTATTGGGGTTAATAGTAAATGCGATTATCCTTTAGAAAAGCTTAAATCTATTATCGCAGTAATAGATGAAAAGCCCATAATTAATAGTGAAATGCTTAAGCTTGCAGAGTGGATGAAAAAGCGTACTTTTTGCACCTATTTTGATGCGTTACGGGTGTTATTGCCTGCGGGTATTTCACTTAAGGTTAATATTTCGTATTCTCTTAAAGACAAAAGTTTTAGAAGTGACGACAACGATAAACAGTCGGTATTAAACTTACTTGCTACTTGCGGTATATTAGAGCGAGATAAAATTCTAAAAAAATTATCGTTTAGTAGGGAAAGTAATATTCTCGAAAAAATGTATAAAGAGGGTTTGCTTTTAAGGAATGATATCGTCGTTAGAAAAATTGGCGATGCAACACTTAAGATGGTAAAACTATGTGAAAACACTAAAAATGTAAAGTTAACCCCAAAACAGAAAAAAGTGCTCGAGCTGTTAGAGCAGGTAGGTTGTTGCTCGGTAAAAGAGCTTTGCTATTTTACAGGCGTGACCGTTGGCGTTATTAATAACTTGTCCGCTAAAGGTTTAGTTGAAATTTACGAGCAAGAATATTATCGCAGACCTTATGAAAGCGGTGAAGGTAAAACTGAAAATATTCAATTAACCGATTCGCAACAAAAGGTATATGATGGCCTTCTTTTAGAGCAACAAAAAGGTTATTCGGTTAATCTATTATATGGTGTTACCGGCAGCGGTAAAACACAAGTGTTTTTAAAAATGGCAGACAGGGTGGTTGAAAGCGGAAAAGCCGTTATTGTAATGGTACCCGAAATTGCTTTAACACCACAAACCATTTCTATTTTTAATAAACGCTATGGTAACAAGGTTGCCGTTTTGCATAGCGCTATGTCGTTAGGGCAAAGAATGGACGAGTGGAAACGCATTAAAAACGGTGATGCACTTGTAGCCATAGGTACCCGTTCAGCCGTTTTTGCACCGTTTGATAATATAGGTTTAATTATCATTGACGAAGAGCAAGAACATACCTACAAGTCTGAACAAACCCCGAAATTCCATGCTCGCGATGTTGCTCGTTTTAGGGCGAAGTTTCATTCTGCAATGCTTATATTAGCGTCTGCCACCCCGTCTATCGAAAGCTTTACTGCTGCAAAAAGCGGTAGATATAATTTATGGCGGCTTAAAAATAGATATGGCAACGCAACCTTGCCTAAGGTTACTACTGTTGATATGAGAACCGAGTTTTTTGAAGGTAGCCGCAGTTCTATTAGCCGCAAGCTTCAAGAAGAAATAGAGAATGTTTTAGATAGTGAACAACAGGCAATACTACTTATGAATCGTCGCGGTCACAATACTTTTGTTTCTTGTAGTGAGTGTGGCGAGGTTATAACCTGTCCTAACTGCAGTATTTCTATGAACTATCATTCTGCAAATGGTAGGCTTATGTGCCATTATTGTGGCTATTCCATTGCTAACACGGCTAAATGTAATAAATGTGGTGGCGAGCATTTAAAATATCTTGGTTCGGGAACTCAAAGAGTAGAGGAAGAACTCTCGGAATTATACCCGAGCGCGCGCATTTTACGAATGGATGCAGATTCTACGTTAACTAAAGATGCTTATGAGAAGAACTTGTCAGCTTTTTCACGCGGTGAATATGATATTATGCTTGGCACCCAAATGGTAGCTAAAGGTCTGGATTTTCCTAAAGTTACGTTGGTTGGTGTACTGAACGCCGACCGTGCATTATATAGTGCCGATTATCGCAGTTTTGAACGCACCTTTTCACTTTTAACACAGGTTGTTGGCAGGTCAGGCAGGGGCAATCAAAGTGGCAGCGCGATTATACAAACCGTCACACCGGAAAATAATATTATAAAGCTTGCCGCTGTGCAGGATTATGATGCATTTTATGAGGAAGAAATTACAAATCGAAAGCTTATGATATATCCACCATATTGCGATATTGCTATGCTTGTGGTGCAGTCTACTAACAGGAACACCGCCGAGATGGGTGTTAATCATCTGTTCTCATTAATTGTAGATAACGTAAACGGTGAATTTAGTGATGTTAAGTTAAACATACTTGGGCCTTCTGTTGCAACAGTGCCTAAGGTAAATAATAAGTATAGATATAGATTAATTATAAAATTCAGATCATTTGCTCGTTTTTCAGAGTTGCTTGATAAGTGCTTGCTTACATATCACAATTCTTTTGAGGGCAAAAAAACTACTGTTTCTGTGGATATTAATCCCGAGAACATAATTTAACGGAGGTTTAAAATGGCAATTAGGGAAGTTATTACTGAGCCTAATGAAATGCTTAGAAAGAAAACACGCTTGGTAGAAAATTTTGACGAAAAGCTTCATACCTTACTCGATGATATGCTTGATACAATGTATGATAAGGACGGCGTAGGGCTTGCAGCACCTCAAATAAGTATCTTGAGGCGCGTCTGCGTTATTGATATTGGCGATGGACCTATAGAGCTTGTTAATCCCGAGATTGTTAAGGGAAATGGTAAACAAAATGAAACCGAAGGCTGTCTTTCTTGTCCTGGCACCTGGGGTATTACAGAACGACCCAAAAAGGTCAAGGTAAGAGCTTATGACAGAAATGGTAATCAGTTTGAAATTGTAGGTGAGGATTTACTCGCAAGGGCTCTATGCCACGAAATTGACCACTTAGACGGTGTTCTGTTTACAGACCACGTTATTTCTTACATCAGAGAGGATAAATAATGAAGGTAGTTTTTATGGGCACACCAGATTTTGCGGTTGGTTGCCTTGAAATGCTAAATAAAAAACACAACGTTGTTGGGGTTTTCACCCAACCCGATAAGCCAAAGGGCAGAAAGCTTGTATTAACCCCGCCACCTGTTAAGGAAAAAGCATTAGCGCTTGGGTTAAAAGTATATCAGCCAACAACCTTGCGCGACGGAGAGGCGTATAATCTTTTAAAAGAGCTTAATCCCGATTTGATAGTTGTTGTAGCTTACGGTAAAATCTTGCCAAAAGAAATTTTAGAGTTACCCAAATATAAGTGTATAAACGTACATGCCTCGCTTTTACCAAGACATCGTGGTGCATCACCGATACAGTGGTGTATTGTATGTGGAGATAAGAAGACAGGTGTTACAACGCAACTTATGGCTGATGGAATTGATACTGGTGATATTTTACTTAGTAGTGAAACAATTATTTCTGATGATGAAACTTCAGAAACCTTGCACAATAGATTAGCGCTTATGGGTGTAGATCTTTTAGATAAGACCATTGAGGGTGTTTTAGCCGGTACCGTAAAGCCTATTAAACAAAATAATGATGAGGCAACCTATGCGCCAATTATTAAAAAAGAGATGGCGCAAATAGACTTTTCTTTGAGTGCTAAGCAGATAGTTGACGCTATACGTGGTTATAATCCTTGGCCTTGTGCATATTTTACCCTTTTAGGAAAAAGAATAAAGGTATATAAAGCCGAGGCGCTGTCTATTAAAGGTGAGGTTGGTACTGTAATCGATAGTAATAACCGCCTCGTTATCGGCTGTGGCGAAGGTGCTGTTAGCTTAATTGAGGTTCAACCCGAGGGCTCAAAAAGAATGAGTATTACCGATATGCTCCGCGGCAGGCCTGTAGAAATAGGTACTAAAATTATTTAATCGTAGGTGTTAATGTTGTATTATCCTTTTTCGTTTTATAGATATTTTGACCCGCTTTACTTGGGTATAGCAATTTTTTCGCTTGTAATAATTTTTGCGGCTCAAGGCTTGGTTAAATCGAGATATTCTAAGTTTTCTAAAATAAACAATATGCGTGGAATCACAGGAGCTCAGGCGGCTAAGGCCGTACTTGAATATAATGGAGTTTATGGTGTCAATATCGAGGCTGTTTCGGGAACACTTACCGACCACTATGACCCACGCAATAATACTATACGATTATCAGAAAGCGTATATAACTCAATGTCTATTGCTGCGGTTGGAATAGCCTGCCACGAAGCAGGGCATGCTGTGCAGTACGCAAAAAAATATGTACCAATCAAACTTCGTACAGCTATCATACCTTTTGCTCGCTTTGGTCCAATGTTTGGTATCATACTTGTAGCTATTGGACTTATGCTTAACTCGCTTAATCTTATGGTCACTGGTGTTGCGTTATATGGTGCGGTTTTTGCTTTTCAGTTTATAACCCTACCTGTAGAGTTTAACGCAAGCAGACGAGCAATGGCTGCTATACGGGAAACAAATTTATTGTATGGTGAGGAATGCGACGGTGCTAAAAAAGTGCTTACTGCAGCAGCACTTACTTATGTTGCGGCAATGCTACAGTCACTACTAACGTTATTATATTATTGCTTGCGAATTTTTGGCGGCAGAAGGAAATAGTTATGTTAAATGTAAGAAACGCTGTAGTAAACGCTTTAGCAAAAATAGAAAAAGATAACAGTTATTCAAACCTTGCGCTAAACTCATTTCTTAACGAGCATAACTTTAGCGCAGAGGATTCAGCTTTTGCTTCTCGTTTGATTTATGGCGTAACCGAAAGAAAAATAACTTTAGATTATTATATACAAAGCATAGCTTCTCAGCCTATTAACAAGTTGTCTGCTTTTATTCTTAGTAATTTACGTGTAGCAATTTATCAAATCTGTTATATGGATAAAATCCCGAACAGTGCCGCTGTAAACGAGGCTGTTAATATTGTTAAAGGCTCTAAAGAACGCTATGCTGCAGGATTTGTAAATGCTGTTTTACGTAACTTTTTGCGCAATATACCAGCACTTCCTGAGGGTGATACTGATTACGCTCTTTTTGTTAGATATTCTTGTGCAAAGTGGTATATTCATGAGCTAAAGCAGTATATCGGCAAAGAAAATGTCGAGCCATTTCTGCAAGATTCATTAAAACAGTCCCCTACATATATAAGGGTTAATACTCTTAAAACAAATAAAGAACAGCTGATTTGCTCCTTAAATGAAAGCGGTGTGAAATCGAGCGAAACGGAATTAGAAAACACTTTGCTGATAGAGTTAAAGGGTGCGGTTAATAATATTCCAGAGTTTAAAAGTGGTCTTTTCCACGTTCAAGATTTAGCTTCGCAGTTGGCAATAGCTGCTTTAAACATTAGTAGTAGCGATAAAGTGCTTGACGTGTGTGCGGCGCCAGGTGGCAAAAGCTGTACAGCGGCTCAGTATGCGTCAAAAGGAAGCATTACTTCTTGCGATCTATATCCAAGCAGGGTAGAGCTTATTAATGATAATCTTAAAAGACTTGGATTAAATAACATTACCGCAACCGTCAACGATGCTACAATTTTCAATAAATCTTTAGGTGAATTTGATAAGATAATTTGCGACGTTGTATGCTCGGGATTTGGTGTAATTCGTCGCAAACCTGAGATAAAATACAAATCGCTTGATGATTTGACAAACCTACCGCAGTTGCAGTATAATATACTAAAAATTTCTGCTGATTACCTGAAAATTGGCGGATGTTTACTCTACTCGACATGCACGTTAAGAGCTTCCGAAAACGAAGATGTAGTTAATAAATTTATTAGTGAAAACCCAAATTATGATATTGAAGAAAGCAACGTATTTGGAGATATTAAAAAGTTTCACCGCCTTTTGCCTAATACCTATGGCAGTGACGGGTTCTTCTTTGCGGTAATTAAACGCATTAAATAAGAGGTATATTTATGCAAAAGCTTGATATAAAGTCGATGTCATTACAAGAAATTGAGGCGTTAATCAAGGAAATTAATCAGCCTAAATATCGTGCTAAGCAAATCTTTAAATGGTTACAGCAAGGCTGCGTGTCGTTTTCTGAGATGACAGATATATCTAAAAATTTAAGAGCTATTTTAGAAGATAAGTGCTATATTGCGAATGCTACTATTGAGAGAAAATTTGTATCTAACATTGATGGTACTGTTAAGTATCTTTATAGGTTAAACGATGGTGAATATGTTGAATCTGTACTTATGCAGTATAATCATTGGTATACCGTTTGCGCGTCTACTCAGGTTGGTTGCAGAATGGGATGTAAATTTTGCGCATCAGGTATTAATGGTATGGTGCGAAATCTTACCGCCTCTGAAATTCTTGCACAAATCACCGCCGCAGAGCGTGACAACGGTATTAGAGTATCACATATAGTTCTTATGGGCATGGGAGAGCCTCTTGATAATTTTGAAAACACCGTTAAGTTTTTAAAGCTTGTGTCTGATGAAAACGGACTAAATATAAGTCCAAGACATATTTCTGTTTCTACAAGTGGTGTAGTTCCTAATATATATAAATTAGCAGAAGAAGGCTTCCCGATAACACTTTCTATTTCTCTTCATGCTGTTACAGATAGCGAGAGAAGTAAAATAATGCCTGTAAATAAACGATGGGGAATAGATGAATTAATAAAAAGCTGTAGGGATTATATTAAAATTACAGGAAGACGCATATCTTTTGAATACGCATTAATCGATGGAGTAAACGATTCGACGGAGCATGCAATTAAATTATCAAAACTTTTAAAGGGTATGATATGCCACGTTAATTTAATTCCTGCCAACCCCGTTGTAGAGAATGATTTTAAGCGTCCTAACATAAAAAGAGTAAATGATTTTAAAATAAAGCTACAAGAGCTTGGGATAAACGCAACGGTTAGACGAACTCTTGGGGCTGATATTAATGCTTCTTGCGGCCAATTACGCCGTGAACATAATATAAGTAAAACTGGAGGTGCTGCACTTGAAAATTGCAAGTAAAACCGATACGGGTCTTGTGCGTAACAGTAACCAAGACTCTTATGCCGCGGGCGAGCTTATGGATGGTACTGCCTGGGCGGTTGTTTGCGACGGAATGGGCGGCGCAAACGGTGGCAACGTTGCCAGCGCTAATGC
This sequence comes from Acutalibacteraceae bacterium, assembly GCA_045594795.1. GTDB lineage: Bacteria > Bacillota > Clostridia > Oscillospirales > Acutalibacteraceae > UMGS1532. Next base: position 43,799 of record JAZNZF010000001.1, on the reverse strand, counting down.
AGTAAAAATAATTTCTGAATATATTTCATCTTCTTATCACGAGAATATGAACTCTAACTCAATCAGAACTCTTTTGCAGTCAGCAATTTGCGGCGCTAATGTACGTCTTTACGATATGGCGCACACTATTGAATCTTTAGAGGGTATGGGCACTACCGTTGTAGCCGCTATCGTATGTAATGGTATGGTTCATATTACCCACGCGGGCGATAGTAGAGCATATCTTGTTCGTGATAATAGGCTTATTCAAATAACCAAAGACCATTCAATTGTGCAATCAATGGTTGATAAGGGCGAACTAACCTCCGAGGAGGCTAAAAATCACCCAAAGAGAAACGTAATAACCCGTGCGTTAGGTGTTACTGAAAATATTGAATTTGAGTATAATGAAACCGAATTTTACGACGGGGACCAAATTCTTATTTGTTCTGATGGATTAACAAATTATGTTTCTGAAAATGACATAGAAAAGGTTATTTCTGACAATAATTTTTACGAGTATCCTAAAGCACTTATCGACCTCGCTAATGCAAATGGCGGCGGGGATAATATTACAATAGTTGTTTTGTCAGACTAACGGGCAGCTGTTTTTAAGATTGGAAGGTTACTATGGATAGATATATTGGTAAAAGATTAGATGGCAGATACGAAATTCGTGAGATAATCGGCGTAGGTGGTATGGCTGTTGTTTATAAAGCTTATGATACTATTGAAGCTCGAATTGTTGCTATTAAAATATTAAAACAAGAATTCGTTTCTAACGAGGATTTTGTTCGTAGATTTAAAAACGAATCAAAGGCTATTGCGGTTCTCTCTCATCCAAACATTGTAAAGGTTTATGATGTTAGTTTTGGCGACCTTATTCAGTATATTGTTATGGAATATATAGAAGGTATTACACTTAAGCAATATATTGAAAGTCACGGCCATTTAGAGTGGAAAGAAACTGTTAATATTGTTATGCAAATATTAAGGGCGCTTCAGCACGCTCATGATAAAGGCATAATCCACAGAGATGTTAAGCCCCAAAATATTATGCTTATGAACGATGCTAGCATTAAGGTTACCGATTTTGGCATAGCAAGGTTTGCCCGCAGTGAACACAAAACCATGACAGATAAAGCTATCGGCTCGGTTCATTATATAAGCCCCGAACAAGCTCGTGGCGAGATTACAGATGAAAAGGCAGATATATATTCGGTTGGCGTTATGATGTACGAAATGCTTTCTGGTAAATTGCCTTTCCAAGCTGACAGTGCTGTTATTGTTGCAATGATGCAGCTTCAAAACGAGGCAAAACCCTTAAGAGAAATAGACCCAACAATACCGCTTGGACTTTCTCAAATAACTATGAATGCAATGCAAAAAGAGATATTGCGTAGATACCAAACCGCAGCAGAGATGCTTTGCGATTTAGAATCCTTCCGCAGAGACCCGTCTGCTACGTTTAAGCATTCATATTTTGTTGATAATGCACCTACGAAATTTGTTTCGACCGACCTACAAGATGAAGAAGAAAATGAAAAAAAGGTAGAAACTAAATCTACCTCCTGGGTGCCCATTGTTACTGGTATTGTGGTTGGTATTGCTATTCTTGTTTTAGTGTGGCTCGGAATTGATTTATTCTCTAAAATTAACACTACCACCGTTGCTACCAAATGCCCTGATTTTGTTGGATTAACGGTTGAAGAGCTTAAGCAGAAATATAATACAGATGATTATACTTTTGAAACAATTTATGAAGAAACAAGTGATTATGAGGTTGGTGAAATAATCCGCCAGAGCCCCGACCCTGGTACCGAAATTAAGAAGAAGAACACCATTAAACTTACTATTGCCCAATCTGCTGAGCTTATCGAAGTGCCCGATGTTTCTAACGACACCGAATCTTTAGCAAGACAGCGTTTAAAAAACGCAGGTTTTACTGATATTGTTATCGAACAGATTTATGATGATGTTGTAAACGAGGGCAAGGTTGTTAAAACCGCCCCACTTAGCACGTCACTTGTTTCAGCTGACGAGACAATTACACTTTATATTAGTAAAGGCAGAGAGATTTTCTACTCAACCGTTCCTGATATAATTGGTTTTGATGAAGAATCTGCCCGTAAAATGATTGAAAATGAAAAATTAGAGGTTGGCAAGGTAACAGAGGGTGAGAGCACTCAGCCAAAAGGCTTTGTTATTTCTCAGAGCATTAGCGGTGATACACAAGTAGAAAGAGGCACTGCTATTAACTTTGTTATTAGTGCAGGCAATACCGCTGTTTCTAACAGTATGGATATTGTTGTTGACTTGCCATACGATTGTGCTTTTGATACGGGTTATGTAGTAGCAGAGTTAGAATCCGGTACCAAAATTAAATCTTCAGCTTTAACATTTTCACAGGATAGAAATTACATTTTTAATGTAGATTCTACCGAAGACAGTGATACTGTAAAAATTAAACTGTTAGACAAGTCTGAGCGTAATGAATATAACTACCTTAAAATCAAAATTGATTTTAAAAAGGGCACTTATGAAATAACAAAAGAATATAACGATTACCCAAAGGATAGCTAAATATGAGAGGCGTTTTACTAAAAGTACTTTCGGGATTTTGCTATGTAGAGGCCGAGGGTAAGGTGTATGAGTGTAAGCCACGCGGAAGCCTAAGATTAGGCGGCAAAGGAATACTTTCAGGTGATGAGGTTGAAATAAGTCTTTTACAAAACGGCAAAGGTGTTTTAGAGAGAATCTACGAAAGACGTAATTCTCTTATAAGACCTCCTGTTGCCAACGTAGATAGACTATTTATAGTATCATCCCACAATACCCCTGCGCCTAATTCTGTGCTTATAGATAGAATTGTTGCAATTGCAGTAAATAAAGGAATAGAGCCAATAGTTGTGTTTAATAAAAGCGACCTTGGTTGCTTTGACGAATGGGAAAGAATATACAATATGGCTGGCATTAAAACCTATGTTGTATCTGCAAAACAGCCTGAAACACTTAATATTTTAAGAGAATACATCTGCCAAAAAGGAATCTCTGTATTAACTGGTAACTCAGGCGTTGGTAAATCAAGCATACTTAACGCACTATTTGATAATCTTTCTTTAGAAACCGGAGAGGTTAGTGAAAAACTCGGCAGAGGCAGACATACCACAAGAATGGTAGAACTTTATAAAATCGATAATGGTTGCTACATTGCCGATACTCCTGGATTTTCCTCTCTTGATATTCAAAAATATGAAACTGTTTTTAAAGATGAGATTTCATCTTGCTTCTTAGAGTTTGCAAAGTTCGAGCCCGAATGTCGCTATCCCTCTTGCTCGCATATTGGAGAACGTGACTGCGCGGTGAAATCTGCTGTACAAAACGGCGAAATTCATCATAGTCGTTATCAAAGCTATGTTGCTTTTTATAATGAGGTTAAGGATTTAAAACCATGGAATGTTCAAAAAACAAGCAAACCGTAGCTATCGTTTGCGGTGGTGAAATTAATAATATAGAGTGGTTAAAGCATCAGCTCGGCTGCTATAATCTTATTATTGCTGCCGATAGTGGCTACGATAAATGTGTAAAATGCGGGATAACACCACAACTAATTGTTGGAGATTTTGACTCTGTTAGTTTCCAAATACCGCACGATATTAAATGTTTGACCTTTCCTTCGCGCAAGGATAAAACCGATTTTATGCTTTGCTTGGAATATTGCAAGGAACAACAATATGAAAACGTAACAGTTTTTGGCGCGTGGGGCGGTAGAATAGACCATTCACTTGGTGCGATATTTGCGCTTTTAGAAATTTCTAAACATAACCTATACCCTAAACTCGTTACAGAAAACAGTACAGTTTTTATAGTAAGCAATAGCTGTGCTATTCCTAAAAACAACGGGTACGCATCGATTTTTGCTCTGGGTGAAGATGCTATAGGATTAACCCTTAAAGGTTTTGATTATCCTTTAAATAACGCTACACTAAAAAGTTGTTCCCAATTAGGTGTTAGCAATAAAATCATTGATGCTGTTGGTGAAATTTCCTTAAAACAAGGAAAAGTGTTAGTTGTATTGCAAGATTAGTGTAACAAAAATGCGACCCTCTGCGTAATATGTCTTAGAGATATTTCGCAGGGGGTTGTAATATGTTTAGTCGAAGGTGCAGTAATTTAAAATATATTGCCGCTATAGGCATGGGTACATTAATAGCCTTCTATTGCCCTACAAAAGTTCTGATAATATTATTAGCTCTTTGCGTTGTTGTCTTAGGTATGTCAATACCAAAATGTTAATGGGGGTATTTTTATGAGAATAGTTGTTGTTAAAAGTCCTAAAGCCTTAAGGGGTATTTTAAGAATGTTTTTTGGTATAAAAAAAGAGCAAGGCGAATAATTACATAGTATATTAATTAAAGCGTAGATGATTATTTAATCTCTACGCTTATATATTTATTTAAAGTATAAATTTTAATTGAACTTACAGATTTTTTGTAGTAAAATATAATTGCATTATAATATTGTTAAGGGGCAAAGTAATGACCGAGCAAGTAGGTAAATTTATAGATATACGAAAAAAGATAATAGAGCGTGATTTTAGTAATTTGAATGATATGCAACTTTCGGCTGTTACTGCTACTAATGGTCCTGTTTTAATTTTGGCGGGTGCAGGTAGTGGTAAAACAACCGTGCTTGTAAATAGAATTTCAAACCTTGTAAAGTATGGCGACGCTTATACTACCGAATGGGTGCCACAATTAAGTGATGATGTAATTGCCGAAGCAGAGAATATGATAAAGTGCGGTAATTTCTCTAAAGATTTATTTTCACATAACGCAGTAAAGCCGTGGGAAATTCTTGCAATTACCTTTACAAATAAAGCCGCAGGCGAGCTTAAAGAAAGAATTGAAAAAATGTTGGGCGATGATGCGGGGTACGTTAAAGCAGGTACTTTTCATTCGATTTGCTCAAAAATACTAAGACGCCATGGCGAGCTTTTAGGATACGACAGTCACTATACAATTTACGATACCGACGACCAACGCAGAGTTATGAAAGAAATTTGCAAAAATATCGGCATAAACGATAAGCAGATTCATCCCAAAACTATACTTAACGAGATTAGTCGTGCTAAGGACAAGCTTATAACTCCAAGTGAATATGAAAAAGACGCAGGAATTGATGTTAGACTAAAGCTAATTGCTAAGGCATATAATGCGTATCAAAAGGCATTACTTAGCTCTAACGCTATGGACTTTGACGATTTAATTGTAAATACAGTAAGATTGTTTCAAGAGAATTCCGAAGTGCTTGAAATATATCAAAATAGAATTAAACATATACTTGTCGACGAGTATCAAGACACAAACCACGCACAATACGTACTTGTTAAATTACTTGCAGAAAAGCATAGGAATATTTGCGTAGTTGGTGATGACGACCAAAGTATATATCGTTTTCGCGGAGCTACTATCGAAAATATTTTAAGCTTTGAAAAGCAATATCCCGATGCAAAGGTTATTAGGCTTGAGCAGAATTATCGTTCTACACAAAATATATTAGATGCCGCAAATGCGGTTATTCACAATAACATTGGCAGAACAGGCAAAAGTCTTTGGACTTCAAACGGGAGCGGTGAAAAGCTTTCGTATACCACCACCGAAAACGAAAGTGACGAGGCACGCTACGTTGCCGATAAGGTTTTAGAACACGTAAGGAATGGCGGTAAGTTTAGTGATTGCGCCGTGCTTTACAGAATGAATGCACAATCTAATGCTATTGAAAACGCACTTGCTCGTTCTGGTATTCCATATAAAATTGTTGGCGGTTTAAGGTTCTACGACCGTAAAGAAATCAAGGACATTATTGCTTATTTTAATGTTATCAATAACACGGCCGACAATGTCCGTTTGCGCCGTATAATTAACGAGCCAAAGCGTGGCATTGGTGATACAACTGTTGCTAACGCTCAACAAATTGCTGATGGTTTGGGACTTTCGCTTTTTGAGGTGTTTGAGAATGCAGAAAACTATCCGATACTTTCGCGTGCAGTTACGCGTTTGCGCGAATTCGGTGCGGTTATTCGAGAGCTACAGTCTGATGCTGAAGTTTTGCCGTTACACGAACTACTTGAAACAACCCTTGAAAAAACAGGTTACGGAATGTATCTTGACACCTTGCCTGATGAGGAACGTGACAGAAAAGAGAACGTAAAGGAACTTTCTACCTCACTTGTTCAGTATAGTGAGGAGAACGAGAACCCGACGCTTTCGGGCTTTTTAGAGGAAGTTTCACTAATCAGTGACCTTGATAGCTACGATGAGGGTACAGATGCTGCAATACTTATGACTTTACATTCCGCTAAAGGCTTAGAGTTTGATACTGTGTTTTTAGTTGGTATGGAAGAAGGCATTTTCCCCGGCAACCAATCAATTCTTGAGGGTGCTGAGGAAATGGAGGAAGAAAGACGTATTGCTTACGTTGGAATTACTCGCGCTAAACGAAAATTGCATATTTCTAATACCTTTCACAGAATGCTTTACGGACAGACAAGCTATAATAAACCCTCGCGCTTCGTGGAAGAAATTCCTAAGTTTTTATGCGAAATAAGCTCAACCGTAATTCCTGCTACCGAAAGGTTTACATATAGTTCTAACGCTTACAATAAACCAAAAATTAACAGACCGCAATTTAATTCTAAGCCTGTAAGTATTAATGTTAAATTTGATTTTGCAGTTGGTGATTCAGTAAACCACGCTACCTTCGGTGATGGTAAAATTGTTAAGGCAACACAAATGGGTAACGACGTTTTACTTGAAATTGTTTTTGAGAGTGTTGGTACTAAAAAGCTTATGGCAACGTTTGCTCGATTAAAAAAGATATAGGTGCTATTTATGGGTAAAGAGCTTAAAACAAATGCCATTCGCATATTAGATAAGGCAAAAATCAAATATGAGCTAAATACTTATCAGTGTGATGAGTTTATTGATGCTGTAAAAATTGCAGATATGTTATCCCAACCGTATGAAAGCTCATATAAAACATTAGTTGCCAAGGGTAAAAGTAACGACTATTTTGTGTTTTGCGTACCAATTGCACAAGAGCTTGATATGAAAAAAGCGGCTAAATCGGTAAACGAAAAATCTGTTGAATTAATTCCCGTAAAGGATATAAACTCGGTAACGGGATACATTCGCGGCGGATGTACTCCTATTGGTATGAAAAAACAGTTTAAAACTGTAATCGACCAAACTGCAAAATGTTTTGATACTATAATAATTAGCGGTGGCAGAATAGGTACACAAATATTTTTATCGCCAAACGATTTAGCAAACCTAATAGGCGCAGAGTTTTGTGATATAACAAAGTGAGGGATATTTTTGAGTAATTTAATTTTGTCGGTTGGTATTGTAGCATATAACGAGCATGACTATATTAATACCTTGCTAAACGAAATTTTAGCACAGGACTACGATAAAAAGCATACCGAACTGCTACTTATTAACAGTATGTCTACCGATACTACTAAGGATATTTTTAATAGCTTTAAAGAAGCTCACGCTGACGAGTATTACAACATACAGGTTATTGATAACGAAGGTAAAATTCAAGCTGCCGGTTGGAACGTAGCTATTAATAACTTTAGTGGTGATGCGCTTATAAGGGTTGACGCTCACGCAAGACTTACTACAAACTTCTTAAGCGAAAATGCTGCAACCTTAGATAGTGGCGAGTTCGTGTGTGGCGGTATGCGACCAAATATAATTGATAGCGAAACACCCGAAAAGCGATTAGTGCATCTATCAGACAACTCAATGTTTGGCGGTAGCTTTGGTAAGTACCATCAAAGCGAAGGTAAAAAGTACGTTGATACAGTTTTCCACGGTTGCTATAGAAAAGAGGTTATCAAAAAGGTCGGGTTCTTTAATGAAAATCTTGGCAGAACCGAGGATAATGATTATCATTATAGAGTAAGAGAAGCTGGATATAAAATTTGCTATAATCCATACATTTGCTCGTATCAGTTTTCAAGGCCATCCATTATTGGCTCAATTAAGCAAAAATATGGTAACGGATATTGGATTGGCAAAACATTATTTATTCAACCTAAATGTATTTCATTATTCCACTTAGTTCCTTTATGTTTTGTATTGGCATTAATTTTCTCTATAATATTTGCGCTAACCTTTAGCCCGTTCCCTATATTGCTTTTGACGATTGCATATTTGTTTGTCGATGTTTCACTAAGTGTTATGGCTATTGTTTCTACAAAAAGGTTTGCTCTCGAATATTTATTGTTGCCGTTTATGTTCTTAGCGTTGCATTTATCGTATGGAATTGGCACCATAATTGGCATTCTATCTGCTGTTTTTAAAGGAGTTTAATATTTGAACTATTTATATATTATAATAGCTGCGGCGCTATGGGGAACAACTGGGGCTTTTTCAAATCTAATTTTAAATTACTTCCCATTATCCTCATTGCAGCTTGGTGCTGTGCGCGTAGTATCAACAGTCTTCTTGTTATGTATATGGTTGCTTATCGTTAATAGAGACGCGTTTAAAATAAAGATTAAAGATATATGGGTATTTGTCGGTACAGGTATTTTAAGCTTAAGCTTTTTTACATACTGCTATTTTGTATCTATTAGACTAAATGGTGTTGCAATAGCCGCAGTTCTGCTTTATACCGCGCCTGTTTTCGTGGCAATAATATCAGCTTTAATTTTCAAAATCAGACTAACTATATTTAAAATTATTGCTATAATTTTAGTGGTGTTTGGATGTTTTTTAGTATCGGGAGTACTGACTGGTGGTGGGTATAGTTTAACACTTACCGGTTTGCTTTTTGGCATAGGCTCGGGCTTTGGCTATTCGCTGTACACCATTTTTGCCAAGGTTGCAATGCAAAAGGGTTACAAATCTCTAACCGTTACTTTTTATACGTTTTTATTTTCGGCTTTTACGGTTGTTCCACTTTCGCTGTTAGAGGATATAAGTGTTCAGAAAGCTTCACCAAATATATTGTTATTGGTCATAATGTTTTTATCGTTCGGTCTAATTACCGGTGTACTGCCGTATATATTTTATACAAAAGGCCTTGGGAAGACTGACCCTGCGTTAGCTTCAATTATCTCTACCGTTGAACCTATAGTTGCATCGATGTTTGGTATATTTGTTTTTAGTGAAAAATTAACAATATCTATGATTCTCGGTATGTTACTAATTGTTGCTTCAATAATCGTTGGTTCTTTAGGTACAAAAAAGGTTGATTAATTCTTTTTAGTATGATAAAATATTAAAGTTATAAAAAAGGGGGAATACACGTGTCTGACAATAGAGCTATTGGCGTTTTCGATTCAGGCTTGGGCGGATTAACTGTTGCCCGCGAAATTATTAAGCTAATGCCTAATGAAAACATTGTTTATTTTGGCGACACGGGTAGGGTTCCTTACGGCACTCGCAGTCGCGAAACTATTGTAAAGTATGCAAAACAGGACGAAAGCTTTTTACTATCAAAAGATGTAAAGCTTATTGTTGCTGCATGTGGCACGGTTAGCTCGGTTGCATCTGATACAGGTAAAATGCTGCCAGTTCCTTTTATTGAGGTTGTTTCTCACGCAGCATTTAGAGCAGTAGAAGCCACTAAAAACAAAATAATTGGTGTTATTGGCACTACTGCTACCGTTGCAAGTAATTCCTATAAAACAAAAATTTTAGAGCTAATGCCCGAAGCACAGATTTTTCAAAATGATTGTCCACTTTTTGTACCTCTTGTTGAAGCTGGTTGGATAAAAAATGACGATGCTGTTACTGTTGAAACAGCGCGCAGATATTTACAACCATTAAAAGACGAGGGCGTTGACGTGCTTATAATGGGTTGCACACACTATCCGGTTATTACCGATATAATTCGAGATATTATGGGAAATGACGTTACCCTTGTTAATATTGGCGAATATACAGCAAAAGCTGTATTAAAATATATAACCGAAAATAATATGTTAAACGGTTCTAATACTAAGGGCGTATATAAATATTATGTTAGTGACAGAACAGAGGATTTTTCAAAAACCGCATCAATACTTATGGGGAACAACATTGTTGGCAATGTAGAACGCGTAGATATTGATAATATTAAGGAGTTATTTTAATGAAAAATATAGTGCTTAATATTAAAAGCACTCAGGAAATAGAAGGCCAAAGTGATTCTACCGAGTTTGTATCCTGTGGCACCTATAACTATTGTGACGAAAAGGTTGAGGTGCTTTATGACGAGAGTGTTGCTTTAGGTGTAGATAACGTAAAAACTAAACTATCTGTAAAAAACGGTGTAGTTGAAATTTTGCGTAACAATGGTGATTTTGGGTCACTCATTATAGAAGAGGGCAAACGCCACCAATGCCAATATTACACCCAATACGGCAATGTTGTTATTGGGATTTATGGTAATAAGGTTGAAAATAACCTAAATAGTAGCGGTGGTAGTATAAGCCTTGTGTATTCTATAGATGTAAATTCAGGGCTTTTAAGCCGTAATAAAGTAGAGATTAAAATCAGAGAGGAAAACTAAAATGTCGGCAATAGTAGCAGAAACTAAAAAGAGCATTTACGAATGTATACTTAATGCAGCAGGTAGAGCTGTTGGCGAAGGCAAATTTCCAAGCGAACCGTTACCTATCTTTACTATAGAAGAACCTGCTGATAAATCGCACGGTGATTTCGCTGTTAATGCGGCTATGGTATGGGCAAGAGCATTAAAGAATGCGCCTCGTAAAATTGCTGAAATAATCGAACAGTATATCGATTTGAGCGGAACATATATCGAACGTATGGAAATAGCCGGTCCCGGTTTTATTAATTTCTATTTAAAAGATGAATATTACGCTGCTATAATTAAAGATATAGAAAAATGTGGTGAAAACTACGGTAGCAGTAAAATGGGTAATGGGAAAAAGGTAATGGTAGAGTTTGTTTCGGCCAACCCTACCGGACCTATGCATATAGGCAATGCCCGTGGCGGTGCTTTGGGAGATACGTTGGCCTCTGTTTTGGAAAAGGCTGGCTATGATGTAACTCGCGAGTTTTACGTAAATGATGCGGGTAATCAGATTCAAAAATTTGCAAAATCTTTAGAGGCACGTTACCTTCAATTATTCGATAGCTCAGTAGAGTTCCCTGAAGATGGTTATCACGGCGCTGATATAATCGAAAGGGCAGAGCAGTTCAAAGCAATAAATGGTGATAGCTTTGTTAATGCAGAGGAAGAGCTTCGTCAAAAAGCCTTGGTTGAGTATGCGTTACCACTTAATATAAATGCATTAAAAGATGACCTTCAGGAATATAGAATTAATTACGACGTTTGGTTTAAGGAATCGTCACTTTATGCCGACGGTACACTTGAAAAAGTAATTAATATGATGAAGGATAAGGGCTTAACCTACGAAAAAGAGGGAGCTTTATGGTATAAGAACGCAGAATTCACCGCAGCGCTTCTGAAAAAGCAGGGCAAAAGTGATGCCGATATCGAAAAATTAGAGCTTAAGGATGACGTTCTTATCCGTGCAAACGGTAATCCAACATACTTTGCAGCAGATATTGCTTATCACTATAATAAATTCCACGTGCGCGGTTTTGATACCGTAATAAATATTTGGGGCGCCGACCATCACGGCCACGTTGCACGTATCAAGGGCGCGATGGATGCTATTGGTCTTTCGGGTGATAAGCTTGATATCGTTTTAATGCAGCTTGTTCGTCTTGTTCGCGATGGTGAGGTTGTTAAGGTTTCTAAAAGAACCGGTAAATCCATCACCCTTAAAACTCTGCTTGATGAGGTGCCGATTGATGCTGCAAGATTTATATTTAACTCAAAAGAACCATCTACTCATTTAGAGTTCGACTTGGATTTAGCAGTCCAAGAAACTAGCCAAAACCCTGTATATTACGTTCAGTATGCTTATGCTCGTATTTGTAGTATCTTGCGTGCACTTGATAACGAGGGCATTACCCCACGCGAGTGTAGTGAAGATGAACTATGTAGACTTTCAACCGCCGAAGAACGTGAGTTAATTCGTCATTTAGCATCACTTACTTTCGAAATTGAGTTAGCTGCAAAGAGCTACGATTCTGCAAGAATAACAAGATACGTTTATGACCTTGCAACCCTATTCCATAAATTCTATAATGCTTGCAGGGTTAAGGGCGAGGATGAAGCTTTAATGCAAGCAAGACTCAGCCTTTGTGTTGCAACTAAATCGGTTATTAAAAACGTATTAACAATGCTTAAGATTGACGCACCCGAAAGAATGTAACTATATCCACGTGTCATACACGGTTAGCGTTTAGAACAAATCGTTTAATGAAAAATAAAAACACAGTAGCAATAATACTACTGTGTTTTTATGCGTTATTAAGTTATTTTATTTTTGTTATTTTGTTAATTATTTTCTTGGCAACATCGGTAATTTTGCCGTTTTTATCTTTTCTTGCAAGCAGATAATATTTGTTGCCCTCGTCGTTTTGGTTAAGCCATTTAAGACACGGAATGTTTTCAACGGATAATGCCATATTTTCGTAATTGTCGAAATTATCTGACTTAGCAAAAATATCGATATCTTCATTTAGCAGATATAGTTCAATGCCTTTTTGGTCAACAATCCATATGTGCGTATCGTTACTTTGCATTTGTAAAACTGCTTGTTGGTTTACCTGTGCTTTTCTTGTTTGATTGCCTTTAGGGTATGTGCAATTAATTGCAGTTATTTCTACCTTGCCATCGTCATTTATATCATCGATATACTTTTCTACCTCGTCTGCAGTAGAATTTAGCTCTTGGTCACTTATAAATATATTAGAGTTAAATAATATGTAACAATCAGGTGTAATGCGCGAAGCACATTGAGCGGTACAGATAGCTATTGCAATACCGAAAAATATAATGAAAAAAATATGCCATTTATAGTAAAACCAATAATAATTACTCCAGGTTTTTTTGCCGCTTGGGTTTTTATTTTCTGTATTCATTATACACCTCGTTTATTTTTATATAATTATATCAAACAAACCTTTTAGTTTCAAGTCATATTAAAGCAATATTGTTAACGATTTATAAAAAGAATGTAACTTTATTTTTTTAATTAAAATAAGTAAATAACTATAAAAAGTTTCATAAAAAGTGAATATTAATTACTTGACTGAAAACGCATCTGAGAGTATAATATAAACTGCTAATAGGGGAGTACGTTCGTACCCCTTTTTGTTAATTTTGAAAGGGGTTTATAATGAAAACCGTAACCGAATATTTTGGCTGCCTTGTATTTGACGATAAGGTTATGAAATCCTGTTTAACCGAGGATGTGTACCGTCAGGTAAAACGCACGATTGACGAGAGCATACGCTTAGACCTTTCGGTTGCAAATGCTGTAGCAGAAGCAATGAAGGAATGGGCTATTTCTAAAGGCGCAACCCATTATACGCATTGGTTTCAGCCTATGACTGGTATTACCGCCGAAAAGCACGATAGCTTTATTACACCGTCTTCTGATGGTAGAATAATAATGGAGTTCTCGGGAAAAGAGCTTATAAAGGGCGAACCTGATGCATCGTCATTCCCGTCAGGTGGTTTGCGCGCAACCTTCGAGGCTCGTGGCTATACCGCTTGGGACCCCACTTCGTATGCTTTTATAAAGGATAAAACCTTGTGTATACCTACTGCATTCTGCTCGTTTGGGGGAGAAGCGCTTGATAAAAAAACACCTTTGCTTCGTTCTATGCAGGCTCTTAATAGACAAGCTATACGCATATTGCGTTTGTTTGGTAACGACTCTGTTAAGCTTGTAAGAACATCTGTTGGCGCTGAGCAAGAGTATTTTCTTATTGATAAAGAAATGCACGACAAACGCAAGGATTTAGTTTATACCGGCAGAACTCTTTTTGGCGCAAAGCCACCAAAAGGGCAAGAAATGAACGACCATTATTTTGGTACAATTAAGCCTCGCGTTGCCGCATTTATGGCAGACCTTGATGATGAGTTATGGAAGCTTGGCATACTTGCAAAAACCGAGCATAATGAGGTTGCGCCTGCACAACATGAATTAGCGCCCGTATATACTACAACAAACATTGCAACCGACCATAATCAATTAACTATGGAAATTATGCAGAACGTTGCAGCACGACACGGACTTGTGTGTCTTTTACACGAAAAGCCATTTGCCGGAGTGAACGGTAGTGGTAAGCACAATAACTGGTCAATGACAACAGATACCGGAATTAATCTACTTACGCCCGGCGAAACTCCTTATGAAAACGCACAGTTTTTATTGTTCCTATGTGCAGTTATTAAGGCGGTTGACGATTATCAAGACTTGCTTAGAATTTCGGTTGCTACCGCAGGAAATGATCACAGACTTGGCGCACAAGAAGCACCACCGGCGGTTGTTTCTATGTTCCTTGGTGACGAGCTTACCGACATTTTAGATGCTATTGAAAACGATAGAGTTTATAATGCATCTGAAAAAGAAATTATGAAGCTTGGCGTTCATGTACTTCCAAAGTTTCAGAAGGATACTACAGACCGTAACAGAACATCGCCCTTTGCATTCACGGGCAATAAGTTTGAGTTTCGTATGCTTGGCTCTTCAAACAGCATAGCATGTGCTAATATTATGCTCAATACCGCCGTTGCTGAATCTCTTAAATCTTATGCAGACAGACTTGAAAACTCAAAGGATTTCAACGAAGACCTACATAAGCTTATTAAAAAGACCATTAAAGACCATAAGCGTATTATATTTAACGGTAACGGATACGATGATGCTTGGATAGAAGAAGCAACAAAGTGCAGGGGCCTTTTGAATTATCCCACAACGCCCGACTGTTTGCCTCATTTGATTGATAAAAAGAACATTGAAACATTAGTTGTTCATAAAGTATTTTCTGAAAAAGAGCTTAATTCTCGCTTAGAAATTATCTTAGAAAACTACTGTAAAACTGTGGATATAGAGGCTAACACTATGGTTGATATGGCGCGACGCGAGATATTACCCGCCATTACTAAGTATGTTTCGGATTTGTCCGATGCAGTAATTAAAAAGCAGACGGTAATAAATGCTAACTGTAATTTTGAAAAAGAAATTATAACAAAGCTTTCCCTAATTACCGATAATGTTAGCGAGCAAATTTCGCAACTTGAGAAAGAGATTCATATTATTAACGAAAACTCTGACGTTGTTTTTGAGTCTCAATATATTCGCGACGTTATTTTACCAAGAATGGCTGCAATTCGTTCGGCTTGTGATGAGGCGGAGATTCTTACCGCCGAAAGCTATTGGCCGTTCCCCTCATATGGAGATTTATTGTTCGGTGTTAGATAATAATTTAAACCCCATCTTCCGATGGGGTTTTATGCTTTATAAAAAGAAGAATCCCCGCACAAAATGTACGGGGATTTTGGTGATCCATCGGAGATTCGAACTCCGGACACCTTGATTAAAAGTCAAGTGCTCTGCCAACTGAGCTAATGGATCGTTTCAAACGACTTGATTATTATATCAACAAAATATCTGTTTGTCAATAACTAATTTAAAAAAATTACATATTTTTTCAATTAACCAAATAAAAGGTCTAATAAATATAATTTTGTGTTTATTTTAACAATTTATACGTCAAAATAATTCTTTTAATAACAATAATTTTTTATATGTAATGTTGTTATTTTATATAAGTTATGTTATAATTATATGAAATATTTAATTTGGGGTAGTGTTGATGATTATTTTAGGGATAGACCCAGGGTATGCAATAGTTGGATATGGCATTATTGAGTTTAAAAACAATAAATTTAAAACTATTAATTATGGTGCTATAACAACCGATGCCGGCACACCATTTGTAGAGCGATTGGAAAAAATTTATTCCGACATAACTGCTATAATAAAGCAGTTTAATCCCGAGGCTGTATCTATTGAAAAACTGTTTTTTAACACCAACACAACCACAGCTATTGATGTAGCACAAGCAAGGGGCGTTATTTTGCTTGCGGCAGAGCACTCAAAAGTTCCGGTATATGAGTATACACCGTTACAGGTTAAACAAGCGGTTACGGGATATGGAAGGGCAGAAAAACGACAGGTAATGGAGCTTACAAAAACCTTATTGGGATTAAGTAAAGTCCCCAAGCCCGATGATACTGCCGACGCCTTGGCAATTGCAATCTGCCACGCGCATACTTCTGGCTCGCTAATGTCTAAACTTAAATTATTGAGGTGATTTTATGATATATTCTCTTAACGGCAAGTTAATATATACCGACGAAAAGAGTGCTGTGATAGAATGTTCAGGCGTTGGATTTAGATGCTACACATCACATAAAACATTAGCACAGTTACCAAAGATAAATCAAAATGTTATGCTTTATACATATATGGCTGTGCGCGAGGATGCTTGTGACTTATATGGCTTCTTTGATACTAACGAATTAGATTTCTTCAAAATGATAATTTCGGTTAACGGTATTGGCCCAAAACTCGGTATATCAATTTTATCTGATTTCACTCCGGAACAGGTTGCTTTATACATTACAAGCGGTGATGCTAAAGCTCTATCAAAAGCTAACGGTGTTGGTGCTAAAACCGCACAGAGAATTGTGTTAGAGCTTAAAGATAAAATAAGCGGCAGTATGATTACTTCTGCGGCTAATCTTGAAAACATCGGCAATGCTGTTCCGGTGGGTAATGCCGCTGAGGCTATTGAGGCTCTAATTGCTATAGGCTTTACCCAAGCGGATGCTTCTAAATGCGTTGCGCGACTCGACCAGAGTCTCTCTGTAGAAGAGATGATTAAACAAGCACTAAAATCAATTTCTAACTTATAAGGTGAAATTATTATGAACGATATGGATTTTGAGAACCGAATAGTTTCTCCCGAATACGAGAGCGGGAATGACAGTGATGTTGAGTTTTCTTTGCGCCCAAAAACCTTGACCGAGTATATAGGACAGGACAAGGCTAAAGATAATTTAGAGATTTATATTAAGGCAGCTGTTGGTAGAAAGGAACCGCTTGACCACGTGTTATTATATGGCCCTCCTGGTCTCGGTAAAACAACACTTGCAGGGATAATTGCTAACGAAATGGGCGTTAATTTTAGGGTAACAAGCGGCCCTGCCATTGAAAAGCCTAAAGACTTAGCGGCGTTACTAACTAATTTAAACGATGGCGACGTGCTTTTTATTGATGAAATTCATCGTCTTTCTCGTAGTGTTGAAGAGGTTTTGTATCCTGCTATGGAAGACTACGTTATTGATATAATTTTTGGGCAAGGACCTTCAGCTCGGTCTATTCGTCTTGACCTTAATCGCTTTACGCTTGTCGGTGCTACAACCCGTTCGGGTCAGCTTTCTGCACCTCTTAGAGATAGATTCGGAGTTTTACTAAGACTTGAGATGTATACCCCTGAAGAGTTGGCTGAAATTGTAACTCGTTCTGCAGGAATATTGGGTATTGATATTGACAAAGACGGTGCGCTTGAAATTGCGTCCCGTTCGAGAGGAACACCTCGTATTGCAAACAGGCTTTTAAAACGTGTACGCGACGTTGCTCAGGTTTTAGGCAAGGGCGTTATTGACACTAGGATAGCTTCACTTGCTCTTGATAGGTTTGAGATAGACGAGCTTGGGCTTGATTATTTTGACAGAAACCTATTACGCGCCATTATTGAAAAATACAGCGGTGGTCCCGTTGGTTTGGATACTCTTGCGGCGGCTCTCGGTGAAGAAGCTGTTACCATTGAAGACGTATACGAACCCTATTTAATGCAGATAGGATTTTTAACGAGAACAAGCAGAGGTAGATGTGTAACTAAGGCAGCGTATGACCACTTAGGAATCAAAACAGAAGGACAAGCATCATTATTTTAATTTGAAAGGCAATTCTTATGCGTTATGTTAATGACTTTAATGATTATGAATTAATAGATGCGGTAGGCGGCGAAAGGCTTGAACGTTGGGGTAATGTAACCCTTATTAGACCCGACCCACAAATTATTTGGCAGGGTGATAAAAACCCTAAACTTTGGGGCAAGGCTGATGCTGTTTATCATCGATCAAGCTCCGGCGGTGGAAAATGGGAGATGTTAAAAAAAGTTCCTGACGTATGGAGTATTAACTATAATAATCTAACCTTCCGCCTTAAGCCGATGGGGTTTAAACACACGGGCCTTTTCCCTGAACAAGCGGTTAATTGGAAGCTTTTAAGCGATACTATTAAAAAAGCCAATAGACCCGTAAAAGCGCTGAATTTATTTGCGTATACCGGCGCTGCAACCCTTGCTTGTCTTGAGGCGGGCGCATCGGTTACCCACGTTGACGCATCAAAAGGTATGGTGCAATGGGCTAAGGAAAACGCAGCGGCAAGTGGTATTGCCGACAGACCTGTTAGATGGCTTGTTGATGACTGCTTAAAATTTGTTAGGCGCGAAATTAGGCGTGGCAACAAATACGATATTATAATAATGGACCCGCCTTCGTATGGCCGCGGACCTGACGGCGAGGTTTGGAAGTTTGAAAATCAATTGGCTGAGCTTTTGAATTTAACCTCGCAAATATTCAGCGAAGATGCAGTACTCTTATTGATTAACTCGTATACTACGGGTATGTCACCGACTATTATGAACTATATGACTGATATTGTTTTTAATAATGGCAGAGATGGTGATGTTATAACCGACGAAATCGGTTTAAAGGTTACTAATAAAAATATTGTTTTACCTTGCGGTAGCACAACCATTTGGAAAGCAAAGGGAATTTAATGGATAATATTATTGAATTAAGGGACGTATCGTTTGATTATGGTGATAACGAAACTGCTGTTTTAAATAACTTCAATTTGAAAATAAAGCGCGGTAGTTTTGTTGCTATTCTCGGTCATAATGGCTCTGGCAAATCTACTGTAGCAAGACTATTAAATGGTTTGCATTTACCAAGCAATGGGACTGTTAGTGTAAATGGTGTAACTACCAATAACCAAAAAGCAGAATTTGAAATTAGAAGTCAAGTAGGTTTGGTTTTTCAAAACCCCGACAATCAAATTATTGCTACTATTGTTGAAGATGATGTAGCGTTCGGCCCCGAAAATTTAGGAGTTAATCCCACAGAAATTAGACGGCGCGTTGATAACTCACTAAAGTCTGTGGGTATGTATGAATTTAAAAATCATTCACCACATTTATTATCGGGTGGACAAAAGCAAAGAGTTGCTATTGCAGGTGTTTTAGCTATGGAACCACAATGTATCGTTCTCGATGAGCCTACCGCAATGCTTGACCCTATGGGAAGGCAGGAGGTTATGTCTACTCTTATTAAGCTTAATCAAGAGAAAAATATAACAGTGGTGTTAATAACTCATTATATGGATGAGGCTGCGCTGGCCGACAGGGTAGTTGTTATGGACAACGGCAGCATTTGTTTAGATGGTACGCCCAACGAGGTGTTCAGTGAAGTTGAAATTATCAAGCAAGCTGGGCTAAGCATCCCTCAAACTACAGAGCTTGCGTATAGATTAAAAAATATAGGTGTAGATTTAGGTAACGTTCTTACAGTTGACGATTGCGTTAATGCTTTAACATCTGCACTTTCGGAGGAAAAATAACTTGTCTTTTTTAGAGGTTAAAAATCTATCTCACCATTACGGTGAGGGCACGCCTTTTAAAACCGATGCCGTTAATAACGTTTCGTTTTGTGCAAACAAAGGCGAAATTATTGGTATTATCGGACATACGGGTAGTGGTAAATCTACACTTATTCAGCATCTTAACGGGCTTTTGAAAGCTGATGAGGGTAGCGTTTATATAGACGGTAAAGATATTTGGGAAAATCCTAAAAAAATTAATGAAATTCGCTTTAGAGTTGGTATGGTATTTCAGTATCCTGAGCATCAACTCTTTGATGAAACGGTGTATAGTGATATTGCTTATGGGCCAAAAAACAAGGGCCTAAACGATGAGGAAGTTGACAGAGCTGTTAGATATGCCGCTAACCTTGTTGGTATTGGCGAGGAATTTTTTGATAAATCACCCTTAGAACTTTCGGGCGGTGAAATGCGCAGGGTAGCAATCGCGGGTGTAATTGCAATGAAACCTGAAATTTTGGTTTTAGACGAGCCAACCGCCGGTTTAGACCCAGCAGGTAGAGAGCTACTTATTTCAAGAATTATTGAATATAGAAACAACACTAACGCAACTGTTATTATCATTTCTCACAGTATGGAAGACATCGCTAAAATTTCAGATAAAGTGCTTGTTATGAATCACGGTAATCTATTTATGTTTGATAGTACCAATAAGGTTTTTTCAAATTATAAAAAATTAGAGGAAATTGGCTTGAACGTTCCTGAAATTACTAAGATAATTATTAAGCTTCGTGAAAAAGGATTTGATATCAAAGGTGATTTCCTAACCGTTGATGGTGCGGTTGACGCGCTAACTGAGTATATTGGCGGAGGTGCAAATAATGCTTAAAGACATTACTATCGGCCAATATTATCCAACCGCTTCTATAATTCACCGCCTTGACCCAAGATTTAAGCTCTTAGCACTTATTGCATTTATCATTTCGATATTTATTATAAGCTCTTTTGTCTCTTTGTTATATTTAATTATCGTTGCCTTTGCGCTTATTTTTCTAACAAAAGTGCCTGTTTTGATGTACCTAAAAAATCTAAAAAGTATTCTGCCAATTATAATTTTAACGGCTGTTTTAAACGTTTTTTATATTTCTGAGGGTAATGTATTACTCGAGTGGTGGGTGTTAAGGATAACCGACCAAGGAATTAGCAGAGCAGTTTTTATGGCACTTAGAATTATAATTTTAATTATTTCGAGTGCTATGCTTACTTACACAACTACACCAACACAGATAACCGACGCACTTGAAAGTTTGCTATCTCCATTAAAATATATCGGACTTGGTTCTGCTGTTCATACCGTAGCTATGATAATGACCATAGCGCTTAGGTTTATTCCTACTTTGGTTGATGAAACCAACAAACTTATGAACGCACAAAAGGCAAGGGGAGCCGATTTTGAGAACGGCAGTATAATTAAACGCGTGAGGGCTTTAATTCCAATTTTAATTCCGCTTTTAATTTCTTCTGTACGCAGAGCGGGTGAATTGGCAGAGGCGATGGAAAGTAGATGTTATAACACTAACGGTAACAGAACACGTATGAAACAGCTTCGATTTAGTTTTATCGACTTGATTGCTACTTTTATATTTATCGTTGGCATAGCTCTTATTTTTATTTTCAATAATTTTCTCACTATTTGAGGTGTTTAAATGTCAAGGTGTCTTTTAACAATTTCTTACCTTGGAACCGATTTTTGCGGATGGCAGGTACAACCAAACGGTAACACGGTGCAAGCAGAGATTTGTTCTGCATTAAATAAAATTTATAGTAAAAATATCGATGTTACCGGTTGCAGCCGTACCGATTCGGGCGTTCATGCAAATATGTTTTGTTGCCATTTCGACATTGATACTGATATGAATCCACACAATATTATCGAGGCAATTAACCATAACACAAGTCAAAATATTTCGGCAATTGATTGTGTAATTGTTCCAGACGATTTCCACGCAAGGTATAGTTGTATTAATAAAAATTATGTATACAAAATTTGTAATTCTGCACATCCAAACCCTTTTGAAAATGGTAGGGCAATGTGGTATAAATATCCCTTAGATGTTGAAAAAATGAATTTAGCCGCAAAGCTTTTTGTAGGTACTCATGACTTTTCAGCCTTCTGCTCTGCGGGAAGTTCTGTTGTAGATAAGGTTCGTACCGTCCAAAGCTGTGATGTTAAAAAGACTGGCGATATAATAGAGATTTCTATTACAGCTAATGGTTTTCTATACAATATGGTACGCATTATTACGGGTACTTTATTAGAAATTGGCGGTGGCAAGCGAAGCGCTGAATCCATAACTAAAGCGTTAGAATCGGGTAACCGTAGCGATGCTGGGGTAACAGCCACTGCTTGCGGTTTGTATTTAAATAAAGTTATATATAAGGAGTGATTTTGTGTCGGAGTATAAAAAGAAAAACATTAAAAAAGTTAAGGCAGTTAAGCCTAAAAAAAGTGCAGTTTCTGATAATTATAAAATCACTTCGTTTAAGGATATAGACGATGAGATCAATGTTAAATCTGCAAAAGATGCGAGAGCTGAGCGCAGATTTGAAAAGAAAAAAGCAAAATATTTAAATAAATCCAAACCCGAAAAGCGCATTGTATATTCAAATAAAAGCGCAGCGGAATTAAATAAATCCACAGGTATCCACGTAGTTAAAGGCACAAAAAGCTCTAAGCGAATTAAAAATCTTTCTACCGCAATATCTGCTGCTATAATAATTCTTGTAATAGTCTTTATTAATGTTGTTTCACCGACCGGAATTATGGACTTAGTGCGCAACTCTGCACTAACTTTAGGTAGTGGCGCAGGATTTCCCAAAGCTATTAGCGGTAACAGTGTGGTTGATGTTTATCAGTTAAATGGCGGAATTGCTGTCGTTTCTGATACATATATTGAGATGTATAATGCAAAGGGCAAGGAGATTATCTCACTACAACACGGGTATTATTCTCCTTCGGTTTCGGTTAGTGAAAATCGCGTTTTGCTATATGCAAACAATTCCAATACAGTTTCGATTTTTGACTTTAGCGGATTACTGTATAACCGTGAATTTGAAAATACAGTCTATGATGTGCAAATTGGCAGAAACGGAACATTCTGTGTAGTTTCATCGTCCGATGATAGTGCAGCTATGCTTGAGGTTTATGATAAAAACAATAAGCAACTTTTTAAGTGGAGTTCTGCTACTGACCTTGTAAGCTCCGTGGCAATTTCTGATAATGGAAAATATGTTGCTGCCGTTACTCTTAATGCAAAAAACGGTGAATATGTATCAAAGCTTAAAATTTTTAAAGACAAAAGCAACAAGCCTTTTAACGAATTCGAAAGTGGTAGCTTGATGCTTTCTGTTGACAGCTTTGGCAGAAATAAGTTTTTAATTTCTGAAGCTAATAAAACATATTTAATTACTGCAAAGAATTCTAATAAAGAAGGCATTATTGAATCTACTCCTTTACAGTATAAAGCAAATTCCTA
The DNA here is from genome assembly GCA_045594795.1 of Acutalibacteraceae bacterium. Taxonomy (GTDB): domain Bacteria; phylum Bacillota; class Clostridia; order Oscillospirales; family Acutalibacteraceae; genus UMGS1532. The sequence continues at coordinate 20,657 of JAZNZF010000001.1, read as the reverse complement.
TTTAGGCTTTTGCAGTGTAACGGGCGCTGACAGTAATCTTGATGCAAGTAATGTGTTAGTGAGAAAAAACAATAAAGTTTTATTCAATTTTGACGTTGTTTCTTATCCGGATAAGGTTGTGTATTCTAAGCGCTATCTTGCCGCGGCAAAGGGAAGCTCTATTTATGTTTATAATGAATTAGGTAAAAATGTTTTTACTGTCGATTGTGGCACCTCGGCAACTAAATTTTCAATTCTTGAAAACAAAATTTTTGTTGTTAATAATAATTCGATTTTCGAACACGAAATTAAAGAGGGGTAGCAAAATATGAGTATAGCTCTTGATATTATTGTATTACTAATTGTTTTTGTTGTAGCATTCATTAACATTAAACGCGGATTTGTAAAATCAATTATGGGACTTGCAAGTCTTATTGCAACCGTTCTTATTATTTCAACCTGCTCTATGCCTGTTTCAACATTTATTTATGATAGTATTATAGATAAATCGGTGCAAAAATCGGTTGTTACACAACTTGAAAAACAGGACGAGAAAAGTGAGCAAACAGTTAATGCAGTTTGGGAAAGCTTGCCTAAAATTATTACCAATATGGCTGAAAATTCCGGTGTGACAACAAGCAGTATAGGTGCTATTATAAAAAAAGACACAAGCAACGAGATAATAGCCCAAAACTTTTCTCATAATGTAATAAGACCAACCGCAATTTCTGTAATTAGTTTTGCAATAAATATTATTTTATTTATTGTTTTAATGCTTGTTTTCCGTATTCTTTCTAAGGTTATTTGCAAGTTATTTAAAGCTCCCATTTTAAAACAGGTAAATAAAACATTGGGGCTTGTATTGGGAGTGTTTAAGGGAATAATAATTGCCTCGTTGGTGTGCGTTATTGTTTCATATATAGTATCATTTTCTGATACACAATATGTTTTTCTTAATCAAGATATAATAGAAAAAACATTTATTTTTAGTAAGATGGCTAACTTATTCGGTTTGCTTTAGTATAGTTTAAGGAGTTCTTTATGTTAAAAATGTGTTCAAAATGCGGTCAAAGGCCCGCTATAGTATTCGTTTCAGAGATGGGTTCTAATGTCAGTGGCGAGCCCAAGGGCTTTTGCCTTGTTTGTGCTAAAGAGGTGGGAATTAAACCCATAAATGATATGATAAGTAAAATGAATTTAAGCGACGAGGATATCGAAGGCTTAAACGAACAGATGATGGAGTTTATGGACGGCGACCTGCAGCTTGATAATTTTGAAATGGGCGGTGCCCCTGTTTTTCCGTTTGTAAATAATATTTTTGGTGGCGAGGTCGAACCAAAATCTAATAATGATGCTAACCAAAAATCAGAATCAAAAGAAAAAAGCAAGAAAGCAAATACCAAAAAAGGCAGATTCTTAAATCAGTTTTGCACAAACCTTACTGCAAGGGCTAAAAACGGTGAGCTTGATAATATAATCGGCAGGGAAGATGAGCTGTATAGAACCATTCAGATTCTATCCAGACGCACCAAGAATAACCCCTGTTTAATTGGTGAGCCTGGCGTTGGTAAAACCGCTATAGCTGAGGGCTTGGCAATTAAAATTGCGAATGGCGACGCACCTGCAAGGCTTCTTGATAAAGAAATACACCTACTAGATATGACCGCTTTAGTTGCAGGCACCCAATTCCGCGGACAATTCGAAAGCAGAGTAAAGGGATTAATCGATGACATCAAAGATGCAGGTAATATAATTCTATTTATTGACGAGGTTCATAATCTCGTTGGCGCCGGTGATTCTGAAGGTTCAATGAACGCCGGTAACATTTTAAAGCCGGCACTTTCAAGGGGTCAGATACAGGTAATAGGCGCTACAACCTTAAAGGAATATCGTAAATATATTGAAAAAGATTCAGCGCTTGAAAGACGTTTCCAGCCCGTCGTTATCGAGGAACCTTCTATAGCTCAGGCTGTTGATGTTTTACTTGGTGTTAAAGGTTATTATGAGGGGTATCATAACGTTGTTATACCAGATGAAATTATAACCAAAGCTGTTACTTTGTCGGAAAGATACATTACAGACAGATTTTTACCTGATAAGGCAATAGATTTAATGGATGAAGCTTGCGCTTGTGCAAGTCTTAGAAACACAGCAATAGATAAGTTGTATTTAATTAATAAAAAAATTGCAAAGCTTTCTGGCGAGGAAGAACAGTTAGAGCAATCTGTTGACACCCCTGATTATGAAAAGCTCGCCTCAGTTAAGTCAGAATTAGCTAAATACAAAGAAGAAGCAAACGAGCTATATGCACCTGCTGCAGATAACCTTGTTACAGATGACGATTTAGCAAAGGTTATTGAGTTATGGACGGGCATACCCGCTACTAAAGTTAAAGAAAGTGACCTTCAAAAGCTTTCAGGTCTTGAGGATGAACTGAAGAAGCATATCATAGGTCAAGATAACGCTGTAAGTAGTGTTGTTGCTGCGGTAAAACGTTCGCGAGTTCAAATAACCTCACATCCAAGGCCTGCTTCGTTTATATTTGTTGGTCCTACAGGCGTAGGCAAAACCGAGCTTGTTAAGGTATTATCAAAGCAGTTGTTCCATACACCTGAAACGTTAATTAGGTTAGATATGTCAGAGTTTATGGAAAAACACTCTGTATCAAGAATAATTGGTGCGCCTCCTGGATATGTTGGCTACGATGATGCTGGACAGTTAACCGAAAAGGTAAGACGCAAACCCTATTCTGTAATTCTATTTGATGAAATAGAAAAGGCACACCCAGACGTGCTAAATATTTTACTACAAATCCTGGATGATGGTAGGGTTACTGATGCTCAAGGCAGAAGGGTTAATTTTGAAAACACAATAATTGTTATGACATCCAATGCCGGTAGTGATGGCGCAAATAATCCTATGGGATTCGGCAAAACCAAGGATGATACTATCAAAGAAAAAGCGCTTGCCGCTCTTGAAAAGTTCTTGCGCCCCGAGTTTATTGGCAGAGTTGATGAAATTGCCGCGTTTAATCCTTTGAGTGAAGATGATTTCTGTAAAATTGCTGAAATTGCATTGAACGAGTTAAGGGATTCATTGCAAATTAAAGGCATTAGCTTTAATTGGAAGCCTGAGGTTTGTAGCTTTATTGCAAAAGAAACCCACGGCGGAAAACGTGGTGCACGCGACTTGAGGACCTATATTCGCAGAAATGTTGAAGATAAAATTGTTGAACTTATAATAAATAACGATTCTTTAAATTCTGTAGAATTATCAGTTAGCAAAGGTCAATTAGCTATTAAATAAAAAATTTTAAAAAAACACTTGATTTTTTTGGGGGATTATGTTATTATAATCCCCGTTAGCTGCGGGTGTAGTTCAATGGTAGAATTCCAGCCTTCCAAGCTGGTTACGTGGGTTCGATTCCCATCACCCGCTCCAGAAAAAAGCATCGACATTGTCGGTGCTTTTTTCAATGAAATAAATCCCTTGTGGGATTTGTGAAATATGCCTATCGGCATATGAAATAGCTGTCGCTATGAAATACGCTGCGGCGTATGAGGGATTTATTTTATTTCACTTGATGCGTAAGCATCAAATTTCATAATCCGAAGGATTATTTCATATTGCGTAGCAATATTTCATTGAACATGTTATAATGTTTGCAGAGGTGATATTATTGAAAGAAAATAAACTTATCGACTTATCAATGGACTTTTCCGTAAAAGTCATAAAACTTTGTAAAATATAAAGGGACATTATTCTCTTGTTAATCAATTAGAGCGTTCCGCAACAAGCATTGGTGCTAATATTCACGAAGCAAATTATGCTCACGGTAAACCTGATTTTTTTGCAAAGCTTCAAATATCTCTCAAAGAATATTATGAAACAGAATATTGGATTGAACTGTTTGTAAAATCTGATTTGATAGAACGAGAAATTGCAAAAGATTTATATAATCAATGTGGTACAATACGCAGAATATTAATCGCCTCTATCAACACCGCAAAGGAGAATATCAAATGAAAATCCGAATAATCGGTTGCAGTGGTTCGGGTAAAACATATTTAGCAAAAAGACTATCTGAAAAATACAATATACCGAATTTTGATTTAGATGATATTCAATGGGATAATAGCCGAAATTCATACGGAGTCAAAACGCCCATAGAAAAGCGTAATCAAATGTTGAAGGATATATTACAACAATCTGATTGGATAATAGATGGTGTTTATTATGCTTGGGTACAGAAAAGTTTTGAAGATGCTGATGTAATTTATGTGTTGGACATTCCAAAATGGTTATATAGATTTCGCATAATTAAGAGATATATCAAAAGAAGAGTAGGGCTTGAAAAAGGTAAAAAAGAGACATTAAAATCTGTTTGCGACCTTTTGAAATGGACTAATACTTTTCAAAACACTAATATGAAAGAAATCATTAGAATTTTAGAACCTCATAAAGAAAAAGTTGTTTATATAAAAAAGAAAGAAGAAATAGATAGGATAATTATCGATTGATTTATGAGGGTCCAAACCCATAGGTAGAAAATTCAAACAAGATCGAATTCGTACAATCCTTTCATAGCAAAACCCTGTCGATTATTCTCGGCTGGATTTTAAATTTAAATGCATAAGGAAGATTCTTTCGCAGAAGAATTATGAATAATTGACTTAATTCTTTGTTCATGCTATAATAAACTCAACAATTTTTTTGGAGATGTTTTAAATGGAAATACCTTTTTCTCCTCCACTAATCGCTGAAGACGAAATAGCTGAGGTAGTTGATACACTGCGTTCAGGTTGGATAACAACAGGCCCTAAAACTAAGCTTTTTGAGAAAATGATTTCTGAGTACTGCGGTACCGATATGACGGTTTGCCTTAATTCTGCTACAGCAGCATTAGAGCTTACGTTACGTGTTTTAGGAATTGGTGAGGGCGATGAGGTAATTACCTCTGCTTACACCTATACAGCTACTGCTGCTGCAATTTGCCATGTTGGCGCAAAGCCCGTTTTGGTTGATTGCATGCATAGCGATTTTTTGATTGACTATGACGCTGTGAATAGTGCAATTAACGAAAAAACTAAAGCAATAATTCCTGTTGATGTTGCCGGTATCCCTTGTGATTATTCTGCTCTTAAAAACATAGTTGTAAATAACAAAAATAAATTTGTTCCTAAAACTGAATTACAAAGACAATTTGGCAGGATAGTTATTATTACCGACGCAGCTCACTCTCTGGGCGCAGAGTATTTAGGCAAAAAATCATGCACATATGCTGATTTTACTGCCTTTTCTTTCCATGCTGTTAAAAACTTAACTACTGCTGAGGGTGGTGCGGTTACTTGGACGCATAAAGATGGTGTGGATTCAAATGAGTTATATCATATGTATCAACTATTATCACTTCACGGTCAATCAAAGGATGCACTCTCTAAATCACAAAAAGGCGCTTGGGAGTACGACATTATTGCCCCATATTATAAATGCAATATGACTGATATTATGGCATCTATAGGTATACATCAGTTAAAAAAATATGACCAATACTTAAGCCATAGGCAAAATATAATTAATAAGTTTAATTCGGCTTTTAAAGACCTTCCGGTTGTCACTCAAACTCATTCCACGGATAGCTATTATTCAAGCGGACATCTGTATCTGTTGCGTTTTACCAAAGACAATGAAGACTATAGAAACAAATTTATTATTAAAATGGCTGAAAAAGGCGTTTGTTGTAACGTTCATTACAAACCTTTACCTTTGCTTACTGCATATAAAAACCTTGGATTTAATATAAAAGATTTCCCCGTAGCGTATAATAATTATATTAACGAAATTTCTTTGCCGGTGTTTAATTCTATGACCGACGAACAGGTCGATTATGTAATTAAAGCTTTCAAAGAAACAATGGAGGAGTGCTAATGCTTTGTAAATGGCAAAATCTTCCCGAAAGCCTTAAAAATGATGATGTAAAAAAGTATTATGATACGCTAAACAAAAAACGCTTTCAGCTAAAAATTAAAAGATTATTTGATATAATTTTTTCTTTAGTGCTTATTTTAATCCTTTTGCCAATTTATTTAATTTTATCGATAATTATTGTTTTAGATTCTGGATTCCCCGTATTTTATTTGCAAAAAAGAATAACCAAAAATCTTAAAAGTTTTAATATTATAAAATTCAGAACTATGGTTAATAATGCCGATAAAATAGGCAGTTTAGTTACTACTGATAATGATTGTAGAATTACAAGAATTGGCAAGGCTTTACGCAAATTTAGAGTTGACGAACTTCCACAGCTTTTTAATATTTTAGGGGGTAGTATGAGCTTTGTAGGTACTCGCCCTGAGGTTCAAAAATACGTTAATGCTTACACCGACGAAATGCTTGCAACTCTTTTATTACCTGCAGGTGTTACGTCTGCCGCAAGCATTGAGTATAAAGACGAATCAAAGCTTTTAAGCGAATGTGCCGACGTCGATGCTACTTATATAAATGAAATCTTGCCACAAAAAATGAAATATAATTTAGAATATTTAGAAAACTTTAGCTTACTAACCGATTTAAAAATTATTTTAAACACGGTTTTGGCGGTGCTTAAATAGTAATAACCTTCGTACATGCAGGCATATTTATTAGCATGAACGGAGGTTGTTTTTTTGTTATATTCTATATACCTTTTATCCTCAATTTACTTAATATTTTATTTGTATTTTGCAATTAAAACAAAACGCTTTATAAAAACGGTAGCTTATACCGCTGTAATAGGGGTTGTGTTGCTTGTAATATGTCATTATTTAGGTTTACAACTTAAGTTTAACTGTCCGATAAATATATACACTTTAACATTTTCAGCAGCTACAGGTGCACCAGGGGTTATATTTTTACTAATTTGTAATTTAATTTTTGTTTAATGTACTTTTAATCGGTCTTATAATCTGTTATAATAATTATAAAATATTTAGCAAGGCGGTGTAGTAAATGTTGACTTTTTATTTAGGACAAGCTAAAACTGGCAAAAAAGACCAAATGTTTAGCAATATAAAAGCCGAAGCTGAAAACGGTAATCAGGTTATATTAATTGTTCCCGAACAATTTTCATTCGATGCAGAAAGAGAATTGCTTAATAAAATTTCACCCAGGTTTACAACATATATATCATTATTTAATTTTACGAGTCTTGCTAATGAAATAAAGAGAATATATGGTGGAAATACTGCTAAAACTGTTGATGATAGCACAAGAACAATGCTTATGCATAAGGCGCTTAAAAACCTTAGGGGAGAGCTATCGTTTTTCGAATTAGATAATCTGTCTTTTAATTCAATACCTACTATTTGTAACGCTGTTGTAGAACTAAAACAGCAAGCAGTTACCTCAAAGCAATTAAGTAGTGCTGCTGAAAAACTTAATAACGGGGCGCTTGCATTAAAACTTAATGAGCTGTCACTTATAATGAATGCTTACGATTCTCTTTTAGGCAGTACATTCATTGACCCAGTGGACGAACTAACATTTGCATATAACAAAATAAAAGACAATGGATATTTTAAAAATAAATCGGTATTTATTTACGGCTTTACAGGCTTTTCAGGGCAGCAGTATAAAATATTAAAACAAGCGATTTCAGAGTGTAATAATGTTCAAATTGCATTATGTACCAATAGTGACTTTGATAATGAGTTTTCTGTATTTGCTAACGTAAACGATACTTTTAAAAATATTAAAGCATTAGCTGATGGTTTAAATAAACGGATTGAAATTAAAAAGCTTTCGTCAGACACCTACTATAAAAACAATTTATCTGACCTGCAAAGGTTACTTGTCGATAATATAAAATCGGATAATAATATTGCAATTAACGCTGTATCTGCTGATTCTAAGTATGACGAACTTGAATATGCTGCATCTAAAATACATTATCTCGTTCGCACACAAAACCTTAGATTTCGTGATTTTGCGTTAATAGCTCGCAATGCATCTAACTATTCAGTTGCAGCTAAAGAAATTTTCAAAAAAGTTAACGTACCTTTGTATATAGACGAAAAATTAAGTCTTTCAGAATTACCTATATGCACTTTTATACTTTCGGCATTACGCGCTTCACGAAACTTTAGAACAAAAGAAATATATAAATTTTTAAAATCAGGATTAACCGACCTTTCCCAAGAAGAAATAAACGAAATTGATAACTATATATATATGTGGGGTATCGATGGGGAAGAATGGTTAAGTGATTTTGTTAAGAATCCTTACGGACTACAAGAAAAGAATCCCGATGAAATAAAGAATAAGCTTACAAAATACAATGAATTAAGGTTAAAAATAGTTTCCCCGTTAATTGCACTAAGTAAGCTAAAGAATACTACGGGCGCCGAATATTGTCGCGCGATATATAAGTTAATTGAGAAATGCCGTGTATCAAAACATTTAACCGATTATGCAGTAGAGTTAGATGAAACCGATTCTAATCTTTCTCAATATCTTGCAAATGGTTGGAATATGATTAATAACATTTTTGACACTATCTACACCTGCTACGGTGAGGACGTTTTATCCATTAAAGAGTTTTATGATATCCTTAATTTGTGTTTTGTAAATTCCACCTTGGGCGGTGTGCCTCAAGGTTTAGACCAGGTTTCATTTATAAGCGCCGATAGAGTAGTATCGTTAGATGTTAAAAACACCTTTGTATTAGGTATGAATTATGGCGAATTCCCTGCAGAATATAAATCTTGTGGAATATTTAATAGCACAGAAAAAGGATTTCTGCAAGGCCTTGAAATTAACCTATGTGATGACTATATATCTCGTAGCATTGAGGAGGAGTATATGCTTTATAAAGCTCTTACTTCTGCCTCTGATTCGGTGTACATGCTTGCACATAGTAGTGATTATAGCAATGTTTGTGATTATTCAACAACATATAAACAAATTGTTTCTGCCCTAAATTTGAAAGAGGAATATTCACCAAGTAAAGAAAATCCTTTTGAACAAATTGAAACCCCGATGCAAGCTGTATCTGTTTTATCAAAAAATAACAATAAAGACGGTTTATGCAACTTGGCAAAGGCGGACGGAGTAGACGAAAAAACTAAAGAATTAATCAGTAATATTGTTTCTTTCGATAGTTCTTATATGCCAAAGATAGATAAATATGTGGCTAAATTAACCTATGGAACAAATCTGTATATCTCACCAAGCAAGCTTGAACAATTTTATAAGTGCCCATATGCGTATTTCTTTAAATACGGGTTAAATATTTCAACTCGCGAAAAAATTGATTTTAAGTTTATGCAACGCGGTACTATAGCGCATTATGTTCTCGAAAAGGTACTGTGTAAGGATTTTGAGTTTGCAGTAAATTTAAATTACAATGAGTTAAGAGATTTAATTAATGAATTAATTTCTGAATATATTAATCTAACGGTTGGTGAAGGTGTTGCTCTTGACGGGGAGGGCAGGTATCTTTTAAAGCGAATAGCCGACATGTTGTACGATTTGGTACCGTACGTCGTAAATGAGCTTAAATTAAGCAGTTTTAAACCAGTTGCTTTTGAATTAAAAATAAGCGAAAACGGACAAATTCCGCCGTTGTCTATTGAAGAACAAGATTTTTCTGCTAAAATTGGCGGTATTGTTGACAGGGTTGATGCTGCTATGATTAACGGCAAGTCGTACATAAGAATCGTTGATTACAAGACAGGTACAAAAACCTTTAAACTGCCCGATATTTTATATGGGCTAAATCTTCAAATGCTTATATATTTGTGTGCAATATGCGACGATGGCAGCTTGGGCAATTTACCTGCAGGAATTATTTATCAGCCTTTAAATCATATTAAACACACAGGAATCGATAAAAAATCCAACAATGCGGCTAAAGCTAAAGGTGTAGTTTTAGAGGATGTCGAAATTGTTTTAGCTATGGACCCTAACGGAAGCTATATGCCTGCAACCGTTAAAGCAGATGGATGCTTTAGTAAAACCTCGAGCACCCTTACAAACGAGGAATTTCAACAAGTTTTCAAATATGTTAAACAAAAATTCAGTTCGATGTGCCGTTCTCTTGTTAATGGTGAAATAGCGCCAGCGCCATGTAATTCTGATGCGCAACACCAAACGTGTGCTTGGTGCGACTATAAAAATATTTGTCAAAAAGACCGCGAAAATATTGCCACTACCGTAACATCAATGGGCAAGGATGAAGTAATGGATATTATTAAGGAGAGTGTTTCTGATGGCATTAAAATTAACTAAACCGCAACAGGATGCTGTAAATGCTAATGGAAACGTTCTCGTTTCTGCGGCGGCAGGTTCGGGTAAAACCGCTGTATTAGTAGAAAGAGTTATGCAGCGCTTTTGTGATGAAAAAAATCCGTTAATGGCAAATCGCGCTTTAATTGTAACCTTTACAAATGCAGCAGCTGCCGAGCTTAAGCTTAAAATTGAGACCAAACTCAAAGCATTGCTAAATGACAATCCAAACAATCATTTGTTGCTAAGACAAAATATACTTATAAAAAGCGCAAAAATTTGCACAATTGACTCTTTTTGTATATTTGTAGTAAAAGAGTATTTTAATTTAATTAACATTTCCTCGGACTTTAAAACTACTGATATTTCCGAGGTTTATGAAGATTACAATGAAATTCTTAATAACCTAATTAAAGCTAAACACAATGAAAACTCAACTCAGTTTAACGAACTTTTGGAGTTGTTACAAAATGGATATGATGATTCGTTTTTAAAACAGGTTGTTATGAGTCTTTATAACAAAAGTTGTTCTATGCCTTATCAAGAAAACTGGCTTGATGAAATTGCAAACCTGTACAAAGACTCAGCTGAGGATTTAAAAAAATCAAAATGGGTTGCGTGTATTTGTGATTCTGCCATTAAAGATGCACAAGACGCTTATTATCTTTCTAAAAAGCTATATGATGAAGCATCAGCAGAGAATTCTTTCTTTGAAAAATACTCAAGCGCATTGATGGAAAGAATTAATTTTGCTAAAAATGTATTAGAGGCTTTGAAATATAGAAATTGGCAGCTTGTATATGAATTAGCTAATAATCACGTTTCTGACAGCATTAGAAAAAACGCAACCAAAAACCAAATAGTTTCAAATTTAATTTCTGCCTCTAAGGATGCACAAAAGGATTTAATTAAAACTCTTTGTGATGCTTTTCAGTACGGTGAAGAAACTGCCATTAAGTCGCTTAATAAAGCTGGCAAGTGCGTTAAATTAGCGGTAGAAATAACTAAAGAATATCTTAATGCAATTAAGGAATATTCGCATAAAAATAACGTTTATACATTCGACCAAATTGAGCATTTAGCATTAAAGCTATTTACAGAGCATAGTGAAATTGTTTACGACGATTTTGCTTTAAATTTTGATGCCATTTTAGTTGATGAATATCAGGATACAAATAATTTGCAAGATGAAATTTTCAATATTTTAAGCCGTAAAAACGGTCAACTATTTATGGTTGGAGATGTAAAACAAAGTATTTACGGCTTTAGAAATGCTAATCCTGATAACTTTCTTAAAAGGAAAGAGTTATATCCCGACTATCTGCCTGATAGTGATAACAGCAAGGTTTTGTTAAGCGGTAATTTTAGAAGCAGGGCGGATATATGCAAATTTGTAAATTATATTTTTAAAGGGTATATGACAAAAGCTGATGCCGATATGGATTACTCTGCCGAGGAAGAACTAATACCTCTTGGTGATTATCCAGACAACAATGAAAATGCAGTAGAAAGCTATATTGTTGTTTCGGCTGAGTGCGAAAACAATGCCGTTGCTGAGGCAAACTTTATTGCTGATTATATTGAGCGTACATTGAAAAAAGAAGCATTTTTAAAAGATGAAAACGGCGGACTTAGGAAAGCGGGCTTTAATGATTTTTGCGTAATAATGCGTTCTCCAAAAAATAAAATCAAGGACTATGTTTCTGTTTTTAAGCAACGCGGAATTCCTGTAAGTACCCCAGCACAAAAATTCAGCGAATCTACTGAAATTATTGACGCTCTATCTATGCTAAAATCGATAAACAACTTTAACGATAATTTATCGATTGCGGCGCTATTAAAGTCGCCAATATTCAGGTTTAATGAAAACGAGCTTGCGAGTGTACGTGTAAATGACAAAAACGTGCCGTTATATATTAACCTCAAGAATGCCGCAAAAAACGGTAATGAAAAGGCGGAGTACGCATATTATTTTTTAAATAGAGCAAGTAAACTTAGCGCGATTGTGCCGCTTGATAAGTTATTAAATAAACTGTTTTCTGAGTTAGGATTTATGGAAATATACTCCTGCTTGCAAAACGGTGAAATGCGTAAGGCAAATTTAAGGTTATTAGTTGAAAAAGCCGCAGCTTTTAATAGTTCTGACAGCGGCATCGATGAGTTTATAAGATATATTGAATCCGACAAAAACAAAGCGTTATCGGCTAATATCGTTTCATCAACAGAATCGGTTAAGATAATGAGTGTACATAACTCAAAAGGCCTACAGTTTCCAATTTGCATTATTTGTGATTTAGGAACAAAATTCAATTTAACTGATGCTCAATCAAAAATTGTTTGTGATGATAATTATGGCGTTGCATTCGATTACTTTGATAGTGAATATGGTTCGGTAATCACACCAATATCCAAAACCGCAATAAAAAAAGCAACCATTTTAAGAACTTACAAGGAAGAACTTAGGTTGCTATATGTTGCGTTGACGCGTGCTTGTGAAAAACTTGTGCTGGTTTCGTCTTCTAAAAACGTTGATAGCTATTTAGAAAAACTTTCAGAAATATCATATTATAATTCGTCTGGTTTGTTGCCGTTTAACAAAAACTCTATTTATAGAGGTAATAGCTATGCCGAATGGATATTTTCTGCAATAATTTGTAACTCAAATGCTAAGCAACTAAGACGTGGCAGTTGGGATATTAAGGAAATTAATTACGATACCAAATTTACAGCAGAAATATATTATCCTAAGGCTGAGCGCATTGATACGGTTAATGATGAAATCAAAGACGTCAATATTGATTTTGGTGATAAATTCTTGTATAAATATCCGTATGAGTGTTTAGATTCAATACCTGCTAAAACATCCGTTACCGATATTTTAGGAGCCACCAAAGCCAATGCGCTTACATTTAAAACGCTGCCCGGTTTTATGAGCGAGAGTGGTTTTACTTCGGCAGAGAAGGGTACTGCAACCCACAAGTTTATGCAGTTTTGCGATTATGATGCTGCAGCAATAGATATTGAATCTGAAATATCCAGGTTGTATGAGTGGCAGTATATTTCTACTTCTGAAGCAGAAGTTATTGATAAGCAAAGTGTTAAAGCTTTTTTTGATAGCTATGTTTACGGTATGATACAAAAAGCTGTAAGAATTCATAAAGAATATAGGTTTTTAACAAAGATTGCTGTGTCTGAAATTAATAGTAAAATTAACGGCTTTGACAATGAGTTTTCGGTTGTTCAAGGCGTAGCAGACTGCGTTATTGAAAACGAAAACGACATAGTTATAGTTGATTACAAAACCGATAAAACTGATGACGCAGCAAAGCTTATAGCGCGTTATTCTAAGCAATTATCGCTATATGCTCAAGCATTAGAAAAGATATTTAATAAACCTGTATCATCAAAAATTATTTATTCTTTCTATCTTAAAAAGTGCATTGAACTTTAAAAAACTATAGGTTGAATTTGTTTGCCTTTTAATGCTTCTCTAACCGTGTCGGGTATCATATCGAAATCTGCTACCATAGAACGTGGCTTTTTATTAATATCGTCCTCTCTAAAAGGTACGAAATAATAATTTCTATAATTTAGTAATGTGCCGATATTCTTTGCTGCGGCGCCCAGCGCATCATTTGTAGATGGCGCAATAATTAACGGTCTTGCGTTTCTTAAGTGAGATTTAGCTGCCATAGTTACAGTTGTGTCGACAAGGCCTGTAGCAAGCTTTGCCATTGTGTTGCCCGTGCAAGGTGCAATTATCATTATATCTGTAAGATTTTTAGGCCCTATTGGCTCTGCTTCGACTATATCTTTAATAACAGCTTTTTGGCAAATATCTTCAATGGTTGAAATAATCTCTTTTGCCTTGCCAAACCTTGTGTTATAAGTTGCTACAACCTCTGAAATTATCGGTATAATTTCATAATTTTTGGATAAGATTTTCATTTGAGCTATTGCTTTGTCAATCGTGCAAAACGAACCACAAACGCAAAATCCAAGCTTAATTTTGTCCATTGTTTACCACCTCTGTGATATAATTTTCTATTGTTTTAGCAGTTGCGGTAGCAGAACTTTTTGGCGCATATATTGCAGGTAGCGACGGTGCAAGAATCAAATTACAGGTCGGCTCGCTATCCGCGTGGTCGAATCCATAGGGGTAGGACGCTAAGTCGATTATTAACGTATCTGCGGATAAACTTTTTAGATTTTCCTTAGCAATTATTCTTTTGGGCACAGTATTAAAAATTATATCAAAATTATTTAAATCGCTTTCATTTAATTGATTAGTATTTAAATAAGGAATATTATCTGACCAAAGATTTGCAAAATCGAATTCTTTTCTTGCAGATACAGTTACCGTGGCGCCTAATCCCTTTAATGCTCTTGATAGGCATTTTCCTATACTGCCGTTACCGATTATCAGACAATTCGACCCACAAAGTGTTTCGTCGGTTTTTTCAATAGCAATAGCTATTGCACCTTCTGCCGTTGGTACGGCATTTAGCGTTTTAAATACAGGACAATCGGTGTATTTAAATAATTTAATGTTTTTTGATTCTATTTCCTTTTCTATTTCTTGTTTTATATTACCGCAAGCTATGTACTTACAACTTTCAAATGCAGCAAGCAAAGTGTTTATTGGAATTTTAGCCTTACAGTTTGGAGCGCTTAATGTGTCGCCATCTCTTGAAACTACGGTTGGTAAAATAATAAATTCTGATTTTGATATATTATTATAATTAATTCCGTCTTCGTGGCCTTCGATAATAACAGAAAAATTTCTATTAAGAAAATATTCATATATTAGTTTTTGACGGTCATCTCCGCCAATTACGGCTATATTAAATGAATTATTAATCATTCTAATCATCCTTTAAATATGTTTATTACAGTATATTCTGTATTAATCTAATTGTTAAATAGTAAACTAAAAAATAATTGTTTATTTTTTCCATAAAAAGTTATATAATAAGTAATAGATAACAAAAGGGGACTACTTAAGTGAAAATTTTTAAAGAAAGTGAAGCGTTTTTAAACGATATCAAAAAAATCCATATGGTAGGTATTGGCGGCTCCGGTATGTGTCCGCTTGCTGAAATTTTACACAGTAAAGGCTATATAATAACGGGGTCTGATAACAATGTTGGCGACCCGTTAATGCGCTTAAAAAACATGGGAGTTAAGGTTACTTTGGGGCATAGTGCCGAGAACGTTGGTGATGCCGAGCTTTTGGTGTATTCTGCTGCGATTGCTAAGGATAACCCGGAGCTAATTGAAGCTAAACGCCTTGGTATCAATGTAATGGAAAGGTCACAGCTCTTTGGTGCAATCACAAGAAAATTTGGTAACGTAATCGGTGTTTGCGGTACTCACGGCAAAACAACCGTTACTTCCTTAATTACCCAAATTCTATTCTTAAACGATTTAGACCCAACAGCTGTTATCGGTGGTATGCTGCCTGTAATTAAAGCAAACGGTAGGGCAGGTGCGTCAGATATTATGGTATGTGAGGCTTGCGAATACGTTGACACTTTTTTAGAGCTTTCACCTGATATTACAGTTCTGCTTAATATTGATAACGACCATATGGAATATTTTAAAACTATGGATAACCTTGTTAATTCGTTCCGTAAATTTATTTCTATGGGCTCTAAATCCTTTATAAACGGCGATGATCCGTTATGCAAACGTGCAGCTAAGGGTACTAATCTTGAGATTGTTACTTTTGGTTTGAATAGTGATAACGATTATTATGCAACAAATATAGTCCCCGGTAAACGTGGTATGGAATCAGACGTCTTTTATAAAAACGAGAAGCTGTGCCGGCTCGCTTTACAAGTTCCTGGTAAGCATAATGTACTTAATGCGCTAGCGGCTTTTAGTGTGGCACATACTCTTGGAATCTCACCTCAAAACATTAAAAATGCTGCCGAAAAATTCACAGGCGCTTCAAGACGTTTTGAGTTTTTATGTACTAAAAATGATATAACTTATGCCGATGATTACGCACACCATCCAACCGAAATTAATGCGACACTAACTGCGGCAAAAGAGCTTAGCTATAACAACGTAATTGCTGTATTCCAACCTTTTACCTTTTCGAGAACAGCTTTGCTGAAAGATGAGTTTATTAAAGCACTCTCGGTTGCTGACAAGGTTATTTTAACCCCAATAATGGGCTCCCGCGAGGTTAACACCTACGGCATTACGTCCGAACAACTTGCTGAAAAAATTAATAACTGTGTTTGTGTTAACTCTTTTGAAGAAGCTAAAGCGGAAATTGATAGAATTGCAAAAGCCGGTGACTTGGTTATTACAATGGGCGGAGGCGATATATACAAGGTTTCGCATGCAATACGTGATAATTCATAAGTCATATCTATTGACAAGTGATTTTAAAAATAATATAATAATTTTTATGTTAAAGATATAAATGGGTGATAAAAATGAAATGGACTTCACTAAATGATTTAAGAGAAAAATACCTTAGCTTTTTTGAAAGCAAAGGTCATTTGCGTCTGCCAAGTTTTCCGCTTGTGCCTATAAACGATAAATCACTTTTACTAATCAACTCGGGTATGGCACCTATGAAAAAATATTTCACTGGTGAAGAAAAGCCGCCAAGAAATAGGGTAACTACATGTCAAAAGTGCATACGCACTCCCGACCTTGAAAGAGTTGGTAAAACTGCACGTCATGGCACTTATTTTGAAATGCTTGGCAACTTCTCGTTTGGTGATTATTTCAAAGACCAGGCTATTCCTTGGGCTTGGGAATTTTTAACCGATTGCTTAGAAATTCCTGCTGAGCTATTATGGCCATCGGTCTATGAAGAAGATGACGAAGCATATAATATTTGGCTTAATGAAATCGGAGTTCCTGCCGAAAGAATTGTTAAACTCGGTAAAGAGGACAACTTCTGGGAGCATGGCACAGGTCCTTGCGGCCCTTGTTCTGAGATTTATTTTGACAGAGGCGAAAAATACGGTTGTGGCAGTCCTGACTGTAAGCCCGGTTGCGAGTGCGACCGCTATATGGAAATATGGAACAACGTATTTTCACAATTTAATAACATGGGCGATGGTACATATACTGAGCTCAAAACTAAGAATATAGATACGGGCATGGGCTTAGAGAGATTAGCTTGTATTTTCCAAGATGTTGACAATCTTTTCGAGGTAGATACCATCAAAAACATAATGGAGCATCTTTCTAAAATCTGTGGTATTAAGTATAAAACCGATGCTGAAAAAGACGTTTCAATGCGTGTTATTACTGACCATATCAGGTCAACTACCTTTATGATAGCTGACGGCGTAATGCCTTCTAACGAAGGTAGGGGATACGTTCTGCGCAGAATATTACGCAGAGCCGCACGCCACGGCAAGTTGCTTAATATAAACAGACTATTTTTAAGCGAACTATGCGACACTGTTATTAACGAAAACAAGAATGCTTATCCTGAGTTGGTTGAAAAGCAAGATTTCATTAAAAAGGTTATTACAATAGAAGAAGAGAATTTTGGTAAAACTATCGACCAAGGTCTTAAGATGCTTAGCGATATTACTCAAAATGCTGAAAATAAGGTTATTGATGGTGAAACTGCATTTAAACTTTATGATACCTACGGTTTCCCCCTTGACCTTACCAAAGATATTGTTGAAGAAAAAGGATTTAGTGTTGACGAAGACCGTTTTAACGAGCTAATGAAAGACCAACGTGACAGAGCACGTAATGCAAGAAAATCATCAGACACTAATGCTTGGAAAGGCGAGTCTGACTTATTTAAAGGCGTTGCTGCTACTAGCTTTGTTGGATACGAAAACGATGAGTGCACAGCCAAAATACTTGCTATAGTTAAGGACGGAACACGTGTTGACTTTGCCTCGAGCGGAGACGATGCCTTATTAGTTTTAGACACCACCTGTTTTTATGCAGAAAGTGGTGGTCAGGTTGGCGATACGGGTATTATTTCTGCCGATAACACTAATATTAAGGTTACAGATACTGTTAAAAATAATCAATCGGTATTTATTCACAAATGCGTTATCGAAAGTGGTATGGTATCTGTTGGCGATGCTGTTAACGCACGCATAGATGCCGAAAGACGAACTGCTATTAGGCGCAATCACACTGCTGCCCATTTATTGCAGGCTGCGTTAAGAAATAAACTTGGTACTCATGTTGAGCAGGCAGGTCAGCTTGTTGACGATAAAACTGTACGTTTCGACTTTACACATTTTTCTGCGCTAACCGACGAAGAAATTACCGCTATTGAATCCGAGGTTAACGATATAATTTTAAGCGGAATTTGTGTTAATAACGAAGTTATGCCTATAGAAAAAGCTAAATCTATGGGAGCAATGGCTTTGTTTGGTGAAAAGTACGGTGATGAAGTTAGAGTTGTTGCTGTCGATGATAAGTCTATAGAGCTATGCGGTGGTACCCACATTGACAATACCGCTAAAATTGGTTGTTTCCGAATTGTTTCTGAATCATCTGTTGCTGCCGGTGTTAGAAGAATTGAGGCAGTAACGGGGAAAAACTCGATTAATCTGCTTAACGATTATTCATCTGTTATCAAATCCGCTTCAGAGTTGTTAAAAGCCGGTAATATTAATGATATTGTTAACAAGATAAAGAATAACTTAGACGAAATTAAGGCTTTAGAAAAACGTATTTCTGCCCTTGAATCTAAGCTTGCATCGGGTCAGCTTGATGAATATATCAAAAATGCTACTCAAATTGGCAATATTAGGCTTGTTGTAAGCAAGATTGATAACGGTGACTCGGACAATCTTAAAAAGCTTGCAGAGGCATTTAAGGCTAAATATTCGGATGTTATTGCTATATTAGCAGTATCTAATGGTGATAAGGTAACGTTTGCTTGCTGCTGTGGTGCTGATGCTATTAAATGTGGCGGACACGCAGGTAATATCGTTAGAGAAATTGCTAAAATCGCAGGCGGTAACGGTGGTGGCAGACCGGATATTGCTATGGCTGGCGGTAAGGATGCTACCAAGATAAACGATGCGTTGGACGCTGCAAAAGAAATAGTAGGGAATGTTTTAAAATAAGGAGGCATTATTTTGGACTGCTTGTTTTGTAAAATAATAAAAGGCGAAATACCATCAACTAAGGTTTATGAAGATGAATATGTTTTAGCTTTTAAGGACATCGAGCCACAAGCTCCGTTCCACGCTATAGTTATACCTAAGTTGCATATAACATCTGCAGCCGAAATCAATAGTGACAACAGTATGTATGTTTCTAAAATTTTCGAGGCTATTTCGCAGATAGCAAAAGACAACAATTTAGGCAAAGGTTTTCGTGTTGTAAACAACTGCGGTAACGATGGAGGTCAAACTGTTGGCCATTTACACTATCATTTACTTGCAGGCAGACGTTTACATTGGCCTCCGGGTTGATTACTTAAATTAAGTATATTGAAGGTGTTTTTATGAGAGAAACCTATAAAATGAAAATAGCGGGCTTGGATAGAGAATTAAAAAAATTTCCTGTTAACGAAAAGCTTGATATTGCGGCTTTTATACTTTTTGGAGATGTCGAAATAACTATAGCTGCTGCTACTGAATTACTTAAAATCGTGCCTGAATTTGACTACATACTTACCCCTGAAGCAAAGAGCATCCCGTTGGCTTATGAGATGTCTCGTCAGTGCGGCAAGCCATATATCGTAGCGCGTAAAGGCGTTAAGGTGTATATGGATAAACCTGTTGGAGTTAGTGTACGCTCAATAACCACTAATAAAGAGCAAAATCTTTATATAGGCTTAGACGATGCCGAAACAATGGCAGGTAAGAGGGTTCTGATAGTTGACGATGTTATCAGCACAGGAGAGTCTCTTGCAGCAATTCGTGAGCTCAGCGAGCGTGCGGGCGCTATAACGGTAGCGTCTTGTGCTGTTCTTGCTGAGGGTGACGCAGCCGATAGGGATGATATTATCTTCCTACATAAATTACCTTTGTTTTTTAAATAATTAAATAAATACCTCGAATTTTTTGGTTCGAGGTATTATTTTTAGGAGTTATTTTTTTGAAAAGATTTTTCTTGGTAACCGCGTTTGCATCTGTATTTTCTATATTGGTTACATTGAATTTTAATACTTTAGCTACATACTCACTTATTGGCGCGGCTCTGCTTTTAGTTATAGGCTTAATCTTATATTTAATTTTTAAAGCTCCTTATGCAGTTTTAGCCGTTACCTTTTCGATATCGTATATTGTAATGCTTTTATATTCAGATACATATTGCAGTAATATGCTATTAAACAATAAAAAATATACAAATAAGGAATTTACAATTACAGCGGTAGTATGTGAAGAGCCAAATGTATATAGCGATTACTCAAGTGTTAACGTAAAAACAATAAAGAATAAGAATATAGATGA